>CAZCJG010000010.1:0-29107 GCA_964498575.1 uncultured Anaerolineales bacterium | reverse complement strand
CATATCGCCGGGGCGCTGGCCCATCCGCGCTTCCGGCTCGTCGAGGCCGACCTGCGGGACGCCGAGCTCGAGCCGCTGCTGGGCGGCGCGGACGTGGTCTTCCACCTGGCGGCGATGGCGGGCCTGCTCAAGAGCTGGACCGCCTTCGACCAGTACGTGAGCTGCAACGTCCTGGGCACCCAGCGCTTGCTCGAAGCCGTGCGGGCGGTCGGCGCCGGCCATCTCATCCACGTGTCGACCTCGTCGGTCTACGGGCTGGACTCGACCGGCGACGAGGAGCTCGCGACCCGGCCGATCTCGCCCTACGGCGTGACCAAGCTGGCCGCCGAGCACCTGGTGCTGGCCTACGCCCGGAAGGACGACCTGCCCTTCACCATCCTGCGCTACTTCTCGATCTACGGCCCGCGCCAGCGGCCGGAGATGGGCTATGCGATCTTCATCGAGCGCATCCTCGCCGGCGAGGAGATCACGATCCACGGCGACGGCAGCCAGACCCGCGGCAACACCTACATCGACGACTGCGTCGCGGGCACGCTGGCCGCGATGGACCACGGGCCAACCGGGACGATCTTCAACATCGGCGGCGGCGAGGTGATCTCGGCCCTGGGCGCCGTGCGGCTGATCGAGGCGATCACCGGCCGCACGGCGCACCTGCGCTTCGGCCCGCCCCGCCCCGGCGAGCAGCGCGCGGCGCTGGCGGATGTGTCGCGGGCGCGGGAGGTGCTGGGCTGGGCGCCCGAGTTCGGCATCGAGGCCGGGCTGCGCGCCCAGGTCGCCTGGCAACAGACCGCCCCGGCGATGGCGTGAGGGAAAGCCCATGCTGACCGGCGCCCAGCCGACCGGCGCGCTGCACCCCGCGTCACCCCCGCCCGCCGGCGCCGCGCTCACCGCGGTCGACCCGGCCCTCGCCCCGATTCCCGCGCCCCCCGCGACGGCCGCCGCCCCGGTCCGCCTGTCCGATGCGCTCGCGCCGCCGGAGGTCTCGGTCGTCATCCCGCTCTTCGACGAGGTCGCGACCGTGCCGGAGCTGGCCAGGCGGCTGACGGCCTCGCTGGATCGCCTGGGGCGGAGCTGGGAGGTGGTGATCGTCGACGACGGCTCGACCGACGGCTCGTTCGAGGCGCTCGCGGCGATCCACCGGGCCGATCCGCGCTACACCATCATCCGCTTCCGGCGCAACTTCGGCCAGACGCCGGCCTTCGCCGCCGGCTTCGACGCGGCGCGCGGCGCGGTGGTGGTGACGATGGACGCCGACCTGCAGAACGATCCCGACGACATCGGGCGGCTGCTGGACGAAATGGACCAGGGCGGCTACGACATCGTCAGCGGCTGGCGGCAGGAGCGCAAGGAACCGCTGCTCCTGCGGCGCCTGCCTTCGCTGGTCGGCAACCGGGTGATGACCTACCTCACCGGCGTGGCGCTGCACGACACCGGCTGCTCGCTCAAGGCCTATCGCTCGGACGTGGTGAAGAACACCCGGCTCTACGGCAACTTCCACCGCTTCATCCCGGCCGTCGCGAGCTGGTACGGCGTGACCGTCGGCGAGGTGCCGGTGCGCGACAACGCGCGGACGCATGGCCGCTCGAAGTACGGCCGCGGCCTGGCGCGCGCGCCGCGGGTGCTCTTGGACCTGTTGACCCTGCACTTCCTGCTCAACTACGGCACCCGACCGATCCACATCTTCGGCGGCCTGGGCATCCTGACCGCCGCGCTGGGCCTGGCGATCGGGCTCTACCTGACGGCGATCAAGCTGATCGGCCACCAGGACATCGGCAACCGGCCGCTGCTCCTCCTGGCGATCCTCCTGGTCATCGTCGGGGTCCAGTTCATCTCGATGGGCTTCCTCGGCGAGCTGGTGGTGCGCACCTACTACGAGTCGCAGAACAAGCCGATCTACGCCGTGCGCGAAGTGCTCGACGGCGCCCGGCCGGCCACGCCCGCGACATGATCGCCGCCGATGCCATGATCACCGCCCACGCCATGATCACCGCCGACGCCCTGCCTGCCATCGCCATGATCGCCATCGACCAGTCCCCACGCCACCGCGCCACAAGGAGTCTCGCATGTCGCCCGCCCATCGAACCGTGATCTGCCTGTGCCTCGTGCTGGCGCTGCTGCTGGGGAGCCGGCCGCGGGCGGAGCTGGCCGCCCAGGCCGAGGATTGGCCGGCCGTCGGGCTGGCGGGCGGACCGCTGGCGGGGGTCGGCGTGATCGAGGTGTCCCGTGACGATCCGCTCAGCCCGATCGGCCACAACCAGCAGGTCGTCGTCGGCGGCAACCTGGTGATGATCTCGAACCGTGGCGCGGATTGGACCACGCGGGCGGGCACGGGGCCGGTGGCCAAGCTGTTGACCGCCCCCAACGGCGTGATCCTCGCCAGCGGCCCGACCGGGAACTGGCGCTCGAGCAACTACGGCCGCGCCTGGACCCGCGAGTCCGTGCAGGGCGACGAGCCGGCGCGCTTCGTCGCGGTGTCGCCGGCCTACAAGTCCGACGGCCTGGCGCTGGCGGTGACGACCGATGACTGGCGGATGTACCGCTCGGACCAGCGCAGCGGGCGCTGGATCGAGGTCGTGCTCAAGCTCGGCCAGAGCTACAAGAGCGGCGCGGCCGGCTTCTCGCCCGAGTTCGCGACGGATGAGACGATCTTCGTCGGGTCGGAGCAGGGCGTCTACCGCTCGCAGGACAGCGGCCAGACCTGGACGCAGATCTCCACGGCCGGGTCCGGCACGCCGGCCTTCGGCCCGGCGGGCGGATCGGTGGATGCCCAGGCGATCGTGGTGCCGGACAACTTCGGCGACGATCCCGCCGATCCCTACGACTTGGACGACCACACGCTCTTCGCCTTCAACGCGGCCGGCCTCCACCGCTCGGACGACGCGGGCGTCACCTGGCGACGCCTGCCGCTGGACGCCGGCCGCATCCGCGCCCTGGCGATCTCGAACGCCTGGCCGACCGATCCGGTGCTGCTGGCCGCCATCGGCGAGCCGGGCCTGCTCGGCGCCGTCTCATACGACGGCGGGGCGACCTGGAAGACGATTCCCGGCCCGGCCGGCATCGCGGGCACCGGCGCGGCGACGGCGGTCGACTTCGGCGTGCCCGGCTTCCGCATTCCCCCCTTCCCCAACCTGCGCGGGCGCGCCAACCTGCCGGTGGTGGCCAAGAAGGCGCTGGATCGCGTGAGCTACGAGACGCCCTACCTCGGCACGCGTGAGATGATCCTGACCACCGACGGAGACGGGCTGCGGCGCTCGAAGGACGCCGGCGCGACCTGGGAGGCGGAGGCGCCGAATGCGACGCTCTATAACGTCCAGCCGACCTGCCTGGCCTACCTGCCCGGCGGCGCCGAGGTCCTGGCCGGCACCGCGGCCGCCGGCCTGTACGCCTCGGCCGACGGCGGAAAGACCTGGCGCTGGCGCGACACCGCGCTGCCGCGGGGGGCGGGGCAGGACCTGCATCGGCTGGCGGTGTCGCCGGACTTCGCGCGCGACCGCACGATCTTCGCCGCCGCGGCGAGCGGCGTCTGGGTCAGCCGCGACGCCGGGCAGACCTGGGCGCGGACCAGCGGCCCGGCCCCGGCGCGGGCCATCGCGCTCTCGCCCACCTTTGCGCGCGACCGCACCCTGATCGCCGCCGGGCAACTGTCCACCGACGGGGGCGCCACGTGGGCGCCGCTGCCGGAAGCCGGCGCCTTCGCCTGGAGCGCGGCGGCCTTCTCGCCGAAATTCGAGACCGACCGCACGCTGTGGGTCGGCCGCGCCGCGGCGGAAGGCGAGAAGCTGGACTTCACGCTCTACCGCTCGCACGACGCCGGGCAAACCTGGGAACGGATCGAGGCCGGCAACCTGCGCGGGCAGACGACGCAAGACATCGAGACCGTGGCGGTGGCGGCGGATCCGATCCGGATCTTCCTGGCCACCGAGCGCAGCCTGTTCCTGTCGCAGGACGACGGCAGGTCCTGGAGCCAGATCCGGGAAGTATCGACCAGCGCGGTCTGGGACCTGGACAGCCGGGTGCTCAGCCAGCCCTTCGCGACGGCGGTGATCGCCGCGGCGACCACGGCCGGGGTCAGTTGGTCGACCAATCGCGGGCGGGATTGGTCGAGCTCGCCGCGCGGGGTGGCCAACGTGCGCGCCCTGTCGCTGTCGGGCGATGCCTCCAAGCTGGTCGGCGCGGTGCCGGTCGCGGTCATGCGCTTCGAGAAGGTGCTGGATAGCTCGGTGCTGGCGGCGCGCCCCGGCCGGATCTCGGACAGCGCCGCGGCCACCCCGCGCTTCCGGCACGGCCCCGCGGCGGCACCGGCGACCCACTGAGCGTGCCCATGCGGGCGGAGTCGCGGCTGCGCCGACATGCCGTGGGGCTGCTGGACCTCGGCCTGGCGCTGGCGCTGTTCCTGATCGCGCTCGCGCCGCGCGTGGAGATCGCGCGCAGCTACGACACGCCGATCGCCAGCGAGGAGACGCTCTACAACCGCTATGCCGTCGCCTGGGCCAAGGGCGAGGGCGCCGAGCCGCGCGAGAAATACCTGCCCTGGCACCCCTACGGCTCCTTCACGCACCGCCCGCCCGGCTACAGCTTGTTCCTCGGCCTCGTCTACCGCGCCGCCGGCATCGAGAGCTTCGCCGCGGTGCGCCAGGTCCAGGCATGGCTGGACGCGTCGAGCGTCGCCCTGGTCTTCGTCCTGGGGCTCCTGGTCTTCGGCGGCTGGACCGGGCGCGCGGTGGGCCTGACAGCCGCGCTCCTGGTCGCGCGCTACGACTTCCTGATGCTCTTCGTCGCGCGCCTGCTGTCGGAGGTCGTCTACCTCTGGCTGTGCCTGGTGTTCCTGGTGCTGGCCCTGGTCGCGCGCCGCCGCGACTGGCCGCTGGTCACCCTGGCCGCCGCCTTCGTGCTCGGCTGGGCCAACCTGGTGCGGCCCTTCATGCTGCTGGTGATCCCGGGCTACCTGCTGTGGCTGGCCATCGCGCCCCGCCTGGCGCGGCGCAAGGCGCATCTCGCGATGGCGGCGCTCGGCATCTTTCTGGCGATCGCGCCGGTCACCTGGCGCAACTGGCAGTTCCACCAGCGCTTCATCTTGATCTCGACCAACAGCGGCTTCACCTTCTACAAGAGCCTGACCGAGGTCGAGGGTCTGACCGCACCGGAGGAGATCCCCAGCGAAGAGGCGATCGACGATCTCGAGCTGGGCGAGGTCGAGGAGCAGGCCGCCTTCCGCCGCGCGGCGTTGGACTACTTGCGCCGCCACCCGGCCGACATCCCCGCGATCTACGCCCGCAAGCTGCGGCTGCTGTGGGACGCCAAGGGCGGGCACCGGATCAGCCACGTGCTGATGGTGACGCCGGACGACCCCTGGCTCTACCCGCTGGTGCTGTTCGGCGCGCTCGCCTCGCTGGCCGTGCGCCCGCGCCACGCCTGGCATGCCCGCCTGCTGCTGGTCGGCGCGATCGTCGGCCAGTACCTGGTCTGCCTCCTGGCCAACGCCGAGGTGCGCTACCGCGTGCCGATCGTGCCGCTGCTCGCCATCCTCGCCGCGTGGGCGTTGTGGGGCCTGGTCGACCTGGGCGTCCGGCGGATGCAGGCGCGCCGGGCGAACCTGGGAGCGCCGGCGTCCTCGCCGGCATCCGCCAAAGCCGCCGAGGACGCCGGCGCTCCCAGGCTAGCGGCCGCTCCGGCGGGACCTCGTTGACCACCCTGGCTCGCCGCGCCGCCGCCCGTGGCCTGTACGCGGCGGACGGGATCGCCGCGCTGGCCTTCGTCGTCCTGGCCCGGCTGTACTTCTGGCGGCTGGACGCCTACCTGATCAACGACGACGAGGGCAGCTACCTCTACGCCGCCTGGCGCATCAGCCTGGGCGAGCTGCCCTATCGCGACTTCCTGACGCCGCAGCTCCCGGCCTTCCTGATGCCCGGCGGCTGGCTGATGCAGGCGACGGGGCCGGATGTCTGGGCCGCGCGCGCCCTGGCGGTTTGCCTGACCCTGGCGGCGGGCGTCGTCGTCTGGGCGACGGCGCGGCGCCTGTTCGGCCCGCCGGTGGCGGCGCTGGCGGGGATCGTGTTCCTGCTGCAGCCCGAGGTCTACCTGCACTGCCGGACCTTCCGGTCGGAGCCGTTCATGCTGTTCTTCGCCACCCTGGGCGTGTATCTGTTCGCGCGCGGCGCCTTCCCGCGCCCGGCGGCCCAGGAGCCGCCGCGCCGGCCCTGGCTGGCGCTGGCCGGGCTGGCCTTCGGGCTGGCGATGCTGGCCAAGCTCTTCGGCCCGCTGGCGCTCGGCGGCTGCCTGCTGTGGCTGGCGGTCGACGCCTGGTGGCGCCGCCGCCCGCTCGCGCCGGTGCTGCGCGACGGCCTGGCGCTCGTCCTGTCCTTCGGGCTGACCGTCGCGCTGGGGCTCGGCGTCTTCGCCGCGGCCAGCGGCGCCGGCACGGTCTACACCGCCGTCCTGGGCCATCACCTGCTGCAAGGCGAGGCGAAGAGCCTGCTGCAGGTGCTCGCTGACGGCGCGGCGTTCTACACCACCTATCTGCGCCAGAACAACGCCGCCCTGCTCGCCTTCGTCGCGCTGGCGGTGGCGGCGATGGCCTGGTCCGGCCGCGAGCGGCGGGCGATGCTCCTGGCCTGCCAGCTCCCCACGGCGCTGCTCTTCCTCCTGCTCTCGCGCGAGAAGTTCCCGCGCCACCTGGTCTACCTGATGCCCGCCCTGGCCACCCTCTTCGCGCTGGGCGTGTGGCGCCTGGCGCTCCCGACCTCGCCCTGGGGACGGGCAGTGCCGGCGGGACCGCGGCGCGTGGGCGATGGGGGTCCGGCGCGTGATTTCGGCGTGGCGGGGACCTCCGGCGGCGCTCGTGATCCACGCCCGGCCGGCCGCTGGGGCGCCTGGCTGGCGACGGCGCTGGTGCTGGCGGTGGCCGTGCCCTGGTGGCTCTTGGACAAGGACCACGGCTTCCGCTGGGAGACCGGCACGCGGCGCCTGGCGGACTTCGTCGACCTGGTGACCGGGCCGGAGGACATCGTGCTGTCGGATTACTCGGAGCTGGACTTCTACGCCCTGCGCCCGACGACCTATGCCGCCGCGTCGCTCTCCTCCGGCGCCGCCGGCAGCGGGCAAATCACGTGGGAGCGGATCGAGCGCGAGCTCGGCGCGAATCCGCCGCCGCTCCTGGTCATCGACACCGCGGCGGAGTTCGCCCACCTGCGCTTCCTCACCGACCGCCCGCGCTTCGAAGCCTGGCTGGCCGAGCACTACGGCCCACCGGTCGGGCAGCTCCGGCGCGATCACCAGACCTACGAGATCTACGCGCCGAAGGAGCGCCCACTGCCGCTGCTCGCGCGCTTCGAGGCCGGTCCGGCGCTGATCGCCGCCGCGCCGGATCGGGGCGAGGTCGGTTCGGGCGACGTGATCGGCATTCGCACCGCCTGGCAGGCGCCGGCAGCGAGCGAAGGCGACCTCACGCCGATCCGTGACGATCTCTCGATGACGATCCGTCTGGTCGATGCCGAAGGTCTGGAATGGGCCCAGGCGGATGACGGCCTGTTTGCCTCGGACTTCGTCTCGGACCAGCGCGTCCGCCCGACCAGCCGCTGGCAGGCGGGCGAGATCACCAGCGACCGGCTGGCGCTCGCCGTCCCGCCGGGCACGCCGCCCGGCACCTACGACCTCGTGTTGGGGCTGTACGGCGCGGCGGACCCGTCCGGTCTCGCGGTCTCGGATGCCGCGGGATCGCCGCTGGGTCGCGGCGTGCGCATCGGCCAGGTGCGCGTCGCGCCCTGGCAGGCGCCGGCCTCGGCGGTGCCGGAGGGCGCGCTGGACCTGGACTTGCGGCCGTCCGCCGCCGGCCACGACGGCCCGCGCCTGCTCGGGCGCGGGCCGCTGCCGACGGCGCCGATCACCGCCGGCGCGACCGTCCCGCTCGACCTGTGGTGGTCGCTGGATCCCGACCAGCCCGGCCGGGCGGTCCGCCTGACCCTGAGCGATCCCGCCAGCGGCGCGATCGCGGCGGACTGGGCCACCGCGCTGCCGGCGGGGGGCGATTCCGGTGGCGCCATCGTGCGCCAGCGGCTGGCCGTGCCGATCCTAGCCCAGGCCGGCACCGGCCGCTACATGCTCGGGATCACGCTGGAGGACGCCGCGGGCCGGCCGATCGATCCCGCCGCCGGCACCGATCTCGGCGCGGTGGACGTGGCGGCGCGCGATCTCTCGCAACTGCTGCTCACGCCCCCGCCGGTCGATCGAGCGGTCTCAGCCCGCGTCGGGACCTTCGCCGAGCTGGTCGGAGCAGACCTGCCGGCCGCGGGCGCGCCGGGCGAGGCGCTGGACGTCGACCTGGTCTGGCGCGCGCTGGCGCCGTCGCGAACGCCCTACCAGGCGACGGTGCAGCTCCTGGACGCCAGCGGTCACCCGGTCGCCCAGCACGACGGCGCGCCCGCGGGCGGCACACGCCCGACCACCGGCTGGATCCCCGAGGAGATCGTGCTGGACCGGCACACCCTGGCGCTGCCGGCGGACCTCCCCCGCGGCCGCTATCGCCTGATCACCGCCGTCTACCACCCGCTGACCGGCGCGCGGCTGGCGGTGCGAGGGGCGGAGGGAGGCAGGGATGCAGTGGAATTGGGCGAAGTATTGGTGCGGTGAGGGTAGGCGGGTTGGCGAAAGTTGAGTCGTTGACTTGGGTGGATCGGCGTGGGGTTGTATACTAACGATAGATAACGGACTTACATCGCCACATCGTCCGAGGATCTTAAGGAAGAGGGCAAGAATGACGGTCGCTGACGCTGACATCCGTCAACTTCGGGCACGCGTATCGCGGTTGGAAAGCGTTGTTCGGGGATTGACTTGGCAACTCCCTGCCGAAGTCCGCGACTCCCATCGCGAAGCGGTTGATCCCTCAGACGCGGATAGCCTGCAGTCGTGGCTTCGAGACATGGGGCTCACACGCGATCCCACGGCCGAAGAGCGCGGCTTGGCCGCTGAATGGGACGCGTTGCCGGAAGCCGAGAAGCAAGCCCATCTTCACCTCATGGATTCCCTTGACCTTGAGCCATCCTTGAGCCAAATCATCTCGGAGGGCCGCCGGTAGGAATGGGGCTGTACTTCTGCGAAGCCAGCGCCCCGGTCACATTACGACCGCCGACCTCACGTTGGCTGCCGAGCTGACCCAACGGCATCCGCTCAAGGCCTACGATGCCGTTCAGCTTGCCGTCGCTATGGGCCACAACGCGATTCTTGCCAGTTGGGGCATGACGATCGCGTTTCTCAGCCATGATGAACGCCAACTGAGCGCAGCGAAGACTGAAGGGATTATCGCTCTCGATCCGCAAGACCCATCGCCTGGGCAGAGCGGATGACTCGCCGGCCTTGGTAAAGCGCGACGGAGGATGAACCCGTTGACCACCGTGGAAGGAGACGTGATGCCTGCCCAACCCATCCACCCGGACGGCAGCCAGGCCAGAGGAACGATTCTGATCGGCGGCCTGGCCTTGATCGGGGGCGCCTTGGCGTTTCTCGGGGTGTTCACCTACCTCGCCGCGCGCTTCCAATATCCCGAGGTGCTGGACGGCAACGCCGAGGACGTGCTGCCCGCCCTCCTGGCGACCGGCGCCGCGGGTCGGACCGCGTGGGCCTTGTACGCGGTGCTGCCGTTGGTGTTCATTCCGGCCGGTGTCGCCGCCTTCGAAGCGCTGCGCGAGCGCGCCGTGGGGCCCATGCGCGTGGGTATGCTGTTCGCCTTGCTGGCCGCGGTGAGCATGATGCTGGGTCTGATGCGCTGGCCCAGCGTGCACTGGGAGCTGGCCGGCGCCTGGTCCGCGGCCGGTCCGGGCGAGCGGCTCGTCCTCACCGCCCTGTTCGACGGGCTGAACCGCTACCTCGGCAACTTCATCGGCGAGTTCCTGGGCGAGCTCTGCTTCAGCGTGTTCTTCCTGCTCTCCGGCGTCGGTCTGCTGCGCCATCCGCGCGCGCCGCGTTGGCTGGCGTGGTGGGGCATCGCCACCGGCGCCCTCGGCCTCGTCGGCGTCTGGCGCAACGTCACGCCGGCGGTGGACCTGGTGGCGGAGGTCAACAACTACCTCTTACCGGCATGGATGATCGGTATGGGCGCGTGGCTTGTTTACGCGAGTCGAAAAGCGGGCGGCAGCGACACCTAGCACGGCGGCCCGAGCTTCCGGCTCGCCAAAGGAGTGAGCGATGCGCAAGCTGACCTTCGGCGGCGCGAACAGCCTGGACAACTTCCTCGCCCGGCCCGACCACGCGGTCGACTGGCTGCTGTGGGGCGAGGAGGCGGGGGAGGTGATGGCCGACTACTGGCGAGGAATCGATACCGTCCTGATGGGCCGGAAGACCTACGAGGTAGCGGTTCGGATCGGCCAGGGCGATGGCGGGGGCTTCCCCGGCGTGCGAACCTATATCTTCTCGCGCACGCTTCAGGAGGACCCCGGCCCGGGCGCCACTTTGGTCCGCGAAGACGCCGCCGACTTCGTCCGCAGCCTCAAGCAACAGCCCGGCAAGGACATCTGCCTGATGGGCGGCGGCGAGCTGGCGCGCTCCTTGTTCGAGGCCGGCTTGATCGACGAGATCGGCTTCAACATCCACCCGGTGCTGCTCGGCGCGGGCATCCCGCTGTTCCACCCGATGAGCCGCCAGATCGACCTGGAGCTGATCGAGTGCCGGGCGTTCAAGAACGGCTGCGTGTACGTCTTGTACCGGGTGAAGGGCTAGCGGCATGGGCACTGGGTCAAGCACTGGCGCCATGGACAAGGTCAACCTCGCCGACAAGCTCGCCCGCTTCACGGACCTCTGGAATCCGCGCGTCGTCGGGGAGCTCAACGGGCAAGAGGTCAAGCTCGCCAAGCTCAAGGGCGAGTTCGTGTGGCACCATCACGCGAACGCGGATGAGCTGTTCCTCGTGCTCCGCGGCCGGCTCGTGATCCAGCTCCGCGATCGCACGGTCACGCTGGACCCCGGCGAGCTCTTCATCGTGCCGAGGGGAGTCGAGCACCGGCCGGTCGCCGATGACGAGGTCCATGTGTTGCTCTTCGAGCCTTCCGGTACGCTGAACACCGGCAACGTGATCGACGCGCGCACGGCACACGACCTTGAGCGAATCTGACGACGAGAGGCGACGTGGATGACAGCCCCCTTCCGTCTCGCGATGCTACGATGGGTTGCCCCCGGCCCACACCTGATCTGATCATTTCAAGGAGACGATTCCCATGGCTCAACCCGACCTGGTCGGCATCGTCGTGCGCGACATGGCCGCCGCGCTGAAGTTCTACCGGCTGCTCGGGCTGGACATTCCGCCCGCCCAGGACGCCGAGCCGCATGTCGAGGTCACCCTGCCGGGCGGCTTCCGCATCGCCTGGGACAGCCTGGACATGATGCAGGGCATCTACCCGGACTGGACCGAGCCGGCAGGCCATCGCATGACCTTGGCTTTCAAGTGCGATACCCCCGCCGACGTCGATGCCCTGTACGAGCGGGTCATCCAAGCCGGCCATGCCAGCCACCGGGCGCCCTGGGACGCTTTTTGGGGGCAGCGCTATGCCGTGGTGATCGATCCTGACGGGAACTTGATCGACTTGTTCGCGGGGTTGTGAGGCGAGCCTTAGCGCAGTCCCTGCGCGATCAACTGCCGGTCCAGCCATTCCACTTCGACCAGCGCGAGCTCCGGCGGTGGGGGCGGCTGGCGGTAGTCGATCAAGAGATCGTAGCCGCCTTCCTCGTAGACCTCCGCCAGGATGGCCGGCAGGTCGATCGCCGCGTCGGGGTCCGGCTCGCGCAAGGGCACCGGGACCGCCGGCGGCTTGTCCCAGAGCTGGATCGGCCAGACCTGCACGCCGGGACGGCGGTCGGCCCTGGCCAGGGTGATGTAGTAGGGCGCGGGCGGCACCGGGGACTCCAGCGGCGGCCGCTCGCCCGCGCGCAGGAGGTCGATCTCGATCAGCCCGCCCCGCTCGTGCCGCCCGTTGTTAGCGCTAGACTACCGCTCCACCACCCGCACCCGGTCCGTCGCCCCGCGCCCGAAGGTCTCGGGGTGGTAGAGTTCCTCGGCCTTGGTCGGCGGTACGACGAAGTCGCCCGGCGTCGTCGCCCGCGCGATGTAGTCGTAGTCGTAGACGCCGTCCCACAGCAGGTTGCTGAACACCTCGACCCGCTCGTCGCGGAAGGCCTCGTGGTCGTACCAGCGCCACCAGCGCCACCAAGGCCAGGAGCCGTCAGATGGCTCGTCGGCCGGGTTCGGCGGGACCGTGCCGCTGGTCGCCAGGTCCGGGTTGACCGCCTCCAGCCCCGCCGGCAGCGGGTCGACCAGCGCGACGTGATAGCGCCGCGCCGGCGCGACCAGCCCGAGCTTGACCCGCACGCGCGAGCCGGCCTTGATGTCCCAGGTCCCGTCGGCGTTCCGGCGGACGTCGCCGGGATCGTCGACCGCCTCGTAGCTCCGCTCGACCGCGAAGCCGCGCTCCAGCGGATCGAGCGCCAGATCTTCCGGCGCGTAGCGCAGGCCCAGCCGGTAGTAGAGCCGCCCGGCGCCGTCCTTTTGCAGCGTGACGTCGGTCGTCCCCTCGGCGGGCAGGGCGGTCAGCGGAACCCGGGTCTCGCCGCGCTCGGTCGTCCGCCCGCGGAAGGCCTGCTCGCCGACGAAGCCGTCACCGAGCCAAGCGCGGGCCAGGAAGTCGGGCGTGGCCTTCTCGAAGGTCTGGAAGTAGCGCTCCAGCGCCAGCAGCACCCAGCCGTTCTCTTGCGTCGAGCCCCAGCGGCCGTTCTCGCGGTGGTCGAGGAGGCCGCGGACGACCTTGGGGATCAGGTCGCTCTCCGGCTGGTCGGTCATCAGCGCATCCAGCACGATCGCGTCGGCGCGGCGGTCACTGCCGAGGAGGACGGCGCCCTCGGTTTCCGAGTAGTTCGTGCTGAACTGCGCCGTCCCCGACTCCTCGCTCGCCGCGTTGGCGATACGGCGGCGGATCTCGGTGATCTCGGTCTCGGAGGCCGCGTCGCCACTCATTACGGAGAGGAGCCAGCCCAGCGTCTCGATCTCGAAGCGATCGGCGTCGTCCCCGACCTCGTTGAAAAGCGCCCGCGCCTTGGCGGTGTCGCGGTCGCCCAGGAGCGCGCGGACGTACAGGGCGTAGGCGCGGATCGCGCGATACGCCTCGGGGCACTCGCAGAACGAGATCGCCCGCAGGTGGTCCTCTATGTTGACCAAGTAGTCCTTGGCGCGCGAGATCGTGTCCTCCCGCACCGCGTAGCCATCGGCGCCGGCGCGGGCCAGCGCGTGGGCGGCGTGGACCGTGGCGAAGGGCGAGGACTGGCGCTCGGCGCGCCACCAGTCCCAGCCGCCGTCGCTGTTCTGCATCGCGACCAGCTTGTCCAGGTCGCGGCGGACCGCGGCGTCGACCTCGTCCGCCGAGGGCAGGCCCTCGACCTCGAACGAGGCCAGCACGTCCTTGAGCGCCAGGGTGGCGATCAAGCGCGAGGCGACCTGCTCGGAGCCTTCGAAGGGGTAGTCCTGGAGGTACAGGAAGGCGTCGGTCAGCTCGGAGACCGCGGTCGAGCTGGTCGTCAGCTCCAGCCCGCCGAACTGCTCGACCACGTCCGGTGGCCGCTGCACCGGCTGGGCGATCGCGCCCTCGTCGATGGTTCCGTAGGTCGCGAAGGCCTCGGTCGTCGCCGGCGTCCACACCGGCAGGGTGACGCGCTGGGCGTCCGCGACCTCGGGGATGTCCACCGCGAAGGCGCCGGCCTGAAGCGCCGCCGTCCCCGGCATGTCCGCTCCCGCCGGGAAGCGCACCTCTACGCGATCCCCAGCCGGAACCGTCACCCGCCGGCCCGCGCTGGCGGTCCGCCCAGCCTCGCCGGCCAGGCCGCCGTCCAGCTTGAGGTTGGCGGCGCGGACGACCACGTCGACCGGCAGGTCCGCCTCGGTCTGGTTTTGCACGACGACCGGCAGCTCGAAGGCGTCCCCGAAGTTGAGGAAGCGCGGCGCCGAGGGGCGGACGACCAGCGGCAGGCGCGCCGTCAGCGTGCCCTCGCCCTTGCCGAAGTGCTGCGCGCCGTCAGTCGAAACGGCGGTGATGCGGTAGCGCGTGACATTGTCGGGTAGGTCGACGTCGAGCGCGACCTTGCCGCTGGCGTCCGTGGTGGCTGATGGAACAAACGCGGCGAGCGGGTTGAGGTCGGTGCGCTCGGGAACCACGGGCCAAGCGTCGCCGCCCCCGCCTCCGGTCCTGGGCGGGCTGGCCTCGGCGGTTGGGCTGAGGGCCATGAGCATCGGGCTGTCGGCGCGCATTTCCTCGCGCACGAGGCCGTCGGCATCCTTTGCCATCGGCGCGACGCTCCCGGCGCTCTGCATGGCCGTGTCCGCCCCGTCCGCCGGCAGCCCCGCCGCCACCCCTTCCGCCATCTGCGCTGCCAGGACGGTCGGATCGGCGAGCTGCACGAACGCCCGCTGGTGGCTCTCGCCGACATCCGCGCCGCGCTGCGGGTAGAAGGTGTCGACGGGATCGGGGATGCTGTACCCGTCCAGCGCCAGCACCGCCTCGTCGACCACCACGAGCGCGACCTCGGAGCCGGCGAGCGGCTTTCCGTCTGCGCCGGTCACCGTGACGTCGACCGTCGTCGCCCCGCCCGGCGCGACCGCCGCCTGGCGCGGGGTCGCTTCGACCGTCAGAGTCCGCACCAGCGGCGGGACCTTGAGATCGAGCGAGCCGGACGCGTAGGCCGGGCGCGCAGGCAGGTCAGGATCGGCCTCGCCGTCCGGTCCGGCGCGCTCGGCGGCGCCGTTGAGGTCGACCTGGAGCCAAAAGTTCGGCATCAGGCTTTCGTCGACCGGCACGCGGAGCGTCGTGGACGGCCCGTCCATGTGGAAGCTCTCGGTCTTCACCAGGCCTGAGCGGCGGATCGAGAGCAGGCCCTCGGCGGGAGTGAAGGGGGCCTGGACCAGGATTTCGGCGGTGTCGCCGGGCTGGTACTCGTCCTTGTCGGGGATCAGCAGCACCCGCTGCTGCTCGACGCCGCGCTGAGGGACAGTCGGCGCGCCGGAGACCCACAGCGTGAGCTGGGTCATGTTCGGCCGGCCCTCGGCGTCGGCGATGGTCGCCGTCACGCGGTACTCGCCCCCGTTGTCGAAGGTCAGCTCGCAGCTCACCGGATCATCCGCCGACGTCAGGTCACAGCCGCCGGCCGGCGACAGCTCCTCCTGGCGCTCGTCGTCCTTCCAGGTCGCGTCGACCTTCTCGGCGACCAGCTTGATCGGCCGCCCGGCCACCAGCCCCCCGTCGATGTCGGCGACGATCGCCTCGATCTCGAAGGGGTCACCGGCCTCGACGAACCAGCGGTCCGCGCGCAGGCCGACGTAGTCGCGGGCGGGGTGGACCAGGAAGGTCGCCGTGCCGGTCCAGGCCTGGCGGTTGACGTCCATCACGCTGCCCTCGGCGCGGAAGGACGCGGCCGACAGCGGGTGCACGCCGTCGAAGTCGATCGCCAGGCGGTGCGTGCCGGTGGCGTCGGTGGTGCCGGCGTGATCCTGGTAGTTCCCCCCGCCGCCTTCGATGCCGAATTCCCAATAGATCCACACCGGCCGCGCGATCCCGAAGTAGAAGTCGTCCCGCCCGGGCGGGGTGAAGTTGGTCGGCGAGGCGCTGACCGACCAATGCGTCTCAGCGTTGGGCAGCGGCCCGCCGGCGTAGTAGCTCGCCTGGGCGGAGACCACGCCCTGGTCGCCGATGAAGTAATACGGTTCCTCGGACTCGACCTTGACCTCGAACTCCGGCCGGCGGAACTCCGCGACGTTGATCGTGGCCCCGAACTCCCGCCCGGTCTCCGGCATCTCGCCGCCCGTCGCGCTCAGTTGGAGCTGCGCGTAGCCCAGCTCGATGTCCTCCGGCAGCGCCAGAACGCCGTCGAAGCCGCCGAAGGTGCCGACGGGCAGGGTCCCCCTGGCGATCTCCTGCCCGTTGGAGGCGGTCAAGACATAGCCAACCTCGGTCGGACCGCCCGCCAGCGCCGCCACGTCGCCGCCCTTGCCGGGGTCGAAGTCGCGGACCAAGCCTTTGATGTGAACCTCCTCGCCCGGCTTGTACAGCCCACGATCGGTGAAGAAGTACCACGAAAGCTGCTCGCCCGGTGACCGGGAAGCCCAGTCGGCGAACCCGCCCGGCAGGAGCGCGACGTCCGCGCCCTTTTGCGCCACGAGATGGGTAGCCATCGCCCCCGCGCCGCGTTCGGACTCGAACGGCGCATTCCCCGCCGATGACAGGGTGGCCAGCCCATCCGCGTTCGTGGTCGCCGACATTCCGTTCGAGTTGCTCACCGCCGCACCCGAGACCGGCTGCCCGTCCGCGAGCTGGTTGACCCAAACCAGCGTCCCTTCGCTGTCGTTGAACGCCGACAGCCCGAGCTTGGTCGCCTGCACCCAGCGCCACTGCGGGCGGTTGTTGTAGTTCTCGTCGTCCCAGGACCACGTGGCCGGCTCGACCACGACCAGCACCTGGCCCAGGCCGTCGGTCAACGTCGGCGAGAGGTCGATCGGCACGCTGACGATCTCGTCGCGCTTCGCCTCGGGCTGGACGCTGCCCGACCAGACCTGCTTGCCGGGTGGGCCCGGCGGGTTCTCCTCGTTCTGTCGCCAACGCGCGTCCATGTAAGCCGGCCAGTCGGCCGGTGCGACCTGGTAGAGCTGGACCTTCAGCGCGTCGTTGTTGATCGAGAAGACGTCGAGCGCCGGCTTGCCGGCCGGGTCCAGCACCACCGTATCGTTGCCCGGCACGTACAGCGCCGACCGCATGTCGCCGGTCTCGAAGATCACCGTGACATCCTCGCCCAGCGTCTGCCCGAACTCGTCCTCCAGGCCGGCCGGCAGGTGGACCTGGTAGCGCGTCCGGCCCTTGAAGGCGCCGGTGATGAAGATCTCGTTATCGCTGGCCTCGATGCGGGCGCCCGGGACGGCCGGTTCGATCGTCACCGTCGCCGGGTCGAAGGCCGCCTCGTCCAAGTCGTTGCTGAAGTTGATGATCCACGGGGCCAGCGGTTCGCAGTCGGTGGCCCGGTCTTTCCGCTGCAGGAGGTCGAAGGGGAAATCCGCCTGGCCGCCGCATTGCAGCTCGGTGACGCGCAGCGGTCCGTATACCTCGAACTCGAAGGCCTGCGCGCTCTCGGTTGTCCGCGGTCCTTCGGCGGACGGCAAACCGGGGCCGACGTCGACCGCCACCTTGGACGCCAGCGGCAACCCATCGACCGGCCGCAGCGCCACCCAGCGGCCTGCCTCGGCATCCTCGGACATCTGCTTGACCGTCTCGTCCGCCTCCACCTCGGCCGCGGTGGCCAGGCGCAGCGCCGCGGGATCACCGTCCGCCTTCAAGGTGATGTGCGGCAGCAGCGCCTCGCCATCCACCCGCTGGTCGAAGCCGAGAAAGAGCAGCGGTTGGCGGTCGGTCGGGCCGCTATTGGGATGGAAGTCGAGCACGCGTGGCGGCGGTGTCCGGAAGGTCCAGGTCGCCGCCTGCGCCAGCGTGTCGCCGCGTTCGGACTTGATCCCCGCCGGCACCGTCACGGTGTACTCGGTCGCCATCGGGAAGCGCCCGCCTTCCGGCTCGAACACCAGGGTCTGGCTGCCGGCCCAGCGCCACTCGCCGGGCGGCTGGGGCGCCAATGTCACCGGGACCTCGGCGGCGGCGAGCGCGGCGTGGGAGGTGAGCGGGACCATCGGCTTGGAGAAGGTCACCGACAGCCGCGGCGCCATCTCGACATCGCCCTCGGGCTGGTAGCGCGAGACTTCCAGCGGTCCCGCCGCGACCTCCGGCGCCGGTCCCCCGCCCGTCTCCGGCGGGAAGGGCTGCTTCACCGCATCGCCGGTCAGCTTCGGCGGCTGGGGCCCCGGCCGCAGGGCGAAGTCGACTTGCTCGCTGGCCGCTTCGGGCAAGGGCGGCAGGCGCTGGAGCAGCCGCGCGACCTCGTCGGCGGACAGCGGCTCGGCGCTGGCCAGCGGCACGGATTCCCCGGCCCCCGGACCGGCGGGATCGGCGTCGCTCAGGCGGAAGGACACCCCGGGCGTCGGCGCGGGCGCGGCCAGGCCCTTGCCACTCCCCCCCGCGCCGGATTCGCCGGAGATCGTGGCGGTGGCCTCGGTCCCCGGCGCGGGGGTCGGCGTGCGGCGGTCGCAGGCGGCGGTCGCGCTGAGCATGATCAGGGGCACCAGGAGGATTCGGGCAACCGGGAACGTTCGAGATGGCACGTGCATGGCAGGCTACCTTTCATGGGGATGACGATGGCGGGGCGGAGCATAGCTATAACGTGTTGAAGCGGGAAATCTTGGGGCCGTCTCGGACGATCGTGCGTGGACGGCAATTGTCGGCGTGTCGGGGGCGCGCGTCCAATGGGACGACGGCCAGGCTCCCCGGCGGGCCAACAAAGCCTCATGCAATCTTAACGCCACCTTCAAGCCGTGTTCACGCGGGCCGACTACCCTTGGGCGCGTCGATGATGATATGATGAAAGCGACCTTTGAACGGCACGTCGGTTGAACCTGGATCGTTGAACGCTCGTCCCTGAACACCGTTTTCGCACAACCCATGCCAACACCGCGGTGGCCGCGGCCCGTAAGGGTCGCCGGCCGGCCGCGGCTGTTGCATTTCCCGCGGGGGCGCGGGCATGGCGGGACCATCATCGGAGGTTGAACTATGACCCAGAACGAACGCCGGCTGCTCGTCGGCTTCGGCATGCTCGGCTTGGTGGCGTTGATGTGCATCGTGGCGGCCGGGGCCGGGCTGGCCCTGTACCTGCCGAGCTCGAGCCTGGTCGACAGCGTCGAGTCCGCGGTCGAGCCGATCACCGAGGCGATCGCCCAGCCGACGACCCCGGTCCCGGCCGGCTTGCCCCCGGCCGGGCCTACGACGGCGCTCGAGACCTTGCCGCTTGCCGGCGTGGGCGGGCCGGGCGGAGCGGACCTGACCCGGTTGTACGAGCAGGTCAACCCCGGCGTGGTCAGCCTGGGCGTGGTTCAGGAGATCGAGCTCGGCGGCCAGACCTTCCGCCAGGCCGGCGGCGGCTCGGGCTTCGTCTACGACGATCGGCACATCGTCACCAACAACCACGTCGCCGGCGAATCCGAGACGGTCGAGGTGATCTTCCACGACGGCCAGCACCGCACAGGCACGGTCGTCGGCGGCGATGCCTACAGCGACCTGGCGGTCGTCCGGGTCGACGACCTGCCCGCCAGCGCGCGCGTGCTGCCGCTGGTCGGGGACTTCGGCAGCCTGCGGGTCGGCCAGCCGGTGGTCGCCATCGGCAACCCCTTCGGGCGGGCGAACTCGATGTCCTACGGCATCATCAGCGCGCTGGGGCGGACGATCCCGACCGGCCTGGAAGCCGGTTTCGGCATCCCGCAGACCATCCAGACCGACGCCGCGATCAACCCCGGCAACTCCGGCGGGCCGCTGCTGGACCTCAGCGGGCAGGTGATCGGCATCAACGCGCAGATCAACACCACCAACGTCGACCCGGGCGGCGGCCCGCCCGGCAACTCGGGCGTGGGCTTCGCCATCCCGGCCTCGATCGTCGCGCGCGTCGCGCCGGTGCTCATCCAGGAGGGCGAGTACGCCTGGCCCTACCTCGGCGTCGGCGGCTGGCCGCAGGAAGCGTTCACCGTCGCCGTCGCCGAGGCCAACAAGCTGCCGGACGCGCGCGGCGCCTACATCTACACCGTGCGCCCGGACGGCCCCTCGGTCGACCTGCTGCACGGGGCCAGCAACGCGGGCCGCGGCGAGGCCGACGCGGGCGAGGACTTCGTCCCGCTCGGCGGCGACGTGGTGCTGGCCATCGACGGCACGCCGATCGGCTCCTTCGACGACCTGCTGACCTACATCGCGATCCGGACCACCCCCGCCCAAACCGTCGAGCTGACCGTGCTGCGCGACGGGCAGACGATCACGGTCCCGGTGACGCTGGCGCGGCGGCCGCGGGAGTAAGCCCCCCTCCCGCCTCAGCGGGCCCGCGCTCATCAGAGCAGGCGCGCGTGGCCCCGCGCGTCGAGGCGAAAGGGGGCTGGGCACACCTGGCGGACCCCCTTCCGCCCCAATCCTTAAAGTTCCCCGCCGCCGCCCGAAATACCGCCTTCGACGCCCTGCCGAACGGACGTTCCATGTTATAATCCAGGCCGACGTCGCCGCCCGCTCCCGACGCCGCCGCCCGATCACAGCCCTGGAGGACTCGCCCGCGATGGCCGGTTTCACGCATCTTCACGTCCACAGCGAGTACAGCCTGCTCGACGGGCTGGCGCGCGTGCCGGACCTGGTGCGCACGGCCAAGGAGCGCGGCTTCGACGCGCTGGCGCTGACCGACCACGGCGTGATGTACGGCGCGGTGCAGTTCTACCAGGCGGCCACCTATGCCGGGATCAAGCCGATCCTGGGCTGCGAGCTCTACGTCGCGCGGCGCGGCCGTTTCGACCGCGACCCCCAGCGCGACCGCAAGCCCTACCACCTGACCGTCCTGGCGCAGGACGAGACCGGCTACAAGAACCTGCTGAAGCTGGTCAGCCTGGCCCAGCTCGAGGGCTTCTACTACCGGCCGCGGGTGGATCGCGAGAGCCTGGCGGCGCACAGCGCGGGCCTGGTCGTCTTCTCCGGCTGCCCGGCCGCCGACGCGCCGGACAAGATCCTGGCCGGCGACCTGGCCGCCGCGCGCGAGGCGCTGGGCTGGTACAAGGAGGTCTTCGGCCGGCGCTTCTTCGTCGAGCTGCAAGTGCACGACATCGACTTCATCCCGATGCTCAACCGCGAGCTGGTCGGCCTGGCGCGGTCGATGGAGCTGCCGCTGGTGGCGACCAACGACGTGCACTACTGCACCGAGACCGACCCGCGCGCCCACGAGGTGCTGTTGTGCATCCAGACCGGCACCACGATGAACGACCCCAAGCGCATGCGCATCGGCGACACGTTCTACCTCCGGACGGAGGAGGAGATGCGCCGGCTCTTCGCCGAGCTGCCCGAGGCGATCGACAACACCGTGCGCATCGCCGAGATGTGCGAGCTCAAGCTTACCTTCAACCAGTACAAGCTGCCGCGCTTCGACGTGCCCGGCGGCGAGACCGCGGCGAGCTACCTGCGCCGGCTGTGCCTGCGGGGCCTGGCCGAGCGCTACCCGGCGGTGACGCCGGAGATCCAGGCCCGGCTGGACTACGAGCTCGGCATCATCGGGCAGATGGGCTTCGCCGGCTACTTCCTGATCGTGTGGGACCTGTGCCGCTACGCGCGGGACGAGGGCATCTGGTGGAACGTGCGCGGCTCGGGGGCGGGGTCGATCGTCGCCTACGCGCTGCGCGTCACCAACATCGACCCGCTGGCGCATGGGCTGATCTTCGAGCGCTTCCTCAACCCCTCGCGCATCTCGATGCCGGACATCGACCTGGACTTCCCGGACGACCAGCGCGACCAGCTCATCCGCTACACCTTCCAGAAGTACGGCCACGACCGCGTGGCGCAGATCATCACCTTCGGGACGATGGGCGCGCGCGCCGCGATCCGCGACGCCGGCCGCGCCCTGGCGATGGAGCTGTCCGAGGTCGACCGCGTCGCGCGCCAGATCCCGGCCATCCCCGGCAAGCCCTGCGGCATCGACGACACCCTGACGCCTTCCACGCCCGACAAGGTCAACGAGTTTTACGTGCCCGAGCTGGCCCAGCTCTACGCGGACGACGAGAGCGTGCGCTACCTGGTCGACACCGCGCGCAGCCTGGAAGGCGTGGCGCGCCATGCCTCGACCCATGCCGCGGGCGTGGTGATCTCGGACCTGCCGCTGGTCGAGTACCTGCCGCTCAACCGCCCGACCCACGCCGGCGAGGACGCGCACGCGGGCGAGCTGTTGCCGGTGACGCAGTTCAACATGAACGACGTCGAGAAGCTCGGCCTGCTCAAGGTCGACTTCCTCGGCCTGTCGACGCTGACGGTGCTGCGCCGCGCAGCGGAGCTGATCGAGCGCTACCACGGCAGGAAGTTCACGCTGGACAACATCCCGCTGGACGACCCGGCGTGCTTCGAGCTGCTGGGCAGCGGCAACGTCACCGGCGTCTTCCAGGTCGAGGGCGCGGGCATGCGCAAGATGCTGCGCGAGATGCGGCCCCGGCGCTTCGAGCACATCGTCGCCGCGATCGCGCTCTACCGGCCGGGGCCGATGGACTACATCCCGACCTACGTCGCGCGGATGCACGGGGCGGAGAAGATCTCGTATCGACATCCCAGACTTGTTCCCATATTGGAAGAAACCTACGCCATCATCGTCTTCCAGGAGCAAATCATTCAGATCGCCCGCGACCTGGCCGGCTACAACGCGGGCGAGGCCGACACGATCCGCAAGGCGGTGGGCAAGAAGCTGAAGGACGAATTGCTCAAGCACCGGCGGACCTTCGTCGACGGCGCGGCGGCGAACGGCATCCCCAAGGACGCGGCGGAGGGCATCTTCGACGACATCGAGACCTTCGCGCGCTACGGTTTCAACAAGGCGCATGCGGCGGACTACGCGGTGATCGTCTGCCAGACCGCCTACCTCAAGGCGCACTACCCGGTCGAGTACATGGCGGCCCTGCTCTCGACCGAGCGCGACAACACCGACAAGATCGGCTTCGTGATGACCGACTGCCGGCGCATGGGGATCGCGCTCCTGTCGCCCAGCGTCAACGCCAGCGGGCTGGACTTCACGATCGAGCCGGTCGACCCCGCGCCCGCGGCGTGCGCGGGGGGAGGTAAGGTCCAGCGCAAGCGCGGCATCCGCTTCGGCATGGCGGCGATCAAGAACGTCGGCCTGGGCCCGGTGCAAGCGATCCTGGACGCCCGCGAAGACGGCGGGCCGTTCAAGGATCTGGACGAGCTCTGCCACCGGGTGGACCTGCGGGCGATCGGCAAGCGGGCGCTGGAGGCGCTGGTCAAGGCCGGCGCGCTGGACGGGTTCGGCCCGCGCGCCCGGCTGCTGGCTTCGCTGGACCGGATGCTGGCCTACAGCGGCTCGCACCATCAAGCCGCCTCGGTCGGCCAGATGAGCCTGTTCGGCGAGGCGATGCCGGCGGCGGAGCGGTCGCTGCTCTACCCGCTGCCCGAGGCGGAGGGCGATCCCAAGCAGGAGCTGGAATGGGAGAAGGAGCTGATCGGCTTCTACCTCTCCGACCACCCCTTGCAGCGCGTGGCCGACGCGATGGCCGACGCGGCGACGGTGATGATCGGCGCGATCACCGGCGACATGAACGGCCAGCCGGTGACCCTGGCCGGGATGGTCACCGGCCTGCGCCAGACGACGACCAAGAAGGGCGATCAGATGGGCTTCATCCGGGTGGAGGACCTGCAGGGCTCGATCGAAGTCATCGTCTTCCCGAGGCTGTTCGCCGAGACGCGCGCCTTGTGGAAGACCGACAACCTGGTGCTGATCGCCGGCAAGGTCGAGGCGCGCGGCGAGCGCTTGCAGGTGATCGCCGACGCGGCGCGCCAGTTCGTCCCCGAGACCGCCGCCGACCGTACGATTCGCGAGGCGATCGCGCCCCCGGCCGCGCCCAGCAGCATCCCCGACTGGGTCGGCGGCGCCATCGCGGACCCCGCCCCCCCGGTCGACTGGCCGAGCGGCGCGCCGGCGGAGGGCGGCGCGGACGTGGTGCCGGACTGGGTCGGCGGCCTGCCGGTGGACATCGCGGACGCCTGGGGTCCGCGCGAGGCGGGTGATACGGGCGGCGCAGTCGAGGCGCCGGCAGCGGACGGCGTTCCGGCGAGGGTCGAGCATGAGCAAGCGGCAGGTGAGGATGAGCAACCTGCCGGCGAACCCGAAGTCGCCGTGCCGGCACCCAGCGTGAACGGTTCACCGGCCCAGCCGGACAGCGTATCCGTTGTCCCGGCAGCCCAAGCTCCGACTGACCCGCCGACCAATGGTGCCGCGCCCACCGCCGCCACCAGCCCCAACACCCCGGTCTACCGCCTTTCGATCCGCATCCCGCGCTCGGACGACGATCCCGATGCCGACATCCGGCTGCTCGGGCAAGTCTTCCAGACGCTGACCAGCTACCAGGGTCAGGATCGGTTCACCCTGCGCGTGCCGAACGGCGCCGGGCTGGTGGAGCTGGACTTCCCCAACGACACCACGCGCTACTGCGTCGGCCTGGTCCGCGCCATCGAGGCGCTGATCGGCGCGGGGCGGGTGGACGCGGCGGTGGGGAAGGCGGGGTGAGGGTCAACCCACGCCCGCCACCTGCTACCGTGCCGGAATCCCACTCCTCGCCTCCGTTTACTTGAGGGCAAGGCGACAACCGTCGCCATCTCACTCAATAAATGTAACGGAGGTATCGACTTGAACACGACTCAGAAGCACATCCAGGCCCCGCTTGCCCGCGTGGGCACGATCCTGGCCGCCGGCCTGGCGGTCTTTTCCCTGGCGGCGCTGGTTTCGGCGACTCGGACGCTGGCCGAAACCGGCGGCGACACGGCGCCGCAAGCCGGCGCGACCGTCGTCCAAGGCGAGCCGGCGGGCACGGATCAGATCATCGTCGATCCGGCAGCCGGCCGGGTGGTCTACACCTACTGGGCCAAGCTGGTCTGCGGCATCCAGAAGGACCCGAGCGACTTCAGGCTGGCGGTCGGCGCCTACGCGACGACGATCAACATCGGCAACGGCGGCGACACGCGCGTCCGCTTCACCAAGACCCTGGCGCTGGCCATCCCGCCGGGATCCCAGAAGCCCGGCCCGGTCGAGGAGATCGCCACGGACGTGCTGCCGGCGGGCGCGGCGCTGGCGGCGGACTGCGACGACGTCCGGAAGCGCGTCTTCCCGGGCGGGCTGCCCGGGCCTTACATCGACGGCTTCGTGGTCATCCGCAGCCCGGCGCCGCTGGAGGTGACCGGCGTGTACAGCACGGGCTCGCTGGACAAGGACGGCAACATCGTCGGCAACGGCGGCATCGACATCGAGCCGGTCGAGCCGCGGCTCTCCCGCCCGGCGCCGACGGGCCGGCCCGACCTCGTCGTGTCGGCGATCGGCGCGCCCGACGTGTCTTGCCCCACCGGCGGCGGCTCCTGCGTGACCAAGGTCGATGTCACGGTGGCCAACATCGGCGGCGCCGCGGCCGGGCCCTTCAAGCTGCGGGTGGTGCTGGACCCGGCGGGAGCGGTCGTGGTGATCGCGAACTCGCCTGGCCTGGGCGCGGGCGCGAGCCAGACTTTCTCGATCGTCACCCCACCCGGCGGCAACTGCTACGACCCGGACTGCACCATCTGCGCCACCGCCGACAGCGCGGCCGAGGTCGGCGAGTCCGACGAGACCAACAACCAGAAGTGCACGTCGTCCATCGGGTGAGCCGGCGGCGGCCTGCCGGTGGACTTCCGAACGCGACGCGGACATCTTGCGCGGGTCGCTCCACTTCCTGGAGATCGGGGAGAGGAGCGGCCCGCATCGTTCGCTTGCGACGATCCCGAACCACCCGATTGGTCGCGAGGCGGAAGGGCGACCTCGACGCAACCTTCGGCGTTGTGCTCATCGATCCGGAGGCCCATCTCTACGCCCTGCGCGTCGAGGAAGCCGCTGCCGGTAAGTTCCGAGCGCAGGGGGACACCAGCGTGCAGGGGCCCTACTCTGATCCGCGCATCGCCCCCTTCGGTCCCCCGTCGGGATGACCGCGAGGCAGGGCCGATGCCGCGCAAGGCCAGGCGGACTCCGGTCCCAGCCCGAGAAGCAAGGCACGGAAATTTGGACTCCCACCCCACCACCCGCTAGAATCGCCCGCAAACGCCGGCCCGGAGCCGGCCGCTACAGTCTGACCAACGGCGATGACGGAGAGAGTAAGCCGGCGGGCGCTGCCAGGGAGAGGGGATCGCGACTGGAAGTCCCCTCCTGACGCAACCGGCCGAAGTTCACTCCCGAGCCGGGCGGGGGAAAGGCCGCGCGGGACACGCCGCGCCGCCGAGTAGTTCGCCCCGGAGGCCCACCGTGATCACAGGGCGGCCAATCGCGCCGGGTGCGTGCGAGGAGGATCCGCGAGGGTCCGCGCGCGACCGCACCGGCACCGCTGGCGCAAACGAGTGGGTCGCGTCGCACGCCACATGGCGGGTGCGCGCGATCAACAAGGGTGGTACCGCGGACCGCACGTCCGTCCCTTGGCTGGGGCGGGCGTTTTTGTTTTCCTGGAGGCAAAGCATGACCATCGACGAAGTCCACCGCATCACGGGCGCCGCGCTCGCGTCGCTGGCCGGCGCGGGCGATCCGGCCGCGCTGGAAGCCTGGCGCGTCGCCGAGCTGGGCAAGCACAGCCCGGTGATGACGCTGCTGGGCGGCATCAAAGACGTGGCGCCGGAGGATCGCCCGGCCTTCGGCGCCGCGGTCAACACCGCGCGGCGCGGGATTGAGGCGGCCTTCGAGGCGGCTCGCGCGGCGGTAGAGGCGCGGGCGCTGGCGGATGAGCTGGCCGGCGACCGCATCGACGTCACCCTGCCGGGCACGCACCCGCCACAGGGCGGGCTGCACCCGGTGACGCGAGCGATGCGGCGGATGTGCCAAATCATGACCGACATGGGGTTCCAGATCTACCAGAGCCGCGAGGTCGAGACCGATGCCTTCAACTTCACGCTGCTCAACACGCCGCCGCACCACCCGTCGCGCGACCTGCAGGATACCTTCTACATCAGCGAGGAGATCCTGCTGCGCACCCACACGTCGCCGGGTCAGATCCACGCGATGCGGGAACTCGCGCCCGAGCCGCTGCGGATCATCGTGCCCGGCACGACCTATCGCAACGAGCAGGTCACCGCGCGCAGCGAGATCCAGTTCACCCAGGTCGAGGGCCTGGCCGTGGGGCGCGGGATCACGATGGCAGATCTCAAGGGCACCTGCGAGAACCTCGTGCGGCGCCTCTACGGGCCGGACCGCGCCGTGCGCTTCCGCGCGCACTACTTCCCGTTCACCGAGCCTTCGGCGGAGGTCGACGTGAGCTGCATGTTGTGCGACGGCCGCGGCTGCCCGGTCTGCAAGTACAGCGGCTGGCTGGAGATGATGGGCTGTGGGATGGTCCACCCGGTCGTGCTGGCCAACGGCGGCTACGATCCCGACGAGTTCTCGGGCTTCGCCTTCGGTGGCGGGGTCGAGCGCGTGGCCATGTTGCGCTACGGCATCCACGACGTGCGCTACTTCTGGGGCAACGACCTGCGGTTCTTGGAGCAGTTGCGGTAAGGTGATGACATGAAGATCGTATTGAGCTGGCTGAAGGAATACGTGGATCTCGATGGCATCGACATCGACGACCTGGCCTGGCGGTTGACGCAGGCCGGGCTGGAGGTCGAGGGCATCCAGCGGATCGGCGACTGGTGGGATCGCGAGCGGATCGTGGTCGGCGCGGTGGTCGGGGTCTACCCGCACCCCAACGCGGACCGGCTGGTGCTGGCGGATGTGGATTACGGCGCCGACGCGCCGCACCGCGTGGTCACCGGCGCGCCGAACCTGCTGCATCTGCGCGAGACGGGGCCGCTGGACCATCCGCTCAAGGTCGTCTTCGCCCGCGAGGGGGCGGAGCTCTACGACGGGCACGCCGAGGGCTGGACGAAGATGGTGCTGCGCGGGCGGCCGGTGCGCGGCGTGATGAGCGACGCGATGGTCTGCTCGGCCAAGGAGATCGGGCTGTCGGAGGATCACGAGGGCATCCTGATCCTGGAGGGCGACGCGCCGATCGGCGCGCCGCTGGCCGACGTGCTCGGCGACGCGGTGCTGGACATCGACATCACCCCGAACCTGGCGCGCGCGATGAACGTCGTCGGCGTGGCGCGCGAGGCGGCGGCGATCCTCGGCCGGCCGTTCAAGACGCCGGTCCCGCAGATCCAGGCGGCCGGCGACGATGCCGTAGGCGGCGACGCGGAAGACGCCGTGGACGCTGTCGACATCGTGATCGACGCGCCGGACCTCTGCCCGCGCTACATCGCGCGGCTGATCCGCGACGTCGCCATCGGGCCCTCGCCGGAGTGGATGGCGCGGCGGCTGACGCTGGCCGGGATGCGGCCGATCAACAACATCGTCGATATCACCAACTACGTGATGCTGGAACTGGGCCAGCCGCTGCACGCCTTCGACTACGACAAGCTGGTCGCCCGCGCGGGCGGCGCGAAGCCGCGGATCACCGTGCGCCGCGCCCAATCCGGCGAGCGGATGACGACGCTGGACGACGCCGACCGGGCGCTGGACGGCGACACGCTGTTGATCACCGACAGCGCCGGCCCGGTCGCCATCGCGGGCGTGATGGGCGGCGCCGAGACCGAGATCGACGGCTCGACACGCCACATCCTGCTGGAAGCGGCGGCCTTCGACTTCATCAGCATCCGCCGCACCAGCAAGGTCCAGAAGCTGACCAGCGAAAGCGCCGCGCGCTTCGGCCGCGGCGTGCACCCCGCGCTGGCGGAAGCCGGCTCGGTGCGCGCCGCCGAGCTGATGCGCCGCCTCGCCGCGGGCCGGGTCGCGCGCGGCTCGGTCGACGCCTACCCGCGCCCGCCCGCGCCGGTGCTGGTCACTCTGCCTCTGGCGGAGGTCAAGCGCCACCTCGGCGTCCCCATCCCACCCGGCGAGGCCATCGACATCCTGGAACGCCTGGAGTTCGAGGTCACCCGCCACGTCGACGGCGCGACGGGCGAGGTCACAGCGGTGGAAGCGCTGGTGCCGCCGCACCGGCTGGATGTGGCGATCCCGGTCGACCTGGTCGAGGAGGTCGGCCGCATCCACGGCTACGACCGCTTGCCGGCGACCCTGATGGCCGACCCCCTGCCGCCGCAGCGCGACAACCCGAGCGTGATGGTCGAGGAAACCGCGCGCGACGCCCTGGTGGCGGCGGGTCTGCAAGAGGTGCTGAACTACCGGCTGATCGCGCCCGCATTGGAGGCGCGGCTGATACCGGGCCAGGTCGCCCATCCCGACGCCGAGCTGGGAGTCCCGACCGACGGAAGCGACGGCGCGGCCCCGGATCTCGGGAATCCCGCCGCCTACGTCACGCTCCTCAACCCGATCAGCCCCGAGCGCGCCTCGCTCCGGCGGTCGATCCTCACCGGCTTGCTCGAGGCGACGGCGAACAACCTGCGCTTCCGCGACCGTGTGGCGCTGTTCGAGCTCGGGCCGGTCTTCCACCCGC
>CAZCJG010000009.1:0-29330 GCA_964498575.1 uncultured Anaerolineales bacterium | reverse complement strand
TGGCCATCCCCAGCGCTGCCCGCGCTTCGTCGTCCAGCACCTTCAGCGCCTTCTTGTACAGCGTGTCGGCCGCCTCGGGGCTGTTGTCGACCGCCGTCAGCCCGCAGCGGCCGCAGTCGCCCAGCGCCGGGAGCATGTGGAAGACCACGCCGGTCTGGCACGCCTGGTCGAAGTGGATGCCGTGGCGGACGGCGATGTCGAACAGGTCGTCCGGCGTGAAGGTGCGGTACAGGGGCGATTCGACGTGATCGCTGGCGACGAAGCACTTGGCCTCGCCGCGCGGGGTGCTGAAGACGCCGGCGGCGGGATCGTAGCGCCCGTCGGTCAGGAACTGTAATGTCAGGAAGGGATGGGTGGTGCCGCCCTTGCGCAGGTTGATCTCGATGGCGAAGCTGTCCCAACCGCCGTCGTCGCGCCGGACGGCGATGAAGTCGATGGCGAAGCGGCCGAGCACGCCTTCCGCCGCCAGGCGCTCGCCCACCCGCGCCGCCGAGCGCATGATGTCCGCCGCGTACGCCGGATCGGCCGGGAAACGGCAGCCGAGATAGCTCTGCCCGGAAGGTCCGCCCAGCAGTTGATCGTGCGTCGAGAGCAGCTCCACCTGGCCCAGGGGCGTCACCCGAAGCT
This sequence comes from uncultured Anaerolineales bacterium, assembly GCA_964498575.1. Classification (GTDB taxonomy): domain Bacteria; phylum Chloroflexota; class Anaerolineae; order Epilineales; family Epilineaceae; genus CAZCJG01. The sequence continues at coordinate 28,703 of CAZCJG010000009.1, read as the reverse complement.
GGGCGCTGGGGCTGCGGATCTCGGTGCCGCCGATGCGCTCCTCGACGATCCCCCCCCGTGCCTCGAGCTTCGCGACGTAGTCCGCGTAGGCGATGGCGGTCTCGAACTGCATGGCGCGCGCGCGCTCGGTCAGCGCCGCCTGCTCGTCCGGGCTGCCGGGCGGCGGCAGGTCCCCCAGGTCCACCACGGCGTTGCCCTCGCCCGAGACGCCCTCGTTGAGCTTGACGATCACCTGCCGGATGGCAGGCTTCTGGGCCCGCAAGCCGGCCATCGCGTCGACCAGCGCCCCTTCGCTCCACAGGTCCTCCGCGCCGATCGGGTGCGGCACGCCGACCTCGGCGAAGATGCGGCGGCAGCCGCTCTTGGTGCCGAACTCCGCGTGCTTGGGGTCCGCGCCGTACATGGGGATGCCCAGCCCCAGCGCCAGGTCGCGTTCGAGGATCGTGGTGTTGAAGGGCACCAGGTGGGCGCGCTCGGGATTGGGGATCAGGTCGCGCAGCCGCTTGATCAGGCGCGGACGTTCCAGCAGCTTCTGGCTCAGCGGCCGCGACGAGGCGTCCATAGGCGTGACCAGGAAGAGCCGCCGCCGGGCGTGGCTGGCGATGACCCCCGGCAGCAGGCCGAGGTAGTAGTCGATCACGTTGGGCTGGATGACCGCCGAGGTGACGTAGATCAACCGGGCGCGCGGCTGGCGGAGCAGCAAGAGCAGGAACAGATAGCGCTCCTCGTAGGCCATCACCTCGGACGGCCGCAGCGCGACGTCGACCGAGAGCGATGGCACCACGACGATCGTCTGCTCGTCCTGGCTCAGCGCCTGGATCGACCGCCACAGCGGGACGAGTTTTGCTTGCAGCGCTTCGAAGCGCGCTTGCGCGTCGTCAGGACTAATATCCAGATGGTAATCGGGAAGGTCTTGGTTCGTGCTCATGAATCGTGACTCCAATCGATGAGATGAGGCGACATCATATCACATCTCAACCGCGGGGCGAGACGCCCGCGCTGCCGCAGCCCTTCGCATGTTGCGCCGCTCAACGGCCGGCGATATACTAGGCGAGATACTCCGGCGAGGTTCAGATCAACCCAAGTGGATTCAGGAGGGAAGAGCGATGCGATGGCGACAAGGTCGGCGCAGCGAGAACGTCGAGGACCGGCGCGGCAGCGGGATGGCCGGGGTGCCGGGCGGCCGCGGAGGCGCCGTGGCGGGCGTCGGGGGTCTCGGGCTGCTGGCGGTCCTGGTCATCAGCCTGCTCCTGGGGCAAAACCCGGGCGATCTCATCTCGATCCTCGAGCAGGGTGGCGCGGGTCTGCCACCAGCCGGTTCGGAGCTGCCGGCCGACGAGGCCGCGCCGGCCGGTCCGACCGAGTACGACGAGGCCGCCGACTTCGTATCGGTCGTCCTGGCCGACACCGAGGACGTGTGGACCGCGGAGTTCGAGCAGCGCAACATGCGTTACGAGGTGCCCAAGCTCGTGCTCTTCACCGACGTCGTCGAGTCCGCCTGCGGCGTGATGCAGGCCGCCACCGGCCCCTTCTACTGCCCGGGCGACAGCCAGGCCTACCTCGACCTCGGCTTCCTGCGCGAGCTGCAACGGCTCGGGGCGCAGGGCGACTTCGCCGTCGCCTACGTCATCGCCCACGAGATCGGCCCCCACGTGCAGAACCTGCTCGGCACCAGCGGCCAGGTCAGCCAGCTCCAGCGCCGCGCCGGCCAGGCCGACGCCAACGACCTATCCGTCCGCCTCGAGCTCCAGGCCGACTGCTACGCCGGCGTCTGGGGCAACCACTCCCACGTCGAGCTCGATCAAGCCGACATCGAGGAGGGCCTCAACGCCGCCGCCGCCGTCGGCGACGACCGCCTGATGAAGATGGCCGGCCGCCGCGTCCAGCGCGAAGCCTTCACCCACGGCTCCAGCGAGGAGCGCATGACCTGGTTCCGCCGCGGGATCGACGACGGGCAGATGGAAGCGTGCGATACGTTTCAGTAGTGGGCGGCTGAGCAGTCACAGTGGGTATCTGAGTCGCGGATGACCTTCGTGCTCATCCGTGATTCAGACGCCGCCACCGCAGGACGTCCTCCGTGTGGATCGGATAGTGCCCGTAGGTGTCCAGGCGCAGGCGGCGCTTGAAACGCTCGTTGGCGAGGATCTCCGCGGTTGGGAGGCTGTGGAGGTAGTCGAGCAGGCGCTGGTGGGTTGTCACGTGCTCGGCCAGGACCTCGGTCAGCGACAGGGAGCGCTTGCGCTGGGTCATCAGGGCGTTGAAGGCGTCGATGCCGCCATAGGCGTCGGCGTAGCGCGGCGAGCGGCCGCCGGCGAGGATGACGGGCAGGTGAGTGAGCGCCTCCTCGTCCCACCAGGCGACGTGGGCGATCAGGTCCCGGACCGACCATGCCCCGCAGACGCCGGGCGCCAGGAGCTGGTCGTCGGTCAGGCCGGCATAGGAGGCCTGGAACGCCCGCCAGGCTGCGTCGAGCTTGCCGAGCAGCCTGGCGATGCGTACCTGGTCCTTGTCCACGCCTGCCGTGTCCTTGTGCGTGGAGCTCATGTGTCGGGTCGGGTTAGGGTAGGTTGAGGTCGATGCCGTCCCGCGCGGTGCCGGCCGCCAGATCGAGCAGGTCGGCGTCGGCGATGTCGGCCTTGCCGTCCCACCAGATCGTCTTGCCTTGCCGGCTGCTGACCAGCGCCGGCTGCGATGCGCCGATGGCGTAGGTCGCCGGATCGAGCTTGAGCGTGTACTTGCCGTCGGCGTCGGCGCGGGTCGAGGCCGTCACGCGGGTGTTGGGCGGCGTCGCCGGGTTCGTGATCTGGCGCTTCACCGCCATCACCAGCGCGCCGGCGACGGCGGCGCCGTTGGCGTCCTTGACCGTGCCGCTGATCGTCGCCATCGGCCGGGGCTGGAGGCTGAAGTCGATGTTCGCCGTCGTCTCGCCGGCCTTGACCTCGACCGGGGTCGCCCCGGCCGCGTCGGCCGCGCCGCTGTACCACTGCATCGTGTAGCCGTCGGCGGACGCCGTCACCAGGTACTTGCCGGGCGCGGCGGCGAGCTGATACGTGCCGTCCGCACCGGACACCGCGCCGCGCGTCGATGCGCCGGGCCGGGAAGGATCCTGGTCGCCAGCGGGCTGCGGACCGCCTTCCGCCTGCTGGTCGCCGCCGGCCGCTCCCAGCACGGTGCCGGGCAGCACGGGCAGCTCGCCGAGGGGCCGGCGCGGGTTGGGCGGCGTGATGGCGTTGGCGCCGAGGATCACGTTGATCCGCGCCCCCTCGATCGGGGCGCCGTCGGCGTTCGTGACGGTGCCGGCGATATGGCCGACCTGCGGTTGGGCCGCCGGGCGCTCGCGCAGCTCGACGGTGAAGGGCACCTTGAGGCTGTCCGAGGCCTCGGCCGGGCTTGTGCCGATGCTGGCTGCGCCGCCGCTGGCCTTGACTTCCAGCACGGCGACGAACGCGTACTTCTTCGCCTCGGTCAGCTTGACCAGCGTCTTGAGCGGCTCGCTGTGGCGCGCCGGGCCGGTGTTGCGCCCGGCGCCGGCGTCGTCGCTGGCCAGCTCGACGCCCTGGTCGTCGTAGAGCTTGAGGCTGGCGGCCGCCTTGCCGCCGACGCTGTCGCCCCAGAAGGCCTGGAGCTCGGCGCAGGCGCCGACCGTGGCGGGGGCGTAAGTGACCACCGCGCGCGAGGGCGCGCGCGAGCCGATGGTTGTGCTGGCCGCGGCCTGGCCCATGGCTTCGGCGGCGAGGCCGGTGTCACCGATGACGGCCAGCGCCAGGCCCACCGGGATGCACAGCTCGCCCGCGGCGGTATTGCCGGGTTGGGGCGAGGGCTGAGTGCCGCGCTGCGCCCAGGCCGGCCAGGCCAGGCCGAAGAGGAGGACGGCGATCAGGAGCGGAAGCGTGCGTTTGAGGGTGCGTAGCATGAATGTCTCCTTGAGATGGATCGGGCGGCCGGGCGGCGGCCTCTGACAATTGTAACGCCGCGGCGTGGGAACAGGGTAGACTACGGCCCGCGCTGTAATGCCCCCGCCTTAATTTGCATCTCACCCCTAGCGGCCTGTGCCGGGGGGCGGGCAGTCGGCGGTGATCGGGTGCGACCGGAACGGGCGCGATCAGGGCAGATGGGAAGCGGTGCATGGATCGTTACAACAGGGACGGGAAGCGGACGTTGGCGCGTCAGGCAACGGAGGGGGTTCGCTCGGGAGGACCGTGGAGACTGCCCGGAACGATGCGCTGGGCCCGCTGGCGGCTCGCTCTGGCACTGGCGGCGACCCTGGGGGTTGTCGGCCTGGGCAGCGGCGGGCCTGGTGGTGCGCGCCGGACCGCTCGGGCCCAGGACGCGCCACCCGCGCGCCATATCGTCTACCTGCCGATCGTCGCCCCGCCCCAGCCGGCGGTCGCGCCGCTGCGGCTGGACCACCCGCGCGGCTTCTACGACGCGCCGTTCCAGCTCGCGCTGGCCAGCGACACGCCGGGGGTGGTGATCCGCTACACCACCGACGGCACCCCGCCTTCCGAAACGCATGGCGAGGCCTACGGCGGCCCGATCCCCGTGGCGACGACCACGACCCTGCGGGCCGTCGCGACCCGGCCGGGCTACACGCCCTCGGCGATCGAGACACATACCTTCATCTTCGTCCAGGCCGTCCTGCGCCAGCCGGACCAGCCCGACCCGGCGCGCTATCCGGCGGCCTGGGGGCGCTACCCCGAGGGTCGCCTGGCCGGCACGCTGGTGGGGGTGGACTACGGCATGGATCCCGAGGTCACCGAGCATCCGCTCTACCGCGACAGCTTGCCGGGCGACCTCAAGGCGGTGCCGAGCCTGTCGCTCTTGACCACGCCCGACGACATGTTCGCCGCGCCGGGCATCTTCGGCGAGGGCGAGGGCATCTATGCCTACCCGATGGAAGAGGGATCGGAGTGGGAGCGGCCGGCATCGGTCGAGCTGTTGTATCCCGACGGCCGCCCGGGCTTCCAGATCGACGGCGGCGTGCGCATCGCCGGCCAGTGGAGCCGCAAGCCGGATGTCACCGCCAAGCACTCGTTCAGCCTGCGCTTCCGCAAGCGCTACGGGGCGGCCCACCTGGAGTACCCGCTGTTCGCCGACACCAGCGTCGACCACTTCGACACCTTGCGGCTGCGCGCCGGGCAGGCGGATTCCTTCCACTACTGGCCGCTCAAGGCGCAATACCTGCACGACCAGTGGGGGCGCGACACCGAACGCGACATGGGCTGGCTGTCGACGCACGGCCGCTTCGTCCACCTCTACATCAACGGCCTGTACTGGGGCCTGTACAACCTGACCGAGGAGGTCACCGCCGCCTTCGCCGCCGCCCATCTCGGCGGGGATGAGGACGATTACGACGTGATCAAGGGCGAGGAAAAGCAGGAGTCGGATGGCCAGGGCGGAACCCGGCCGGTGCCGAGCTACGCGGTGGAGGACGGCGACGCGGCGGCATTCGACGCGCTGCTCGCGATCCCCAAGGCCGGCCCGGCGGCGGAGCCCGCGCTGTACGACCAGATGGCGGCGGTCCTGGACCTCCCGCGGTTTATCGACCACACCCTGATCGAGATCTACGGCGCCAACGACGACTGGGTGAACAAGAACTGGCGCGCGATCCGCCGGCGCGGGCCGGGCGAGCGGTTCCAGCTCATGGCCTGGGACATCGAGCGGATGACCCAGCTCCGCGAGCTCAGTGCCGAGTGCGGATCGACGACGAAGCCTGCTTGCGGCAACATCGCCGAGACCGACGGGGTGATGGGTCTGCACGGTTGGCTGAAGGGCAACCCCGACTACCGCCTGGCCTTCGCCGACCGCGCGCAGCGCCACCTGTCCCAGGGCGGCGCCCTGAGCCCGGAGCGCGCGGGCGCCCGCTACTCCGATCTCGCCGCCGAGATCGATCGGGCGATCGTCGGCGAGTCGGCGCGCTGGGGCGACGTGACCCCGGGCGACCGCGCGGTGGTCGAGCAGTTCGACTTCTGGCATCTGTACTGGACGATCGCCGGCCGCGGCGCGCCGCAACTGCGCGACCCGCACTGGGTCCACGAGCGCGACCGGCTGCTCTCCGAGTTCTTCCCGGTGCGTACCGGCATCGTGCTGCAGCAACTGTGCGACGCCGGGCTGTACCCGCCGGTGCTGGCCCCGCGGCTGATCGCGCGCGCCAGCCGTGGCAAGTCCACCCTGGTGACGATGGCGCCGGACGGCGCCGGCTTGCAGTGCACAGGCGCGGAGGGCGAGGGCCGGCTCTACTTCACCACCGACGGCCGTGATCCCCGCCGCCCCGGCTCGGGCGATCCCGCCCTGCCCTGGTCGGGGCAGCCTTCGCCGGGCGCGCGGGTCTACCAGGGTCCGCAGAGCATCACCGGCTATCGCCAGGTCCAGGCGCGCCTGGCGGTGCCGCGGGGCGAGGGGTGGATCTGGAGCGCCATGGCATCGATCTCGGTCGGCACGCCGCGCCTGGCGCTGGGCGAGCTGATGTACCATCCGCCGGACGGCGCGGCCGAGTTCGTCGAGCTGTGGAACCTCGAAAGCCGGCCGGTGGACCTGTCGGGCGCGACGCTGGACGGTGTTCGGGCGACGCTTCCGGCGGGGACGGTGATCGATGCGGGCGGCAGGCTGGTGCTGGCCGGCGATGCTCACGCCTTCTGGCGCGATCATCCCGGCGTGCCGCTCGCCGCCACCTTCGACGGCAACCTGTCCAACAGCGGCGAGACGATCACGCTGCGCGATGCCGCGGGTCAAGTGCTGGCGCAGGCCACGTATCACGACGACGGCTTCTGGCCGCTGTCGCCGGACGGCCTGGGCTGGTCCCTGGTGCTCCCGGATCCCGGCGCCAACCCCGCCGACCCGGAGGCCTGGCGCGCCAGCAGCCGTCCCGGCGGTTCGCCAGGCGAGGCCGATCCGCCGCCGCCCTACGCGGAGCTGCGGATCAACGAGGTGCTGGCCAACGCCGCGCTGCCGCTGGAAGGCGCGGTCGAGCTGGTCAACCCCGGCTCCGAGCCGGCCCAGGTCGGCGGCTGGTTCCTCAGCGACGATCAGAAGGAGCCGCGCAAGTTTCGGATCCCCGCGGGGACGACCCTGCCGCCCGGCGGCTTCGCGGCCTTTTACGCGCTGGACCTGCAAAGCGGCGGCGGCCGCATGCCACGCCCGACCGTCGGGCCGGACGAGGCCGCCGGCGCGATCGGCGCCGGCTTCGCGCTGAACCCGGAGGGGGGCCGGGTCTACCTCAGCTCGGCGGACCCGCGCGGCGAGCTGACCGGCCTGATGCGCGGGGTGAGCTATGGGCCGGCGGACGCGGGCATGTCGTTCGGGCGCCATCGGACCAGCATCGAGACGGTGTTCGTGGCGCAGGCGGTGCACACCTTCGGCCGCGACGCGCCGGACACGGTCGACGAGTTCCGCACGGGCACCGGCGCGCCGAACGCCGGACCGCTGGTCGGCCCGGTGGTGATCTCCGAGGTGATGTACCACCCGCGCCCCGGCGGCGACGAGTTCTTCGAGCTCGAAAACCTCAGCGACGTCGACGTGCCGCTCTACGACGTGCAGGCGCCGATGCGCACCTGGCGCCTGTCGTCCGGCGTGGCCTATCCCTTCCCCCTGGGTACCGCGATCCCCCGGCGCGGGCGGATCCTCGTGGTCAGCGTCGAGCCGCGCTGGTTCCTGGCCAACCCGGCCAATGCGCCGGTGCCGCGGGGGGCGCTGATCCTCGGCCCCTTCATCGGGCACCTGGGCGAGCCCGAGGACACGCTGGTGCTGACGCGGCCCGGCACCTCGCCCGCGGGCAACGCGACGTGGATCGAGGTCGACCGGCTGCACTACGGCAGCCAGCCCCCGTGGTCCGAGCTCGCGGATGGCCAGGGTCCTTCGCTCGAGCGCCGCCGGGCCGACGACTTCGGCGACGATCCCGTCAACTGGCTGGCGCTGGCGCCGGGCGGCACGCCCGGGGGCGCCAACACCGTGCCGGCGCGGATCTTCATGCCGTTCGGGGTCGTCGGCGGGGTGGATTGGTGATCGGGCGGAGCGCGGGGCGGCGGACTCCGGATTGGCATTTCTCGGGCAGGACCTTGTGCCTGATGGTGCTCGGCGCCTTACTCATCAGTCTGTCCCTGCCCGCTGTTCCGGCACCTATCGCCGGGACTTCGCCTGCACGCGCGGCCGGCCCCGCCGGCGCCGTGGTCTACCTGCCGATCGCCGCGCCGGCGCCGCGCACGCTGGCGCCGCCGCGGTTCGGCGCCGGGCACGGCTTCTACGATCGACCGTTCCGGCTGGTGCTCACCTCGGAAAGCGCCGGGGCGGTAATTCGGTACACCCTGGACGGGCGCCCGCCGCTGCCCGGCATCGGCGAGGTCTACACCGCGCCGATCCCGATCTCGACCACGACTTTGGTGCGCGCGGCGGCGTATCGGCCGGGCCTGTTGCCCTCGGCGGTCGCGACGCAGACCTTCATCTTCCCGGCCGACGTGCTGCGCCAGCCGGACCTGCCGGCCGGCTTCCCGCCGACCTGGGGCGTCCCGCCCGAGGATCCCGCGCGCGGGCCGGTGGCGGCGGACTACGGGATGGACCCGGACGTGGTCGGCGATCCGCGCTACCGGGACCGCCTGAAGGGCGACCTGATGGCGATCCCCAGCGTGTCGGTCGTCACCGCGCCCGACGACATGTTCGGCGCCGCGGCGGGCCTGTACAGCCATCCGGACGGGCGCGGCGCGGACTGGGAGCGCCCGGCTTCGGTCGAGCTGATCCAGGCGGACGGCGCGCCGGGGTTTCAGGCGGACTGCGGCGTCCGGATCGCCGGCGTGGCCAGCCGCAAGCACGGCCATACCTTGAAGAAGTCGCTGAGCCTACGCTTCCGCTCGCGTTACGGCGCGACAAGGCTGGACTATCCGCTCTTCCCGGGCGGCGGGGTGATGTCCTTCGACGCGCTGCGCCTGCGCGCCGGCTTCAACGACTCCTTTCCCTACCTGCCGGAGCGGGGCCAATACATCCGCGACGAATGGGGGCGCCGCACCCAGCGCGAGATGGGTTGGACCAGCGCGCGCGGCATTTTCGTGCATCTCTACCTCAACGGGCTGTACTGGGGCCTGTACAACCTGACCGAGGAGCCGGCGGGCGCCTTCGCCGCCGATCACCTGGGGGGTGAGGAGGAGGACTACGACGTGGTCGAGTCGACCGCCCGCGGCGAGAGCGGCGTGATCGACGGCGATCGCATCGCCTACCAGCAGCTCATCGCGATGGATCGCTTCGACGAGCCCATCCAGTACGCGAAGGCGTCGGTCATGCTCAACATCCCCCAGCACATCGACTTCCTGCTGACGGAGATCTACGGCGCCAACCAGGACTGGCCGCTGAACAACTGGCGCGCCCTGCGCAACCGCGTCACCGGCGGCGGCTTCCAGTTCCTGGTGTGGGACTTCGAGGTGACCCACGACCTGCTGCCGCCCGACCACGGCCTGTACAACGCCCAGCGCGCCGACAACCTGGCGGCCACCTTCGGCGTGGACGAGCTGCACCGCAAGCTCTTGCAGAACGTCGAGTACCGGATGCTGTTCGCCGATCGCGTGCGCCGGCACTTCACCGGCGGCGGCGCGCTGACCGCGCAGCGCTCCCGCGCGCGCTACGCCGCGCTGGCGGCGGAGGTCGACCGCGCGATCGTCGCCGAGTCCGCCCGCTGGGGCGACGCCGCGGTCGGCCCCTACGCCCAGAGCGACGGCGGGCGGGCCTGGTCGCGCTACTGGGCGGCCAATGGACCGGGCCATCCGCAGACGCGGGACGAGCAGTGGCGGCCGGAACGGGATCGGCTGCTGGACACATGGTTCCCGGGCCGGACGCGGGTGGTCATGGACCAGCTCTGCCCGCTGGCGCTCTACCCGCCCGTCGCCGCGCCGCGGATCGACCCGCCGGGCGGCGCGGTCGAGCCGGGGATGAAGCTGGGGCTGGCCGGCGGCAGCGAAGGCTGCCCCGGCGCGCGTTCCGACGGCACGATCTACTACACCCTCGACGGCAGCGATCCGCGCGAGGCGGGCAGCGGCACGCCCGGCCGGCCGTGGAGCGGCCGGGTGGCGCCGGTGGCGCGGGTTTACCGGGGGGCCATCACCCTGCCGGGCGCGCGGCAGGTCAAGGCACGCTCGGCCGTGGTCGACAACGGCGCCCTGGTCTGGAGCGCGCTTTCCGAGGTGACCTTCGGCAGCCCGCGCCTGGCCTGGAGCGAGGTCATGTACCACCCGCCCGATCCCGACGCCGAGTTCGTCGAGCTGGTCAACCTCGGCGACGCGCCGGCGGACCTGTCGGGGATGACCACCGACGGCATCAGCTTCACCTTCCCGCCCGCGGCGCGCCTGGCGCCGGGTGCCTACGCGGTGCTGGTCAAGGACGCGGCGGTGTTCCGCAGCCAGCACCTCGGCGTGCGGGTCGACGGCGTCTACCAGGGCCGCCTGGCCAACGAGGGCGAGACCCTGGCGCTCCACGACCCGACCGGGCAGGTCATGGCGGCGGTGAGCTACGACGACGAGGGCTACTGGCCGCTGGGTCCCGACGGCTACGGCTACGCGCTGGTGCCGCTCGACCCCGCCGCAGCTCCCGGCGATCCCGAGCGCTGGCGCGCCAGCGCCGAGCAAGGCGGGTCGCCCGGCCGCGCCGATCCGCCCCCACCCTACGGTCGCGTCGTGCCGAGCGAGGTGCTGGCGTCCAGCGATCCGCCCTACGAGGATGCGATCGAGCTGGCCAACCCAGGCGCGGATCCGGTCGACATCGGCGGCTGGTTCCTCAGCGACGACCGGGACGACTTGCGAAAGTTCCGCATCCCCGACGGCACGGTGGTCGGGCCGGGCGGCTTCGCCGTGTTCTACGAGCAGGCGCTGCGCATCGGCCTGCCGCTGGGGGCGCCGGCGGACTCCGGTCCGGGCTCGCTCGGGAGCGGCTTCGCCCTGAGCGCGGCGGGCGAGTCGGTCTACCTCAGCTCGGCCGATCGCGCCAGCCGGTTGACGGGTTCGATCCAGGGCATCAGCTTCGGCGCTTCGCCCTCCGGCGTGTCCTTCGGGCGGGTGACCACGCGCGCCGGGCCGGATTTCGCCTTGCAGGCGGAGCCGACCTTCGGCGTGGCCAATCCGCCCAGCGTGCAGGACTTCCGGGCCGGCCAGGGCGCGCCCAACGCCGGCCCGCGCATCGGCCCGGTGGTGATCTCGGAGCTCATGTACGACCCGCCGGTTGGCGGCGACGAATATATCGAGCTGCACAATCGCACCGCGGAGCGCATCCCGCTGTTTGAAGACGGCCCGCCGGACCGTCCCGCCGGCGCCTGGCGTTTCACCGCGGGGATCGACTTCAGCTTCCCGGCGGGCGCCGCTATTCCCCCCGAGGGCTACGCGCTGGTCGTGCCGATCGATCCCGAGTTGTTCCGGATCAAGCAGCGCATCCCACCGGCCGTACCGATCTACGGTCCCTACGCCGGCCAGCTCGACAATACCGGCGAGGTCCTGGCGCTCTCCCAGCCCGTCGAGATCGACGGTGAGCTGCGGGCGATCGAGGTCGACCGCGTGCGCTACGACGACGCGTCGCCCTGGCACGCCGCGGCGGCCGGCTCCGGCCCGGCGCTGGAACGCATCGCCGCGGACCGCTTCGGCAACGATCCCGACAACTGGTCCGCCCTGCATCCCGAGGGCACGCCCGGCGGCGCCAACACGGTGCCGGTGGTGGCATGGCTGCCGGTGGCGTGGCAGGGGCGGGCGGCGGGGGAGTGAGGGCGCCGCCGGAAAACGTGTCCGATTTTTGTCCGAAAGTGCTTGCGTAGACCACCGCTTTCGGTTATGATGGGGCAGGTCGTGAAAGGCCGGCAAGGCCGCGGCAACTCGTGGACCATGTTAACATGAGGAGTCCACATCAGGCGCGGTTTACGCGAATGCTTGGCCAGGACACTTCAAGGGGGGAGAGTACATCATGGCGGATCAACCGTTGGACAGCGGCAAGTCATCCAGCCCGCAGCGGGACGGGTTTTCGCACGGCCTGTTGATCGGGCTCGCGGTGGCGCAGATCGCGCTGATCTTCGTTGTGATTTTGCTACTGACCCGGCCGCCCAGCAGCGGCGTCTGTTGCGTCCCGCCCGCCGCTGGTGGTGGGCAGGATACACAGCCTTCGAATCCTCGACCGCCCTTCCCGATCGGCGCGCCCAGGCCGCAGATCGTGGGCTCTGTCATGGAGCAGACCGGCTGCATGACTCCGCCTAGTGACGCGACACCGCCGCAGGTAAAGCTGTGGCAGGATGATGGTGACGGGGTTTTCGAGCCGAACTTCGCCTCCAGCGGCATGACCAAGGATACGTGGGTTGATGAGGACACCATGCAGGCCGACGGCTCATATCAGTTCGCAAGCGTTGACGGACAACCGAATGGTGAAGAGTTCTATGTCTCGGTCGTGCGCACTGGAGGTACGAATCCGCCGCAGAAAGGCCCGTTCGAACCGAGCGGCACGCCTCACGAGGTCGAAGAGTTTTGCGTCGCTGCACCCTCTCCGTAGACCTCATGCTTGCACAATGCAATACTAACTTGCGGGTCGGCGGTTGAACTCATCGAAGATCGAAACATACAATAGGAGTACAGTGATCCATGGATCCGGAAGCCCCGACCCGAATTGCTCTCAAGCTGCGGTTCCCCATACGCTACGTAGACCACGCCGAAGAGTTCATTCCGCCACCGCTTCGCACACAGTGGAATCTGATCGCCACCGAATTCTCGGGCATAACCCTGCTGCGCTTATTCACCTCGCTGTCTGAGGCTGAGCTGCAAGCGCTCATCGATGAGGCGAAAGCGAATGATCCGGACTACCAACCGGCGGGCTTGCAGCGCTGCTTCGTCGTCGAGTGCCCGCTCGAAGCGGTGCCCGAGGAATTGGCCGATGCATTGTCGCGTTGGGAAAGCGGCGTGGAGTTTGCATACGTAGAGAGCGGCCCTACTGCGCCCCCGAATGTCAACGCCTCCAACGAGCCCCGGCGCCTGAATCAGCTGCATCTGGACCCAGGGGACATCGGCATTCACGTCCAACATGCTTGGGATCAGCAGATCGATGGCTCAGGTATAACACTGGTTGACGTCGAGCAGGGCTGGAACACCGGGCATGAGGATTTGCCCTCAGGGTTGGTGGTCGATGGAGGCAACTACAAGGATCATCGAGGGCACGGCACGGCCGTGGTGGGAATTTGCGCCGCCCAACAAAGCACCGCCGTGCCCGGCAAAGGCGGCATCGGGATCGCCCCTGGCGCGAGCTTGAAGCTGGTGTCTCAATGGCGTCCGGGACCGAACGGGGATACCTACAACACCGCGGATGCGATCGCACGGGCACAGAAAATTTCCACTCCCGGCGATGTCATCTTGATCGAAGCCCAGGCCTATTTTTGGCAGATCGAGAACTTGCCGGTGGAAGTAGAGCCCGTCGTCTTTCTCGCGATCGACACTGCGACTTCCGCCGGTCGAATCGTCGTGGAGGCGGCGGGCAACGGCAACACTGATCTGGACACACTGCTCCGCGATGGTCAGCGCTTCTTGGAGCGGAACCCGGGCACTGGTCACCGTCGGCAGGACTCTGGCGCGATCCTTGTGGCGGCTGGAACCTCTACGCTTAACAATCTCCGCCAACCAACCAACACGCCACATGTTCATTGGGGAGGGTCCAACTACGGCAGTGGGATCGACTGCTATGCATGGGGTGAGGACATCGACACTGCCGGCGGAAAAGGCTCGACCAGCAAGCAGGCCTACACCATCAATTTCGGCGGCACGTCCGGCGCGGCCGCGATCATCGCCGGCGTGGCGACGCTCGCACAGGCACGAGCGAAGGCGGCGCATGGCGGCTCACCGTTGCCATCCAAGGTACTGCGGGCGATTCTGTCCGATCCCGCTTTGGGAACAGTATCCGGATCGCCCGGAATGATCGGCTGCATGCCAAGTTTGAAAAAGCTGTGGCCGTCGATCTAGACGCAAGGCCCGTCAGAACTGGATCTCGGGTAGGTGAATTGCCGGCAGTCCCACACACCGGCCTAATGAGGGGAGATGGCGTCGCTCCACGTCAGGGTGCGGTAATCTTTTAGTGCGTGCCGGATCGCATTGCCTGTTCATCAGGGCTGAGCGCGTATTCAGCCGCCTCGCGCAGCGTCATGACGGACCCGTTTGCCCAAGCTACTTCGAAGCGCTGTCCAGAGACTCGGGACTTGGCGACCGCGACGTGGTCGCACAGTCGGCTTGATCGAACCGGCGAGAGCTGGAAGCCGCTTTGCAGGCAGCTTGCCTCGATGGCGGCCGCCAAGTATAAGATAGCTTCTGTGTTCTCTTCCAGCGCGGCCAGATCGGCAAGCGTCGCGGTGAACGGGATGTCGCGTGGAGAGAATGCGCTCTTGAGACGACACGACAGGCTCTCCTTGAGCAGGCGGCGTGCCGACGCCGAGTCTGCTGCGCGCAGGGCGACAGAGGCCAGCCCTTGCAGCGCATCGGCCGCGCCCATGCGCCGCCGCCGGTCACCAGGCAGCGCCATCTGGAACTCGTCCTGCGCTTCGGAGAGCCTGTCGGACTCGAAATTGAGCCACCCCCGGCAGATCCGCGTCTCGCACAGGCACCATGCATCCGCCAGGGCTTCGGATCGTGCCAAGGCGATGTCCAGAATCAGACGTGCGGAGGCGAAGCGCCGCGCGTCGACGCGCACGTATGCCAAGTTGATCAGGGTATCGATCACGATGCGTCTGTCTTTCAAACCGCGCTGGAGCTTCAAGGCTTCACGCAACTGATCGGAGCCGGAGGCAAGTTCGCCTTGCCAGTGGTTCAGGGTCCCCAACACGTATAGCGCATCGGCGTGCATCGCCCTATCGTTCAGGGCTTGGGCTAGGGCCAGTGCCTCCGCCTGGTACGCCCTCGCCGACCGCAGGTCCCCCAGCATGAAGGCGGTTCGGGCCATGTTCGTCAGCGTGTTGGCGATCTTCCATGAGTCTTCGAGCGCCATTGCTACCCTCAGGCTCTGCTGGTAATAGGCCAGCGCTGTTGTGAGGTCCTCGGCCAGCCAGGCGTCGGCCGCCAAGTTGCTGAGGGTGTCCGCCATTCCCGGCCTATCGTCGAGCCGCGTCCGGATTTCGAGCGCGAGCTTCAGGTGTGTTGCAGCCGTATCGTGTTCCCCCTGATAGCTCGCCAAGGTCCCCGCCGCATGCAGCACCTTCGCCCGCACTGCCGGCGGAATCGCGTCACCGCCCCGGCGCAGGAAAACTTCGCAGTGGCCGCGACCCTCGGTCAGGTGGCCGCGGAGATACCAGAAGTACCACAGGGCCCCGCACAGGCGCTGGCCCAGCTCGGTCTCGCGCCGGTCCTTGGCCCAGGCCAGCGCCGCGCGCAGGTTGTCGTGCTCGGCCTCCAGGCGGTCGAGCCAGGCGACCTGGTCGGCCCCCTTGAGCTCGGGCTCCGCTCGCTCGGCCAGCGCCAGGAAGACCTCCGCGTGCCGCCGACGGGCCGCCTTGGCGTCGGGGCCGACGTCCAGCCGCGCCTGGGCGAAGTGGCGGATGACTTCGAGGTAGTGGCAGCGGATGTCGTCGGCTTCGGGTTCCACCACCACCAGGCTCTTGTCGGCCAGGCTGAACAAGAGATCCCAGATCTGCTCGGCCGCCACCAGTCCGCCGGTGCCAACCGCCTCGGCCGCTTCCACCGTCCAGCCGCCGCGGAACACCGCCAGGCGCGCGAACAGCACCTTCTCGGTCTCCGTCAACAGATTGTAGCTCCACGCGATGGCCGCTTCCATGGTCTGCTGGCGCGATGGGGCGTCGCGCTGGCGGCCGGACAAGAGGCGCAGCGGGTCGTCGAGCTCGCGCAGCATCACATGCGCCGGCAGGGATCGCGCGTGCGCGGCCGCCAGCTCGATGGCGAGCGGCAGGCCGGCCAGACGCTGGCACAGGTCGGCGACGGCCCCGGCGTTGTCCAAGGTCAGCCGGAACTCCGGCTTGGCCGCCTGGGCGCGGACCAGGAAGAGCTGCACGGCGTCGGATTCCGCCGCCAGGCGCTCGGGCGCCGCGACGTCGGCCGCCGTGGGCAGCGTCAGCGCGGGCACGGGCCACAAGCGTTCGGCGTCGATGTTGAGGCGCTCGCGGCTGGTGGCCAGGAGGGTGAGGCTCGGGCAGGCCGCCAGCAGGGCATCGGCCAACTCGGCGCAGGCGCCCAGCACGTGCTCGCAGTTGTCCAGCACCAGGAGCGCGCGCGGCTTGCCGGCCAGTACCTCGATCAGGCTCTCGATCGGCCCGGCATTGCCCTGATCGCTGACGCCGACGACACGCGCGACGGCCAGCGGCACCAGGCCTGGATCCGCCAGGGGCGCCAGCTCGACGAACCACAAGCCGTCGGGGAAGCGGTCGAGCACCTGGTCGATCACCTGGCGGGCGACGCGGGTCTTGCCCACGCCGCCGACGCCGACGAGGGTCAGCAGCCCCGGCCCACGCAGCCGCGCGGCGATGTCCGTCAAGGCGCGCTGGGCGCCGATAAAGGCGGTCCGAGGTCGCGGTGGAAGATGGACCGGGCGCGCGTCCGGTGGTGGCGTCGGCGCCGCCTCCACTTCGTCGAGCGAGGCCGCAAGCGCGGCGGTCTCGATCGTCTGGAGGCTCAGGGTCAGCCGCTCCAGCCCGCGGTTGAGGCGCCGGTTGATCTCCTTGGCGGGGTCCTTCGCCGTCGGCGGCTGAGTAAGGTCGGAAAGCTGCTGGATCCGCAGCTCATGGCGCGATACATAACGGTAGAAGAGGCAGCTCCAGGCTTCGCGCCAGCGACTGCCCGCGCCGAAGTCGGCCCAGATCAGGGTTTCGAGATCCGCCCAGCGCTCGGGCTCGTCGAGCACGGCCGAGGAGGAAGCATGGCGCTCGGCGGCGAGCCGTTCGATGATGATCTGCCGCAGCAGCTCGGCCAGCGCCCGGGCGCGGTCGGCCGGCGTGTCGGGTCGGTCCTCGCGCCGCACGCGCTGATGGAGGGCCTGCATGTCGACCAGGCTGAGGGCGTCGAGCGGCTTGGCGTGGCGCATCTGATCGAGGGCCTGGCGGACCACCAGGCGGTTGATCGCGGTCGGGTTCATGCCGAGGCTGGCTCCTTCGACGCGGTTCGCTGTCGCGGGCGACGCCCCTTGCCAGGGCCCGCCCAGGATGGATCGGTTGAAGGGCGCAATCATGCCACAGTCGCTGTCCATCCGGTAGTTGAGGTCAGGGCGAAAGCCTCAATGGAGGTTAGGGATCGGGTGCGCCGGCAACGTCGGATCCGGCCGGTTGGCGCCGGGGGTGGGCGCGGCCTATCATCGGGGACCGAAGTCCGCCGCGATCGAGGAACCAACGCTGAGCACCCCCAACCCTCCGCCGTACGAAATCCTGAAACGGTTCGCGACTCTCACCTCCCGGCATCGGGCAGGAGGGTGAGCTGGAGGAGCGTGCTCCCCGCCTCCCCCGCGCCTTCTTCGCGCGATCGGCGCGCGTGGTGGCGGTGGACCTGCTCGGCAAGCATCTGGTCAGGCTGGACGGTGGGCGACGGGTCGGTGGGATCATCGTCGAGACCGAGGCCTACTGCGACGGGGATGCGCCGGACCTGGCCTGCCACGGCGCGCGCAACGCCGGCCGGCCCACCGCCCGCACGGCGGTGATGTTCGGCCCACCGGGCCACGCCTACGTCTACTTCACCTACGGCATGCACTGGCTCTTCAACATCGTCACCGGCGAGGCGGGCCGGCCCAACGCGGTCCTGATCCGCGCCCTGGAGCCGACCGAGGGCGAGGACCTCGTCGCCGCGCGCCGCCACAGCCGCTCCGGCCGGCCGCTGCCGCGCGGGCAGTGGACCAGCGGCCCGGCCAGGCTGGCCGCGGCCCTGGCCATCGACGGCCGCCAGGATGGCGTGGACCTCTGCGATCCCGCCGGCCCGATCTGGTTGGAGGACGCGCCCCCGATCGACCCGTCCCTCGTCCGCAGCGGACCGCGCATCGGCCTCGGCGCCACGCCGGAGCCTTGGCGCTCGATGCCGTGGCGCTACTGGCTGACCGGCCACGCCTTCGTATCGCGCACGGGGTAGCGGCAGCCCGCGGAAAGTCCGGCTGGCGTGGACCAGCGGTACATGATATACTCGCACCCTGCGAAACCAACCGCCTACGATGCGAGAGCATGGGGATGCGAAATGACGAGGGAAACGGTGCACCGCGACCATCAGCCGCCGGGCGACACGTTGATTCGCGCCGCACGGACGTATCCATGGCTCGCCAGCCTGTCCATGGCGCGTCTGGCGCAAGCACGCCTCCGCCTTGCCGCTTGGGCGGAACGCCTGCGCCGTGTGCCGCGCCGGGCGCGCCGGGGCTGGGGACGGCGTTGGGCGGCGGCGCTGCCGGCCCTGGTCCTGGGGCTGGCGCTGAGCTCCGGCGACGCGGGCGCCGGGATGGACGCCGCGCTGATGGTCGCCGCGCCCGCCGGCGCTTTCGACGGGGTGTCGATCGCCCGGGACGGTTTGTGCTCGCTGCGCGAGGCGATCGTCAACGCCAACAACGACGCCGCGACGCACGTGGACTGCGCGGCGGGGAGCGCCGCCGACACGATCCACCTGCCCGCATGCGCGGTGCTGACCGTGCCGGACGCGGATCACACCGACCAGACCGGCAGCAGCGGCTTGCCAATCGTGACCAGCGAGCTGGTGATCGAAGGCCACGGCGCGACCGTTCGCCGCGATCCGACCAACGCCGCGGCCTTCCGCCTGTTCCATGTCGACCCAGGCACCTTGACCCTGCGGGACGCGACCGTCACGGGTGGCCTGACTCAGGGCGATGGGGGCGCGATCCTCGTGGCTGTTCGCGGCCGCTTGCGGCTGGAGTTCGTCACGATTCACGGGAACTCGGCGGTGGATTTCCAACCCTATGTCGCTTTCGGCGGCGACGGCGGCGGCGTCTATGCCGGGCACGGCGCGATCATCGCCAACAGCGTCATCCGCGACAACTTCACGTTTCTCAACGGTGGCGGCATCTCCGCCGGCGACAATGCCGTGATCACGGGCAGCACGATCAGCGGCAACAGCTCTGGCGACTCGGCCGGCGGCATCGAGGCCCGTCACAGCCTGGTGATCACCGGCAGCACCGTCAGCAACAACTACAGTCGCGACGACGGCGGCGGGGGCATCGAAGCCCAGGATCACCTGCACATCATCGACAGCACGATTGTCGGCAACAGGGCCGCGAGCGGCACCGGCGGCGGCGTGGTTGCTGAAGCCAACATGGTCATCCAGCGCAGCAGGATCACCGGCAACTCCGCCAGCATGGACGGCGGGGGCATCGACAACAAATACGATGGGCTTCTGGTGGAGGAAAGCACGATCAGCGGCAACACGGCGGGAGGTTCGGGTGGCGGCATCGACGGTTTCGGCTACGCGACCATCGTCAACAGCACGATCAGCGGCAACACGGCCGGCGGTGACGGTGGTGGCCTCGGGGGCGGGGGTGAGGCCACGATCTCCAGCAGCACGATCGTCAGCAACGCGGCGGGCGGGAAGGGTGGCGGCATCAGCGCGCGTGGCCGGGTGACCCTGGTGAACTCCATCATCGCGAACCAGGCGGCGGGTGCGGACTGCAACGGCGCGGTCAGCAGCAGCGGGCACAACATCGAGGGCGGGAAGTCCTGCGCCTTCACCGCGGCGGGCGATCAGCAGGACGTCTCGCCCGCCCAGCTCGACCTGGGTCCGCTTGCCGCGAACGGCGGCCCGACGATGACCCACCTGCCCGGCCCCGCCAGCCCGGCCCGCGATCGCGGGGCCGACGCGTTCTGCGCGGTGGCACCGGTCGGCGGCGTCGACCAGCGCGGCGTCGCGCGCCCCCAGCCCAGCGGCGGACATTGCGACATCGGCGCAGTCGAGGTCATGGAGATGGAACCGCCTCCCGCGACGCCAACCCTCCCCGCGACGTCGTCCACGCCTCCGCCATCCACGCCGGAGCCCTGCGCGACGGCGGTGCAACCGTCCCCCACCTCGACGCTGCCGGCCACCGCGACCCCATCGGCGGTCCCTGCCACGCCGGCGACGCCTACCGCCGGCGGGGTCTGCCCGCAGATCATCGGCCGCGTGCCGAAGGCGGTGATCGATGCGGCGCTGGCCAACCCCGATCAGGTGCGCGGCTTTGGCGAGCTGCACGATCCCGGCAAGCCGGCCGGGCCGCTCAACCCGCCGCGCGTGTGGCTCTCGCTGCGCAGCCTGGCCGTGCCCTACCATCCTTTGGCCAACGCGGTGGAGTACAAGGCGTATTGTCCGTAGGGGTGCGTGAGCCGGGACGGCGCGTCTATCCCGCGCCGATCTTCGCGTGTCAACTTAACGTAACCGCAACATTGCCGCATCGTTTACGGTGTTGGATTCGTCGTTTTGATCAGTGGTTGGTTCGGCAAGCCCCCCAGCCCCCCGCCTCACGTCGACAGGAGATCGTTCCCGATGACCGTGCGCACCCCCACCCGCCTGTTCGCCCTGCCTGGGCTTCGTGGACTACGCCCCGCCGCTATCCTCGCGGCGCTCTTCACCGTGTCGGCCGTCATGGGCCTCGGTCTGAGCCTCGGCCTGGCGCGGCCGGTGCGCGCGCAGGACCCCGCCGTGCCGCCGCTGAACCCCAGCGCGACCCAGGTGATGCTGCCGGTGATCGAGGCTCCGAGCCGCGCGGAGCAGATCTGCGACACCGTCGTCGAGATCCAGCTCACGGGGGACGACGCTTCCAAGGCGATTCTGATCACCTGGGGCGAGCCCAGCCTGTGCCCGCCGAACTCCGCCGGGCCGCTCAAGGTCGAGTGCAGCGGCCTGCTCCTGCCCGGCACGACCTGGAGCTTTCGCGCGGCGCAACTCCCGACCGGCTCGCAGAGCGGCATCCTGTTCAGCATGACCGCGAAGATGCTGTCCGACATCGGGCTGGCCGAGGTGCTCGGCTTCGACGACGTGGTGGCGGACCTGATGTGCGAGGAGCTGTTCTTCGGCGTGGTCGGCGACGGCGACGACTACCGCCGGTTCAAGAAGGCGTTCGACGAAGGCTCCGACTTTCGCGGCATCCCCCAGCACTTGGCGGCCGGCAGCCCGCTGGCGGTCGAGGTGGGTCGGCAATGCCTGAGCAGCGGGGGCTCTGGCCGCAACTTGAACCTGGCCTACTCCGGCGTGCCCGGCTCGGCGCTGGGCGCTTTCGACCCGGTTTTCGGCGGCTTCGGCTACTTCCTGCCGCACGCGGTCGCGCAGCAAGGCGGCCAGAGCAGCCAGGTCGTCGCCCAGAACGCCGGGCAGGACTGCGCCTCGGTGGAATTGTGGTGGCTGCCGCGCGCCGCGCCGGGCACGGCGTGCGACCCGTCGGCGACGCGCTGCGCCCTGGTCGCGCTCGCGCCGGGCGAGAGCATCCGCGCCGACGTCGCCGCGGCCTGCTCGGCCGAGGACCAGGCCGGCAGCCTGTGGCTGCGCAGCACGATGCCGCTGGCCGTCGTCGTCGACACGTTCGGCGCCGAGGCCGCGGCGAGCTACACCGCCCGGACCTCGGGCGCGGCGACCCTGATCGCGCCGCTGGCCCTGAACGACCACGCCGGCTGGCATACCCGCCTGCATGTGCAGAACCTCGACCCGGTCAGCGAGGCGCGGGTCAAGGCATACTTCCAGGACCTGGCGGGCGACGTGATCACGGCGGCCGAGCAAACGATATGCGCCCGCGGCAGCACCACGATCGACCTGGACGCGGCCGGGCTGCCGGGCAACTGGCTCGGCTCGGTGCGGATCGACAGCCAGACCCTGGCGCAAGCGGGCGGGGGCGAGCACACGCCGCGCATCGCCGCGGTGGCGGAGCTGGTCCACCGCCGGCGCGAGTCCCTGCGCGAGCAGGTGTATTTCGAGCTGGTTCCGGGCGTGCCGGACGCGCATGATGCGACCGTCAGCCAAGGCACCGGCATGGTCGCGCTGCCCTCGCTCTCCAAGCCGGTCGGCGCCGGTGGATCGGGCGCGCAGGCATCTGAGGTCGCCATCGCCAATGTGGTGACCAAGCCGGGCTTCACCGACGTGGCGATATACCTGTTCGACCAGAACGGCGTGCTGGACGTGGAATGCCGGAAGCTGGCGGAGCAGCAGGTGGCTTACATCGACCTGCGCCGTTGGGGCACGATCCAACCCGGCTTCCGCGGCAGCCTGGTTGCGAGCGCCACCGCCTGGCAGCACGATGTGTTCGACCCGAACGGCAACCGGGTCGCCAATCCCGTCGGCCTGGCGGCGGTGGTGCTGGACCGCACGCTCGGCTCCGGCCCGATGAACGGCGACCCGGTCGAGTCCGCCGGCGACATCGAGGCGACCGGCTACACCGGCATCCCGATCACGCCCGACAAGAACCGGCCTTTCAACCCCGCCTTCCTCGGCGTGGCCTGTCCGGGCGACCAGCCGCTGCCGACGCGCACGCCGGCGCCGACCCGGACTCCCCTGCCCGCCCGGACCGCCACGCCAGCCCCGTTCACCCCGCCCCCCGGCACGCCGCTGCCGACCGTGCCGGTGCCTCCGATGGAGCCAGCGACGCCGCTGGCGCCCGGCGCGACCCAGCTCCACTTGCCGATCCTCAACGTCCAGGGCCAGGAAGACAACTGCCGGAGCACGATCGCCGTGCAGAACGTCGGCGCGCAACCGAGCAAGGCCATCCTGATCACCTGGGGCGAGCCCGGCTTCTGCCCGCCGCAGAACGCGGGACCGCTCAAGGTGGAGTGCAGCGGCCTGATCGCTCCCGGCCAGCGCTGGATGTTCACCGGCGCCCAGATCCCGACGGGATCGCGCAGCGCCGCGGTCTTCAGCTTCACCGGGCGGCGGCTTTCGGATGTCGGCATGGCACAGGTCCTCGGCTTCGACGAGATCATCGCCGACTACATGTGCGTGGAGCTGTTCTTCGGCGTGGTCGGCGACGGCGACGACTACCGCCGGTTCAAGCAGGCCTACGACACCGGCGGCGTCTTCGCCGGCCTGCCGCAATACCTCGCCGCGGGCAGCCCGCTGGCGGTGACCGTCGACCGCGACTGTCCGGTCCCGGCGAGGTCGGATCAGGTCTTCAGCACGACCTACAGCGGCGTGCCGGGATCGGCGCTGGGCATCGCCGATCCCGTCGTCGAAGGCTTCACCTATAACATCCCCTACGCGGCGGCCGGGCGAGACGGCGCGACCAGCCGGGTGTACGTCCAGAACGCAGGCATCGACTGCGCCTCTGTGGAGGTCTGGTTCAGGCCGCGGGACGTCGATCCCCTGCCCCCGGCGGCCTGCGAGCCGGCCGCGCAGCGCTGCCTGACGCTCACGATTGCACCGGGCGAGAGCAAGACGGCCGACGTCGGGGCCTGCGGGGCGGACAAACGTTCCGGCAGCATGTGGCTGCGCAGCACGGCGCCCGTGGCGGCGGTGGTCGAGACGACCGAAGGTCCCGCCGGCGCGGCCTACTCGGCGCCGATGGCGGGTGGGCAGGCATTGGTCGCCCCCCTGGCTTTTCACACGGCGTCCGGCGAGGGTTGGGATACGCGGTACCTCGTGCAAAACCTGAGCGCGGAGCTGGATGCCGAGGTGAAGGTAACCATCCTCGATCGTTTCGGCAACGAGAAAGCCGGATTGACCACGGCCATCTGTCCGCGCGGCATGTCGATCTTCCAAATTCCGTTGCTGGGCGGCAATTTGCCCGAGAATCAGACGCTAAGCGCGCGCATCGAGAGCCTGCCGCTGGAACGGCCGGGAGGAGCGGTGTCCGCGCCGGACATCGCGGGTGTGGTGGAGCTGGTCCGTACCGACGCCGCGGGCGAGCCGGCCGAGATGATCCACTACAACCTACTTCCCGCCATTCGAGCCGACCGCGATGCCGGCGGCAAGCTGAGGACCGGCGCCGGGCTGGTCGGCTTGCCGGTGATCTCCAAGGGTCTGGGGGGAACGCGCAGCACCGAGATCGCGATCGCCAACACCGTGGCTCTCCCCGGCTTCACCGATTTCGCGATGTTCATCTTCGACCAGAACGGCTTGCTCGACTTCTCTTGCCAGAAGCTCAAAGACAGGGAGATCGAGTACATCGACCTGGCGACATGGGGCTTCGTCGGGCCCGGCTTCACCGGCAGCGCGGTGATCAGCGCGACCTTCTGGGAGCACGACGTCTTCAATCCGACCGGCGACTTCGTCCGCAACCTGGTCGGCCTGGGCGCGGTGACGGTCGAGCGTGGGTCGCGCGCCAACGCGGACGGGACGCTGTCGGGGGAAGGCAGCGGCTCGGAGGGCATCGCGCTGGCCGCTGAGGACAACCGCGGCTTTCTGCCCGGGGGCATCCCCGGCCTGGTGAACTGCCCGAGCATCCCCCCCTTGCGCTCCACCCCGACCCCGACCCCGCTGCCGTTCGACACGCCGACGCCGCTCCCGACCGGGGAAGCGACGCCGACGAGCACCCCTCCGCCGGTGCGGGTGACGCCCACGCCCATCGCGCCGCCGCCCACGCCGACCGCGCCGCGGCCGACCGTGCCGCCGTCCCCTTCTCCGACCGCGCGCTCGACCGACCTGCCGACCCCCGTGCCTAGCGCATCCCCCACCGCCCGTACGCCTGACCCGACCAGCACCGTGCCCGCCGCCGGCGCGACCGCGACGCCGATCGCCAAGGTCTGCGAGCTGATCCGCCCGCTGGTGCCGGCGGAGGTGATCGACGCGGCGCTGGCCGATCCGGCGGCGATCAGGGGCTACAACCAGCTCCAGTACCCCAACCAGCCGCCCGGCCCCTTCAACCTCCGCCGCACCTGGCTGACGCTGGCGGACGCCGGGCGGCCGTGGAACCGGCTGTACAACGGGTTGGTGTTCAAAGTGGGGTGCCGGTAGGGCCCCCTCCCGCCTCAGCGCGCGCCCGCGATAAACTGAGTATGAGTGGAAAATCCCGCGCGCGCTGAGGCGGGAGGGGGCCGCGCCCGGGCACAAGAAAACGAATAACAACATTGACCTCCTCCACCCCACCACCTATACTCCTAGCTCGAGAGCCGGAGTGATGGCTGAGTGTCCTGTCGAACGACGACGTGCGCCGCAGTGCGCCTGGCGGGCAACCGCGGGGCCCCGCTGCCGACGCGTGCTCCTCGCCGCATCCATCGCCCTGCTCATGCTGATCAACGCGATCGGGACGGGCTCACCTCCTCCGATCGCCCGCGCCGGTGGCTGCGATGTCGTCCTTGACAAGACGGTGTCGCCGGGCACGGTGGTGGTGGGCGGCGAGGTCGCGCTGGCGCTGTCGGTGCGCGCCGACTGCCAGCGCTCGCAGGCGCCGCTGCGGGTGGTGTTCGTTCTGGACAACTCGGTCGACATCGGCGGGCCGCGGATGCAGGGGCTGAAGAACGCGGTCGCCGTGCTGCCCGAGGCGCTGGACCTGTCGCGGTCCAAGGTCGGGATCGTCGTCTACCACAACTTCGCCGAGGTCCTGACCGAGCTGACGGACGATCCGGCCGAGATCGTCGCCGCCAGCCAGCGCTTCTTCCCGCGCCAGGGCCACAACGTGACGATGGGCCTGCGCGCCGGGCACCAACTGCTGGCCCAGGCCCGCGCCGCCGATCCCGAGCCGGGCGTGATCGAGGCGGTGGTGCTGATGGCCGCCGGCGCCAACGACGACGGTCCCGACGACGTGCTGGCCGAGGCCGACAAGCTCAAGGCCGACGGCATCGTGGTCGTGACCATCGGCGCCGACGGCGCGGCGGACTTCGACACACTCGAGGCGGCGGCCACGGCGCCGACGCTGTTCTTCGTCGAGACCATCGGCGCGCGCTTCCCCTCGCTCTTCCGCGAGGTGATCGCCGCGCTCGGCACGGTCAAGCTGATCGGCGCCCAGGTCACCGACACCCTCCCCGATTACCTGGCCTACGTCTACGGCTCGGGCATCCCGGCGCCGCGCGTGCGCGGGGCGGAACTGGCCTGGCGCTACGCGATCTGGCCGCCCGAGGGCCTGAGAATCGGCTACCGCGCCCGCTGCACCGAGCTCGGCCACCACCCGGCCGGGGGCGGCGCGACCGTGGAGCTGGAGTTCGACCGCGGCGCGCCGGAGACCTACACCTTCCCGCTGCCCGAGATCGACTGCGTGCCGCCGCCGAGCGAGACGCCGATCCCCAGCCTGACGCCGACCATCACCTCGACGCCGGTAGCCAGCGCGACGCCCTCGGCCACGGCCCCGCCGACCGCCGCGCCTGAGCTGCGCCCGGCCTACCTGCCGCTGGCCTGGAACCACCACTGCCTGCCGGCGGTTCGCCGCGCCGACGTGGTGCTGGCGCTGGATACCTCGTCCAGCATGTTGGAGCCGGCGGCCGAGGGCGAGGTCAAGCTCCAGCTCGCGCTGGACGCCGCCAGCGCCTTCGTCGATGCCCTGGAGCTGCCGGCCGATCAGGCCGCCATCGTCACCTTCAGCAGCCGCGCCGAGCTGCTACATCCGCTCTCCGGCAACCGCGTCGGCCTGCAGATCGCGCTATCCTACCTCTTCGGCGCGGTGCGCTACGGCAGCCGGATCGACCTGGGAATCGCGACCGCGGTCCAGGTTCTCGGCGGTCCGGGCCACGCGCCGGGCAACGCGCCGGTGGTCATCCTGCTCACCGATGGCCTGGGTGATCCCGAGCGCGCCCGCGCCGCCGCGGCCGAGGCACGGGTCCGTGGTATCACGTTGTATGCCGTCGGGCTTGGGCCGGCGGTGGAGGGGGATCTCCTGGCCGAGCTCGCGGGCGATCCGGCGCGCTATTTCGGCAGCCCGGATGGCGCGAACCTCCGGCGCATCTACCTGGACATCGCGCGCGCCAGAGCTTGCGGGGCGGGTCCGTAAGGCCGGGCCGTCTCAGGCGTCTGAGTTGTTCAGATGTCCGAGCACGGGATGGTCTCGATCGGTTGGGCGCGTGCCGGACGGCGCCTGGCGCTCATCGTGCTGGGCTCGACGCTTTTCCGGAACCGACGTTGCGTTGCGGTGGCGTTTGATGTATCCTATTCCTGTCAATTTCCGTTGGCACTCGCGGGCAGCTTTGTCGGTTTCGGCCGATCCGCCCGCGCCGCGGCGGTCGGGCGGGGCATGCGCCGGCCGCCAGGGTCGCCGATCGCTCCAGGATGCGCCGGCTTCGCGCCACATCCGCCTTTGAGGAGGTTCCTATGCGAATGCACTCGAGCTTGATCAAGCTAGCGGCGCCGGCTGTCGCCGCCCTGTGCGTGCTGGCCGGTCTGGCCGGCTCCGCCCCACTCCATCCCGCGCCCGTCGCGGCCGCGGCCGACCAGCAGATCCACCCTTGCGGCGTCGAAGCCAAGCGCACCATCGAGCCGCGCGTGGTCGAAGAGGGCGGGGTTTTCAACATCAAGGTCAACTACGACTACGAATGCATCAACAAGGCGAAGCGAATCAACTTCATCCTGTTGGTCGAGGCCACGATCAGCGAGCAGAACATCGCCGATCGCAACGGGCTGCTGCGCAACCTCAAGGATGGCCTGGCGAACTTCGTCAACAAGACGAACTTCAGCGGCGGCACCCAGGGCGGCCTGACCCTGGTGGGGGTCGACCATACCAACCGCGTGCCGCTGCGCGGTGACCGCGATGGCAGGGATGCGCTCCTCCAGGCGATCGAGGGTATCAGCCTCAAGCCGATCAGCGGCCAGGTCGGCTTCGGCTCGGCGCTGGTCGACGCGATCGGCCGCCTGCCGACCAACGTCGAGGATGCCGCCGAGAACTGGGTGATCATCTTCGATCGCGGCGCGCCGGAGGTCATCGACAACGAGGAGCCGCCGGTGACGATCGTCGACGGCTGCAAGCGGGCCGAGACGACCAAGGTCAACGTGGCGGTGGTGTCGTACGAGCAGGCGCCCAACCGCTTCAGTTGCATTACGCGCGGCTACGCCCGGCGCAGCAGCGGACCCAAGGCGCCGGACCTGCCGGTGATCTTCGAAAAGCTCGCCGAGTCGATCGTCAGCGGCCAGCAGGCGACGGAGACGGTATACCAGGACTACGTTCAAAGCGACACTTTCAGCTACGTCGACGGCTCCGGCCGCCCCAAGCCGCCGGACGACATCCGCGGCAACCCGCCCTACGACATCTCGTGGCGGAACCCCGACAACCGCAAGCCTGCCGGCGGCAACATCATCGAGTATCAGATCAAGACCGAAAAGAACGTGCCCAACCCGATCACCAAGATCTCGACCACCCTCATGCCCTTGATCACGTTCCTCTGGGCCGATGGCAGCTTCAGCGACTACACGCTCGACGACCCGGAGAACAACCCCGAGGTGTGCATCTACCGCAAGGGGAAGTACAGGGAGGATTGCGAAGCCTGGGTGCTGGCCCTGACGCCGACGCCCGGTTCGGGAGGGACGCCCACGCCGACGGCCACCGCCCCCCCGGCGACGACGGAGGTGCCGCCGACCACCGAAGTCCCGCCGACCACCGCCGTGCCAACCTACACGCCGGTGCCGACCACGGCCGTCCCACCGACCGAAACCCCCACCGACGTGCCGGTGCCGACGAACACCCCGACCGCGCCGAAGCTGTTCATGCCGGCCCTGCTGAATAAAGGCGGCTTCGAGGGCCCCTAGCGCGGCGACCGGCCCTCACCCCCCGGCCCCCTCTCCCGAAAGACGCGGGAGAGGGGGTGCCTCACCTGTTCCACAACGATCCAGCCAGGCTGTGTTGCCTGCCGGACCTCCGGCTGCCAATCCTCGACCCAATCCCGCTGCAATACCTGTGACACCCCCTCTCCCGCGTCTTTCGGGAGAGGGGGG
>CAZCJG010000008.1:0-29535 GCA_964498575.1 uncultured Anaerolineales bacterium | reverse complement strand
CTACGCCACCCGCGCCCTGCGCGCGGGCGAGACCTGGCTCAAGCGTACCACCGCGGCGGGCTTCTACAAGCTGATCGGCCGGCTGTCCGAGATCCCGATCCCGCCCGACACCGGCGACTTCCGCCTGATGAGCCGGCCGGCGGCCGACGCGCTGGCGCAGGTCCGCGAGCAAAACCGCTTCATGAAAGGCTTGTTCGCCTGGATCGGCTTCCGCCAGTACAGCCTGAAGTACCAGCGAGACCCGCGCCTGGCCGGCACGACCAAGTGGAGCTACTGGCGCCTGATCCGCCTGGCGATCGAAGGCATCACCTCGTTCAGCTCGGCCCCCTTGCAGCTCGCGACCTGGCTCGGCCTCGCCGTCGCGACCTTCGCCTTCCTATACGGCGCCTTCCGCATCGTCAACACGCTGCTGTACGGCAATCCGGTCGCCGGCTATCCCTCGCTGATGGTCGTCGTGCTGTTCCTCGGCGGGGTGCAGCTCATCACGCTGGGCATCATCGGCGCCTACATCGGGCGGATCTACCAGGAGGTCAAGCGCCGCCCTCTGTACATCGTGCGGCGCGCTTTCACCCACGAGGAGGTGGCCGAGGCGCCATCCGGATCCCAACCTCCGGACGTGACGGTGGGCATGCGACGATGATCGCGGGCAGCACGGCCTGATCCCCGCCGAGATCTACGGCCCATGCGCATCCACCTGATCGCGGTTGGCCAACGCATGCCCGGCTGGGTCGCCGAGGGCTATCGAGAGTACGCCGGGCGCCTGCCACCCGACTGCGCGCTCCACCTGGTCGAGATCGCGCCCGCGACGCGCGGCAAAGGCGCCGACCTGGCGCGCGTCCAGGCCCAGGAGGGGGAGCGCATGCTCGCGGCGATCGCCCCCGGCAGCCTGGTCGTCGCGCTGGACGCCGGCGGCGAGCCCTGGTCCACCGACGACCTCGCCCGGCGACTATCTACCTGGCTCGCCGACCGGCGCGAGGTCTGCCTATTGGTCGGCGGACCCGAGGGCCTCGCGCCCGCCTGCCTGGCGCGCGCCGAGCTGCGCTGGTCCCTCTCGCGCCTGACCTTCCCCCACATGCTGGTGCGGGTGATCGTGGCCGAGCAGGTGTATCGGGGGTGGAGCTTGCTGCGGGGGCATCCGTACCATCGGTAGACCACGCAACGGATTGACAAACGGATACACGGATTGAGCGGATTTGACAGATTGACCAAGTGAGCGGTACTTCGCGAGCCCAGAGGCCGGGGGGCGCACCCTGCATGGAGCGCTTTCCAGGGCGGAACCCGCAGGGAGCAAACCTGGCGAGCTTGACCACGCAAGGCGTGCCGGCTCAATCTGTCAAATCCGCTCAATCCGTGTATCCGTTCGTCAATCCGTTGTGTGGGTCCGCTGCTCGACCAGCGCTTCGAGCATCGACGCCACGTCGCGAAACTTCACCCGCGGCCGCCCTTCGACCTCGCCGGCGTGGGTCTCGATCTGGTCGATGAGCTTCCATTGGTCGTAGGACACGTAGTGAACGCCGCGCTGGTCCAGGAAGTCCGCGACGTCGCCGCCTGAGGGCTCGGGCAGGTTGCCGTGCTGCCAGGCGTCCAGCAGCATGTGGACGGTCTCCACCGCATCCGGCTTGTTGGTGCCGATGACGCCGGTGGGGCCGCGCTTGGCCCAGCCGGCGACGAAGAGGCCCGGTTCGGGTCCGCCATCCGGGGCGAGGATCTGCCCGCGGTCGTGGGGGATGCGGCTGCGCCGGGTGTCGAAGGGCACGCCGGCGATCGGCGCGACCTGGTAGCCGATGCTGCGGAAAGCGACGCCGCAGGGGATCGTCTCGGTCTCGTCGGTCGCCTCGGTGCTGACCCAGCCGTCCGGGTGCCGAACCAGCCGGTTGCGCACTAACCTCACCGCCTCGACCCGCTCGCGGCCGATGAACTCGACCGGCGAGACGTAGAAGCGCAGCGCGATCGACTTGCGGTCCGGCCGGGGATCTCGCAGCGCCCCGGTCTGCAGGACGTTGAGCAGGCGCGTGGACTGTGCGTCGATCTCGTGCGCGTCGATCATCGCACGGGTGATCTCGTCGAGCTCTAGGTCGCGCTCCGAGACGACGAGATCGGCGGCCTCCATTTGGGTCAGCTCGCGCAGCTCGACCGGCGTACAGGCCGCCTGGGCCGGGCCGCGCCGGGCCAGGACCGTCACGTCGCGGATCGAGCTGGCCGCGACGGCGCTCGCCGCTTTCGGGCGGATGTCGGTGTGCGACAGCTCCTCGGGCGTGCGCACCAGGATGCGCGCGACGTCGATCGCGACGTTGCCGATGCCGATCACCACGGCGTCCTCGGCGGCGAGATCGAACTGCGCGTCGCGATAGTCCGGATGGCTGTTGTACCAGGCGACGAACTCGCGGGCGGGATAGACGCCCGGCAGGTCCTCGCCAGGAATGCCCAGCCGACGATCGGTCTGCGCGCCGAAGGTGAAGAGCACCGCGTGATAGCGCGCGCGCAGCTCGTCGACGCTGACGTCGCTGCCCAGGGTCACGTTGCCGAACAGCCGGAACTGGCCCGCGGCGGCCTCGACGCCGCGTTCGTACACGTTCGTGACGCTCTTGATCTTCGGATGATCCGGCGCCACCCCGAAGCGCACCAGGCCGTAGGGCGTCGGCAAGTGGTCGAACATGTCGACATGAGGGCCTAGATCCTTCTGCCTCAACAGCTCCAAGGCCGCGTAGAAGCCGGCCGGGCCGGCGCCGACGATCGCCACGCGGAGGGGCCCGGGATGGCCGTCCGCGCTCATGACGGTGGTTTCGGACATACGTGACTCTCTCCTCTGATGCGTAGCTACTCCATCTTCCTCGCCACCGGCAGGAAGATCTTCTTGGTGCCCCCCCCCGGGGTCGGCGACGGAGTCGGCGTGAGCGTGGGGCCGGGTGGCGTCGGTCCGGTCGCGGTGGCTGTCGGCACCGTCATCCCGTACTCGAACGCGCCGATGTCGCAGCGCGCCGTGCCGTCACCGTTGCCGTCGACGACGCGCGGGAAGCCGCGCTGGTCGACCGCCAAGGCCGCGCCGTCGGTCCCCTTGCAGCCCGCGGGGTTGCCCGCGTCGATCGCCGGGCTGCCTTGCGGCAGGGCGTTGGTCAGCGTCGGGCCGCCGTTCTCGGCCAGGGGTTCGAGCTGCGCGTCCAGGTTGGTCCGATCGCCGGTCCCGGTCAGCCCGCAGCTCCTCCCGCTGTCGGCGTTGTACCCGGCCGAGGTCAGCATACCGAAGCAGTTCTCGAGCTCCACGCTCGCGCCGATGAGCGTGTTTTGCAGCGTCACCGTGCCGCCGGCGGCGTTGAAGATCGCCCCGCCGGCGCCGTTGGCCTGGTCGGCGCGATCGGCCTGGTCGGTGCCGTCGGCCCGGTCATGAGACCATGAGCGGCCAGGCCGTGGTTGCGACGAGCCGTGACCCGCCAGCGGCGGGTCGGTCGGATCGGGCTCCGGCGTCGGCTCCGGCACGCGGACCTCGAGGATGTTGCCGTTGAACGTGACGCTGGCGAGCGTGGTGTTGGCGCTGGCGGCGGCGTGCAAACCCGCGCCGCGCGTGCCCAGGTTGCCCGAGAAGGTGCTGTTGTCGACCGCCAGCGTCCCGCGGTTGGCTACGCCGCCCCCGTCGGCGGCGGTGTTGGCGGAGAAGACGGCGCGGCGGACGGTCACCGTGCCGCCGTCGTTGAGGATGCCGCCGCCGGCGCTGGTGTCGGACGTGGTCTCGTTGGCGATAAGGTTCGCGTCCTCGATCGCCAGCCGGCCCTGCACCCAGGCGCCCGCGCCGTTGCCGTCGGCCGAGCTGCCGGTGATGTCGGTGTGCGCGAGCGTGGCGCCGCCCTCCTGCCCGATCGCCAGGCCGCCGCCGTTGCGCACGCAGGTGTTGCCGGCCAGACTGCCGCCGTTGATCGGTAGCGCTCCGGACTGGATGTAGACGCCGCCGCCGTCGTAGAAGGCGGCATTGCCGGACCAGGTCGTGTTCGCGATGGTCACCAGCCCGCCGTCGCGGTAGAACAGGCCGCCGCCGAACTGCGCCTTGTTGCCGCTGAAGGTCACGCCGCCGAGGTCGAGCTGCTGCTCGGCCTTGTAGCTGAAGACCCCACCCCCCTGCACCGCTTCGTTTTCCAAAAGCGAGACATTGCGCATCATCAAACGGCCGCCGTTGTTGATCACCCCCCCGCCGAAGCCGTACTGGCCGGCGGCGATGTTCTGGGTGATGCGCGTGTCGTGGACATTGGCCGTGCCCGTCATCAGGTAGATGCCCGCGCCGAGATCGCCCTGGTTGCCGAGCACGGTCGAGTTGGTCTTGAGCTCCAGCTCCGAGTCCACGTTGTCGAGATACACACCACCGCCGCGGTTCGCCCGGTTGCCGGAGATCGTGCTGTGCTCGATCACGGCGTCCGAGGCGCCGCGCAGCGCCACGCCGCCCCCGAACTGGGCCTCGTTGCTGATCACCGTGCTGTCCGTCAGGGTGAGCTCCGAGTCATCCTCGAGGTTGATCGCGCCGCCATAGCCGTCCCCGTTGCCGCCGAAGGCCGAGTTGCCGGCGATGAGGCTGCGTGTGACGTTGACTTGGACCTCGTCGAAGGCGGAGATACCGCCGCCATCGCCCTCGAGGCTGACGTTGCCGGTGATCTCGCTGTCCACGATGGTCACGGTGATCGCCTCGCCGTGAGCGCGGATGCCTCCCGCGTCCAGCCCGGTGTTGAAGGCCACGCGCACCTTGTTCAGCGTCAAGTCGCCCTCGGTATGCACGCCTTGACCGCGCACCAACGCGAGGTCCCTGAGGGTGACTTTGGGATCACCGCCTCCACCGACGACCAGCACCGGCCCGGTCCCGCCGCCGTCGATCTCGGTCGACTCGGGGCCCGCACCGACCAGGGTCAGGCTTTTGCCGATCGTCACGTTCTCGGTGTAGGTCCCCGCCCGGATCGCGATCGTCGCCCCCGCCGGTGCGGCGTTGACCGCCGCCTGGATCGTCGTGTGGGTGCAGCCGCTCGCGCAGACCGTGATCGAGCCGCCGGGGGTCGACGGCGTGGGGGTGGCGGTGGGCTTGACCGTGCCGCTGGGCTGGTACTCATAGGCGCCGATGTCGCAGCGGGCGATGCCGTCGCCGTTGCCGTCGACCGGCCGCGGCTCGCCGCGCTGGTCGGTGCCGAGCAGGGTGTCGTCGGGCGCGGTGCAGCCTTCGGGATCGCCGGCGTCGATGGCCGGGCTGTTGGAGGCCAGGCCGTGGGTCTTGGTCGGGCCGCCGTTGTCGGCCAGCGGGGTCATCCGCGGGTCGACGTTCTTCAGGTCGCCGGTGGCGCTGAAGCCGCAGGAGTTGCCGCTGTCCAGGTTGTAGCCCTGGCTGACCACCTCGCCGTAGCAGCTCCCGCCGGGATTGTTGCCCAAGATCGAGTTGCGCACGGTGACCGTGTCGTTGCTGAAGATCGCCCCGAAGGCGCCGGTGTTGTTGACGAAGGTGCCGTTGGTGATCAGCATCGTGCCGCCCTGGATGTACACGCCGGCGCCGCCGCCCAGGTCCGCCCGGTTGCCCGAGACCGTGCTGTTGGTCAGGATCGTGCTGTCCTGGTACTGGAAGATCGCCCCCCCGATCTCGGTCGCGCGGTTGCCGGAGAGCGTGCTGCGCTGGATGTAGGTGAAGCCGGCGGTGTAGATCCCACCGCCACGGCTGGTGAGATCGGCCGGATCGACCTTGTTGTCCGACAGCTCGACGATGTCCAGCCGGAGCTGGGTCTCCTGGCCGTTGTAGATCCCACCGCCGTAGAGCGCGGCGGTGTTGTTCGTGATCTTGGTGCGGTAGACGTTGAGGTAGCCGTAGCTGTTGATGATCGCCCCGCCCAGGCGGGCCTGGTTGCCGCTGAGCGTGCTGCGGTCGATGGTCATCACGCCGCCCCAGTTGAACACCGCGCCGCCGAAGCCCTCGGTATCGCTGTTGGTCGCATGGCCGGTCAGGACGCAGTTGACAAGCTGGGTCACGCCGCGGTTGAGCACGCCGGCGCCGGAGGCCGCCCGGCCGTTGCGGATGGTGAAGTTGCTGATCACCACGCCGATGCCGCTGTTGATCGACACCACGGGGCCCTGACCGCCCCCGTCGATGATCGTTACGCCGGGGTCTACCCCGCGCAGCGAGACGCGCTTGGCGATGTTGAGCGTCTCGGTGTAGGTTCCCGCCCCGACGACGACCGTGTCGCCGTTCGCCGCCGCGTCCAGCGCCGCCTGGATGCGGCTGAAGTCGCAGCCGGACGGGCAGACCGAGACCGAGGCATCGGAGTCCGACGCGCGGGCCGTCGCTCCGAGCAGGATCACCCAGACCCCCACGGCCAACCAACGAGCGATGTGTCGCTTCTGCATGGCATTTCCTCCCTTGGCGCATCAAAGTCGAGCGGGGCGGCGGCATTGGACAAAACGCCGCCCCCGGTGTATCATGACAATATTAGGATTCGGGTGAAATTGCAAGTGCCGCTTCCGGCCGCGCCCCGCCCGCGATCCTCGTCGTGGGCCGCATCACGACCGCTCATCCAACACATCATTCCCAGGACAAACAAGGAGTCCGAACATGATGCGCCGATTCAAGCTGCTCTGTTTGGGGTTGATTCCGCCCCTGTTCGCCATCGCCGCGCTGGGGCTGCTCGCCGCGTCCCCGTTGCGCGCCCAGACGACGCCGGTCGCCAGCGACTGCCTGACCGGCCTGCAGAAGTCGGTGTCGCCGGCCAAGGTCCAGCCCGGCGACACCGCGCGGGTGACCATGGTGATTACCCACACCTGCCCGGACTACAAGCTGCCGGTCGACATGGTGTTCGTGGTCGACGTCTCGAACTCGATGACGCGCGGCGCCGCCACCAAGCCCGGCGACTCGGGCCTGGATCCCGGCGCGGGGCCGACCGCCCCGGCGCCCGGCCCGGTGCCACCGCCGCCCTTCGGCGGCCTCGATCCCCTGAGTGGCCTCTTCGGCCTGGCCGCGATGGACACGCCCGACCAGAATCCGGCCACGCCCGGCGCGGGCACCAACCCCAGCCCCGGCGGCGGGCTGCCCGGTGACGAGCCCTCGGGCTGCGGCGCGCCGGTCAAGACCGATCCCGGCAGCGGCATCGAGACGCCGACGCCGATCGGCCCCTCGCGCCCGGTGACGCCCACGCCCTGCTCCGGCCTGGGCTGCGGCAGTGGCGGCGGCGGCCTCGGCCCGGGCGCCGGCGGCAGCGGGTCTGCCACCAGCGACGTCGAGGACGCGGGCACCGACGACCTGATCCGCGAGGCGCGCAACTTCATCCGCGACTTCGTCGACCAGCCGGTGATCCAGAACGACCTCAAGAACGGCCACCTGCGCTTCGGCCTGGTCGCGTTCAACGACCGCGGGCGGCGGCTGGTCAGCCTGTCGGAGGACGGCAAGCGCATCACGACGCGCCTGGGCCTCCTGCGCGGCGAGGGCAAGACGCGCATCGACCTCGGCCTGCGCAAGGCCGAGCAGACCTTCGAGGATCGGTCGACCAGCCGCGCGAACCAGGACAAGGACCGGGTCAAGGTCATCGTCCTGATCTCGGACGGCAACTTCTGCTCCAAGGACATGCGGGTCAAGATCGACAAGGACATCCGCGTGATCACCCTGGCCGCCGGCCGCTCGGCCAACCTGCGCAAGATGCGCAACATGGCCAGCGAGGGTGAGTTCGCCCTTCTGCTGCGCGACCAGAAGGAGATGTTGAACCTCTACACCAACCCCAAGGGCTCGAAGCCGATCCCGCAGTTCCGGCCGGTGACGATGACCGAGCTGACCGTGCGCGAGGAGCTCGCCGCCAACCAGAAGCTGGTGCCCGGCTCGGCCAACCCCGTGCCCTCCGCCGGCAGCGGCCAGAAGATGGACTGGATCTTCCCGATGCCCAGCTCGCCGATCACCGTCACCTACGACATCCAGCCGTCGGAATCCGGCGTGCTGCCGATCAGCGTCAGCTCGCAGGTCGAGTGGAAGGACAGCGAGAAGCGCCTCGGCCGCGGCAGCTTCCCCGACACCACGATCGAGGTCGCCGGGCCCTGAGGCTCCCAGCCAAGGTTTGACGACCGGGACCTGGCACGCCGGACGCGTGCCAGGTCCCGTCTTATTCCCGCGGGGGGGGCAAGGCGGTTGGAAACCGCGCCTCAGGGCCTACGGCCGAGCGTCGGCCTTCGCCGACTTGGTACATGTGACGATCATGGACTGTATTGTCGCCGAAGGGCGACATTCGGCGGCTCCGCCGCCCCTAGCCGCGGTTTCCAACCGCCTGGCTCCCGCCCGCGAGAATGCGCGTTTGCCCTGCAAGCCGGCCAATGTCGTCGCGATTCGGTGTTATACTCTTGGAGTCCCGCGACCAGCCGCCGGATGCTCCCGGCCATATCAAGTTGCCGGCCGGCTGTTCGTAATCGTATTTATCCCCGTCGCTTCCCATGAAGCCGATGCGCCACTTGCCCTTTAGGAGGGAACCCGATGACTCGCCTTCGCCTCGTCCTTGGGGTGCTCTGCGGCTGCGCCCTGCTCTGCCTGCTGTTGATCACGGGCCTTGGCCAGCGCCGGCCTTCCAGCGCCCAGGGCATCCCGACGATCTTCGTCAACACCACGCTCGACGAGTCGCTCTCCGGCGACGACGCCGCCTGCGAGGACGGCAAGCCCTGCACACTGCGCCGGGCGATCCGCTCGGCCGCGCTCGAGCTCAACGGCGCGTGGATCACCGCCTGCTTCCTGCCCCACGAGGTGCCGGGTGCACGGCCCTGCCCCGAGGGCAAGACCCCCTTGCGCAAGACTGACCCCAACTACGACGCCAAGCTCGACCGCTGGGTCATCAAGATGACCGGCACGCAGCCCTACAGCATGATCTCGAAGCAGACCTTCATCGACTTCAAGCGCATGTTCGACGTGGGAGTTTGGAAGGGTCCCCAGGACAACAAGATCATCGTCGACGCCAGCGATGCCAACCTGGAATGCGCCTTCTCACTGGAGAGCACCAACAACATCTTGTCGGGCTTCGAGATCCGCGGTGAGTTCGGGGGCTTGTCGGGCGCGGCGGTCATCATCCGCCCCAGCATCCGCACCGACCCTTCGCGCAACAACCAGATCGGGCCCGGCATGGTCTTCGCCCACATCGCCGAGGGCAAGGGCATCCGGATCCTCGGGAAGGAGACCACCAACAACAGGGTCTTCGGCATCTGGTGCGGCATCACCGGCGACGGCACCGAGGTCGTCCCGCTGGAGGACGACTGCATCTTCATGGAGCAGGGTACGACCGGCAACGTGATCGGCGACGTCGAGAACCCCAACATCCTGGCGGCCAGCAACGGCAGCGGCCTGCGCATCGAGGACTTTGAGCCGGACCCGACCGTGCCCGCGCTACCCGCGACGCGCGACAACGAGATCCGCGGCAACTGGCTGGGGCTGGACGCGTCCGGCGAGCAGTCCTACGGCCTGGAAACCGGTGTGACGATCATCTACGCGCCGGAGAACCGCATCATCGAGAACGTGATCAGCAACAAGCGCGGCGCGGGCGTGCGGCTGTTCGAGACCGTGACCAAGACTCTGATCACCGGCAACATCATCGGCGGCGACCCCAGCGGCGAGCTGTGCCGGCCGAACGGCAGCTACGGGCTGTGGATCCTCAGTGGCCCCAAGCAAACACAGGTCACCGACAACACCATCATCTGCAACGAGCAGGGCGGCATCTTCTTGCAGGGGCAGAACACGCGCGACAACACGTTCAGCCGCAACCGCATCACGCGCAACAAGGGACCCAAGCCCATCACGCTGAGCAATAGCGCCAACCGCGGGGTCAAGGCGCCGAAGATCACCGGCGCGACGCGCACGAGCGCCACCGGCACCGCCTGCGCGGGCTGCACGGTCGAGGTCTACAGCGATCCCAGCCGCCAGGCCGCGGTCTTCGAGGGCAGCACCAAGGCGGGCACCGATGGCAGCTTCCACCTGGACAAGCCGGAAGGCTTCACCGACGCCTACCTCACCGCCACCGCCACCGACGCCCAGGGCAACACCTCCGAGCTGGCCGAGGCGGTCGAGATCACCGCGGCCCCGACCGTCCCGCCCCAGAACACCGCGACCCCGACGCTGACGCCGACCTCGATCCCCACCGTGGCCACGCCGACGCCCAGCCCGACCGTCACGCCGAGCGCGACGGCGGAGTGCTGCGGCAAGATCTACCTGCCCCGGGCGGTGAATCGGGAGTAGGGACATCCAGAAGGGACGCCCCGATGAACGTCACCTCGCCGCGCTGACCGACTTGGCCTGATCGACCGCGGCTTTGACGGTGTCAATCGTATACGAGTCGTACTTCAGCGGCGGATTCTCGTAGCCGGTCGCGGGTCCGAAGACCGCCAGCAGCGGGATGCCGACCCAGCCGAGGTCGTGCAGCATCGCCTGGCCATCGGGGTTGCTGCCGGTCAGATCGACCTTCATCGGGACGACGCCGGGCTGGTCGAGGAGCGCGACAATCTCGGGTTGGTGCAGGACGCCGGCCTCGAGCACCTTGCAATTGAGGCACCACTCGGCGGTGAAGTCCATCACCACTACGTCGCCGCGCGCCTTCGCCTCGGCCAGGCGCTGCGGAGTGAAGTAGACCCAGTCAATCGGGCCATGGCTCGTCAGCTCGCCGACCGCGCTCAGGCTGAAGAGCGCGATGGCGACGCCGATGCCGGTGAACGTCAAGCGCTTGCCGGGCGAGCGGGTGACCTTGAAGGTGCCGTAGACCATCCAGGCGCAAGCGAGGAGGATGAAGAACACCACCACGTACCAGTAGTTGCGGCTGACGGGATCCGGCGGCGTGTTCAGCCAAGCCGAGAGCGCAGTGCCGATGAAGAAGGCGGCGACCGCCAGCATGAACAGGCCCATTACCTGCTTGACCACCAGGCTCCCCTCCCCGCTACGCGGTACGGCGGTGATCCACTTGGGGCGCAGGGACAAGAGCATGTAGGGCAGCGCCATCCCGATGCCGATCGCCCCGAAGGTCGCCAGCGTCACCGGCGGCGCCTGGGTGGCCGCCCAGGCCGCCGCGCTGCCCATGAAGGGTGCGGTGCAGGGCGTCGACAACACTGCCGCGAGGATGCCGAACAGGAACGAACCCTGCAACGTATCCTGGCTCGGGTTGATCTGGTAGGCCCACTGCGGCGGCTCGATCTCGAACAGCCCGAGCATCCCGACCGCCATCACCGCGACCACGATCCCGACGATCAGCGCGAACCAGCCGGTCTGGAACAAGGCCGAGATCGACGAGAAGCCGGCGATGAAGGCGATCGCCGCGCCGATGGCCAGCCAGAACATCACCACGCCCAGCGACATACACAAGCCTAGCAGTGCCAGGCGCCGGGGATTGCCGGCGGCGCGGCTGAGCGCCATCACCTTGAGCGGCAGCACCGGCAGGACGCAGGGCGTGAAGTTGAGGAGGATGCCACCGATCGCCGCGACCAGGAGCAGCAGGCCGAGTCCGCCCGCGCCGACGGGATTGAAGGCAAAGGACTGGCCGAAGAAGTTCACCGAAAGATCGCTCGGTGCTCCGGAGGCCGTCGAACCCGGCGATCCGGCCCCCGAGATCGAACCCGGCGCCGCGCTCGCGCCGCCCGCCACCACCGGGCCCGCCGCATCGAACCCGGTCGGATCGAAGGCGGTGAACAGGCTGGCATCCGCCGGCGGACCACCCGACGCCCGCGATGCCGCGCCGCTCGCCGCCGCCCCCGCTGCTGCCACCGTCAGCGGCACGCGCAAGGTAAGCGTCTCCGGTGGATAGCACGTGGTGGCGTCGCAGACCTGGTAGCCGACGTTGAAGTCCAGCGCCGTTTCGCCCGGCGGCTGGTCGGGCGCGACGATCGCCGGGACGAAGGCGATCGAGCGGCCGGCGTAGGACATCAGGTCGATCGGGCCGGTGCCGTAGTCCACTCGCACCTGCTGCGGGTCGGGCCACTGGACCGGGCCGAGCAGGGTGCCGGCGGGAACGCTGGCCGGATCGACCGTGGTCGGGATCGCCGGGAAGTCCGCGCCGAACTCGGGCGGGATGATCGGCGGGTTGGACCAGGCGTGGAAGCCTTCCTTGAAGTCCAGCACCACCGCGATCGGCAGCCGCTCGCCCGGCGCCACCGTCGATTTCTGTGGCACGGCGCTGACCTTGACCGCGTCGGGCGGCCCGCCGAAGCCGACCTGGGCGCGGGCGACGGCGGGGGCGACCAGGGCGAGAACGGCGGCGAGCGACAGGCTGGCCAGCAGCGCCAAGCCCGGTCCCGCCGGGCGCCTGGGGCCGCGCGCCGCGCAGCGCGCGAGATTCGGGGTCGGTCGAACGATGGTCTTCATGGGTTGATCCGTGTCGCTTGGGGGGCGGCCGGTGAGACAGGCTTTCCGTCGAAACGTCGCCCATAATCCTAGGTATCCGGACTGCCGCCGGCAAACCCCGCCCCGCTGGCGGCACGCCTCGCTCTGTTAGCGAACGGCGGCCGGGTGGCTTCCGGGCAAAAAAATTCGTGCACCCGAGATCCGAAACGCGGCATTTGCTGAATAATGGGCACCAGGGCGTTCGCGAAATTGCGGTGCCAGTCAGCACGAGCTGAGGGTCAGCGTGGCCGTTGTCGGACCTCGGGTGCACGATGCGCTTCGGGATTCGCCATCCGCACCCCTTTCCTATCGCTTTTGGCTACTGTGCACGGTAACCGCGCACAGTATACGCCGAAAGGATGCGGCCTGTCAAGGGGTTATTTCTGCGCTAAGGGGCCCGGCATTCATGCGTCCAGGCGCTGGCGCCCCGGCCCGGGGCGCCAGCATCAGACGGACCAAGCTCGACCTGTCGTCACCGCCCGCCCCAGAAGGTCTCGGGCGCGCAGGGGATCGAACCGGCGATCTGGGTGTAGATGCCCGCCAGCTCCTCGGGCGTCGGCGCCTGGAAGGCCATCGACGACTCGCAGGCCAGGTCGGAGAGGAACTGCATCTTGACGTCCCCCCCGAGGCCGATGGTGTAGAGCCGGAACTTTTGGCCGCAAATCCGGTCGCCGAGGGCGAGGAGCACCGATTCGGGTTGGTCGCCCGAATAGATGCCGTCGGTCATCAGGATGATCGTCGGCGTGTTGCCGAAGCGCCGCCGGCCGCTCTGCATCTCGTCCAGCGCCACCTGCAGGCCGCGGTCGATCCAGGTGCCGTTGGCCAGCGTCAGGCCGTTGATCGCGGCCTCGATGCGCGCCTGGTCGCTGGTCAGCTCGGTGACCAGGCGCGCCTGGGTGTTGAAGGACACGATCGCCACCTGGTCGCGCCAGCCGTTGGCGTCCGGCTGGAAGCGCATCATCCGCACGAAGGTCAGCGCGGCGTTCTTGGCCGCGGCGAACTTCGCGCCCTCCATGCTGCCCGAGGTGTCGATGACCAGGATCGCGTCGGTGTAGCGCTGGCCCGGCACGCACTCCTCGCGCAGCGCGAGCGGCATATAGACCGGCGCGGGCGTCGGCGTGGGCGTCGGCGTGGGGGTGTAGGTCGGCGTCGGCGTCGCGGTCTGCGCGGCGACCTGGACGTGCGGGATCGGGAACTCCGGCCGCGCCGCCTTGCTGTAGCCGTCGACGTAGTCCGCCCAGGCCACGACGTTGGTCGGCCAGTCGCCCGGCTCCTGCGGCTCGACCTGGTAGCGCAGGTCCAGCCCGGCGAAGGAGACATTGGTGAAGCTCCAGGTCAAGGTCCGCGACGCCGGATCGTAGCGCAAGGGCGGCGGCGCGGCGCTGCCGTCGACGTAGCGCATGTTGGCCGGGAGCTGGTCGACGATCTCGATCGTGCGGAACAGCACACCGGCGGTGATGCGCTGGACGATCGCGCCGAAGATGCCGAACAGGAAGTTCGGGTCCTTGGTGTCGTAGGCATAGGTCGCGTCGGTCGCCAGGTCGCGCATGAGCAGGACGTCGGCGTCGAGGCTGATCGTGAAGAGGCCGACGCCCTCGGCCTTGAGCAGGTCAGCCTCGGCCTTGGCGGCGGCCTCGTCGGACTTGCCGTCCGAGAGCAGGATGAAGACCGTGCGCACCGCCGGCCGCCGATCGGCCAGCCATGCCTCGCGCCCGTGGCGCAGGCCCTGGTCGATGGCCGTCCCGCCAAACGGCGTGATCCCGTTGATCGCGCGCCACAGCCGGCCCTCCTCGCTGGTCAGCCCGGTGGCCAGCCCACCTTGGTGGTTGAAGGTGGCCACGCCAATGCGCGACTGCGACAGGTCCATCGCGTGGACGAAGTCCAGCGCCGCCTGGCGCGAGATCTCCATCTTGCGGTTCTCGAGCATCGAGCCCGAGTTGTCGATGACCAGGAAGATGTCCAGCGGCGGGGGGATCACGGTGGTGCCACAGTCGCCGCGGACCTTGAGCTCGACGTCCACCCTGGCGCCGAGCAGCACCGAGGGCGGCGCGGCGGTCTTGTCCAGCGAGGTCCGGCAGACGGTCTCGGTCGGCGGCGGGTCCGGCGGCGTCGCATTCGGGTCCCAGACGAAGCGCGTCACGGCGTCGGCGTTGCGGTCGGTGACGAAGATCGCGCCATCGGTGTCGACCGCCAGGTCGGTCGGCCGCGACACCGGCGACAGGTCGGCCCGGCGGGCGTCGAAGACGTCCAGCAGGGTGCCGGCGGCGTCGTAGTGCCACACCAGCCCGTCCCGCGTCAGGGCCAAGAGCGTGCCGTCCTTGCCGATCGCCAGGCGGTGCGCCGGCGTCTTGACGCTGATGGTTCCCAGCGTCCCTTCCGGGGTGACCGTGCGGACGACCCGGGTCGTGCGGTTGAGGACGAAGACCTTGCCGTCGGGCGCCAGCGCCATGTCGTGCCACATGTCGGCGTCGCCCGGCTGCAAGCGCAGGCTGACCGGCGGGCCGACTGGCTTGCCGGCGAGGTCGTAGCGCCTGACCGTGCGCGCGGTGATGTCCAGCGCCACCAGCTCCGCCGGCGTGCGCGAGCTGTCCAGCGCCACCTCCGACACGAAGGCGTCGGGCACGCCGCCGGCGACTAGGCTGGTCTGCCAGCCCTCGGCGCCGTCGAGGTCGGGCGCGACGAAGTCACGGGCGTAGAGCCGATCGCCGTCGACGAAGTAGAGCCGGCCGTCGGCACCGGCGTCGAAGGCCAGTGGGAAGGCGACTCGCATCTGGCGCAAGGGCTGGCCCTGGCGCGAGAAGCGCTGCACGCGCGGGAAACGGTCGACGATGTAGGCCGCGCCGTCCGCGCCGACCTCGATCCGCTCCGGGCCGTTGAGATAGCCGACCGCTGTGAGCAGCCCGCCGCGCCAGGTGACCTGGGGATCCCCGCGCCCGCTCATCTGCGCCGCCAGGCCGAGCGTGGCGACCTGCGACACGCCGCGCGCGAAGGGCGCCGACGCCACCGCCACCAGATCGGCCGCCTGATCGGCCGCCACCGAGGTCAGCGAGCCGACGAGGGCGTTGGTCGTCAGAGTGCCATTATGATCCATCCACGCCAGGCCATGGGAGGTGGCGAACCAGTGGACCTGCTTGTCGCCCTGCCCTACGATCGCGACGTCGATCAGCTTGGCGCCGAGCGGCACCTCGGTGTCGCCCTTGGAGCTGCCGCTCCGGTCCCGGAGGTGGATCGTCGCGCTGCGTCCGTCCAGCAGGTGGACCAGCCCGACCGAGTCGACCGCCACGCCGGTCAACAGGCTGCCCCCGTCGACCATAGGCACGATCTCTTTCCAGGGCGGCAGGCGCCGGCCGTCGCGGGCGAAGCGGTGCACCTCGCCGGTCTGCGAGGCCGTGACGTAGACAATTCCATCCGGCCCGACCGCCACGCCGTAGGCACCGGGGATGTCCGGCCGCGTCTCGACATGCGCCCCGGCCAGCGTGAACACCACCAGCGCCCCGAGGCCGATATCCGCGACATACAGGCGGTCGATCCCCGGATCGGCCGCCAGGTGCACCGGCTGGCGCAGGTGCCCCGCGGTGGGCAGGGTGCGCGCGCCTCCGTTGGGGTCGAGCACGGTGACGCGCGGATCGGCCGGATCGCCGTCGGCGACGAAGATCCGCCCGTCCGGCGTGCGCTCGATCCCCGCGGCCTGCGACCAGGCATCGGGCGGGCGGAC
Source organism: uncultured Anaerolineales bacterium (assembly GCA_964498575.1). Lineage (GTDB taxonomy): Bacteria > Chloroflexota > Anaerolineae > Epilineales > Epilineaceae > CAZCJG01. The sequence continues at coordinate 13,492 of CAZCJG010000008.1, read as the reverse complement.
GTTGGGCAGGCTGCGCCAGGTATCGGCGACGACGAAGGCACCGCTGGCGGACTGGGCACGGGCGGCCACGCGGCCGGCGCGCTCATCCGAGCGCCGGCCATCCTGCCGTGAGTAAGCGAAGATGCCGACCACCGCGAGCAGCGCGGCCACCCAAACAACACGCGAGAAAGTATTCATCCTGGCCTCCAGCCGGCGCATGAAACTGGATCGAGTTGACGGTAAGCGTGATGGTATGGTGAAACAACCTACGATGGACGATCTTCGGGCAAGACTCTTACGTCCCGTTGCCGGGGGCGGTACCTGAGAGACGATGATAGCGCAGAAAGCCGATTCTGTCGCCTTGGGCAGGAATGTCCAGGTTGTTGCGCCGCGGCCGGTGTGCGAACGTCGCCGGCGTGCTACAATCTTGAGCATGGCCGCCGGCACCCCACCCTCTGCCGCCCTACCCACCCCTCCACCGACTGCCACCCGCCGGTGCATGCGCGGATCCCACCTTTGATCGAGCGCCTCCGTGTCCGGCGCCGGGCTGCGCTGGCCACGCTGGCGGTGGTGGGGGCGCTGATCGGCGCGGCGGCCGAGACCGTCCGCGTGGCGAGCGAGAGCACCGGGGCCCCGGTGGTCCCGCCCGCAGTCACCGCGGACGCGCCGGCGCAGGGCACGCCGAGCACGCCCGTCGCCACCCCCACGCGATCCTTCGTCGCCGCCGACACGGCCTGGCTGCCCTACGCGGCGCTGGCCATCCGGCGCCCGACGGCGGCACCGCCACCGCGCCGGACCCCCTCCGCCACGGCCGGCCCGACGCGCGTGCGGCCCAGCGCAACGGCGACGCGCACGGACCCGCCGGTGTCCCCAACGCCCAGCCGGACCGCGCCGCCAAGCCGGACCGCGACGGCTACCCCGACGAGGACACCGTCCCCGTCGGCGGTTCCAGGCTCCGCGACGCCGCTCGCCTGCCTGGTCGAGGAGCGCGAGCCGAACAACGCGATTCTCGAAGCCCTGGACCAACCGCCGCTGTGCCCGGGCCCGCCGGGCAGCGGCGCGCTGCCGGTGGGCGACGACAGCGACTACTTCCGGGTCCAGCTCGAAGCGCCCGGCCTGATCGTCGCCGACCTCGGCGCCTTGCCCACCGGCACCAACTTCGACCTCTACGTCTATACCCGCCAGGGCCAGCTCCTGGGGATCTCCCAGCTCCCCGGCACCCAGGCGGAACACGTCGAAGCGCGCGTCACCGCGGCGGGCGACTACTACCTGCGCGTGTATCCGCAGGCCGGCCGGAGCGCGGAGCCTTACAGCCTGGCGTGGTCGCTGCAACCGTGACCGCCCGGTGACCCGGCCCGGGCGTACCACTGGCGCGCGCGAGCCTAAACCGTTAGACTATTCCCCTAGCCTACTGGAAGCATCCATCTCATGTCTCAATAGCCCAGCCTGGCATCCCGGGCCGGCCAACCGCCAATCCCAGAAACCATCCGACGGACAAGGAGAGAGCATGTTCCACGCATCACGCCCGCGCATCGGCGCCGCCCTGGCCGGCGCCGCTGCCATCCTGGCCTTCGCCGGCCTCGTGCTCGCCACCCAGATCGCCAGCCGGCCCGCCGCCGCCCAGGGCGGCTTGCCGGCGCCGCTGCAAGTGAAGGGCATGCAGACCATCGCCCACAACGACCTCGGCCAGGCCGCCGGGGCGACCAGCGAGATCTGGTATCAGAACCACGTGGTCTATCTCGGCTACTTCGGCTGCCAGGCGCCTCAGGGCAGCTCGATCGTCGACGTGAAGGACCCGGCGAACCCCAAGGTGCTGTTCAAGACCAGCCCGATGTCCGGCACCTTCTCCAGCGACGTCAGCGCGGTGAGCATGAACACGCGCTTCTTCACGGGCGAGCTGTTCCTCGAGCCGCACGAGACCTGCGCGGCGGGCGCGGTGGCGGAGTTCCGCTTTTGGGACACCACCGACCCGGCCGCGCCCAAGCTGATGTCGTCCTTCCTCACCGTCGACGGCGTCCACAACGCCAGCGCCTTCATCCGCACCGACAGCGGCGAGCAGGAAGTGTACGTGCTGCTCAGCAACATCAACGCGGACCTGGCCGATAACTCCGACATCAACGGCGTTAACTACGAGGACCGCGACATGGACGCCGACTTCGTGATCCTGAAGATCACCGATCCGGCCCACCCCAGCATCGTCAGCCGCTGGAACATCCACGAAGTCTGGCCGACGCTGGGCGCGAGCGCCTTCCTGCACGACGCCTGGCTCAACGCGGCAGGCACGGTCGCCTACGGCGCCTATTGGGACGCCGGCCTGGTCCTGATCGACCTTTCCGATGTCGCCCAGCCGAAGCTGATCAGCCGCACAAACTACCGGCCGGAGGACGAGGGCAACACCCACATGGCCGTCGAGACCAAGAACGGCGACTACCTGGTGGTGACCGACGAGGACTTCAACCCGCTATCCAGCGAGTTCCGCGTCACCGCGCCGGAGCGCCTTGCCGGCCTCAAAACCGCCGCTGTCGGCAGCTTCCTGCGCGTCAACATCGGCCAGCCGCCGATCGAGGGCGCGGCGGTGTGGGTCGGTCGTGGCTGCGACGCCGACCCGGCCTTCGGCCTGACCCAGCCCGACCCCTATCTCAACGACGCGACCGGCAAGATCGCCGTGATCGTGCGCGGCGGCTGCACGGCGGCCGGCAAGGTCAAGCAGGCCCAGGCCAACGGGGCGATCGGGGCGGTGATCGTCAACCACACCGCCGGCGCCGGGCCGTGGATCAGCGGGCGCCCGGCGCAGGGCACGACCATCGGCGCGGTCGGCCTCGGCTACGAGGACGGGCATGCGATCACCGAGACGCTATCGGCCGGCACGCCGGTGCACCTGCGCTTCGGCGTGACGCCGGGCGAGTGGGGCTACACGCGCTTCTTCGACATCAAGGACCCGAAAAGTCCCAAGCAAGTCGCCGACTTCCTGATCCCCGAGATCCGCCAATACCCGCCGCCGGCCAGCGGCAGCTACACCGTCCACAACTCATGGGTCGAGGGCGACACGCTGTACCTGTCGCATTACGCCGGAGGGGTGCGTGTGCTGGACATCAGCAACCCCGCCCAGCCCAAGGAGCGCGCCTACATCGTCAGCCAGACCGCCCAGGGTGCGCGCAGCTCGATCTGGGGCGTGATGTCCGACGGGCACGGCACCATCTTCGCCAGCGACATGGTCGCCGGCCTGTGGGTCTACCGCGAGCTGTTCCCGGCTCTGGTGACCAACACCCCGCCGCCAGCGGCGCCGACCGCGACACCCATGCCGCGGCAGACCGCCACGCCCGAGCCCGCCACCCCGGTCCCGGCCGGCCCGGTCTGCCCGCAAATCGTCGGCCGGGCACCGCAGCCGGCGATCGACGCGGCGGTGGCCAACCCGAGCAGCATCGGTGGCTACAACGAGCTGCAGGATCCCGGCAAGCCGCCCAGCTCTTTCAACCGGCCGCGCATCTGGCTCTCGATCCGCAGCATCGCCCGGCCCTACGATCCGCTGAACAACTCGCTGGTGTTCAAGGCCTATTGCCCGTAGGAAGGGTTGGATCAGGTCGGTAGGGGCGCACGACGGTAGGCGCACAGCCTGCGCCCCTATCCCGAACTCCTGCAAACAAAATGTGTTGATGCCAATGGGGATCGAGGGTCCGCCGCCCTCAAACCAGCATCGCCAGCGGCCGTTCCAGCATTTCCTTCAGCGTCACCAGATACTCCGCCGCGGCCGCCCCGTCGACCACACGGTGGTCCGCTGACAGCGTGACCTTCATCACAGTGCGGATGGCGACCGCGCCGTCCTCGACCACCGGCGTCGGCGTCGCGGCGCCCACCGCCAGGATCGCCGCCTCGGGCGGGTTGATGATCGCCGTGAAGTCCTCGATGCCGTACATGCCGAGGTTGGAGAGGGTGAAGGTGCTCGGGGTGGCCAGGTCGTCCGGCTGCAGCTTGCCGGCGCGCGCCCGCGCCGCCTTGTCGGCCACCTCGGCGGCGATGGCGGAGAGCGGGCGCAGGTCGGCATCGGGCACCGTCAGCGTGATCAGCCCGTCGTCCAGCGCCACCGCGACGCCGACGTGGACGCGCGGGTGGACGATCCGCGCGCCGTCGTCCCAACTGACGTTGACCCGTGGATGCGCCCGCAGCGCCCGCGCGGCGGCCTTGATCAGCAGGTCATTGACCGAGATCTTGCCGCCACCACCGGCTTCCAGCGCCGCGTTGATCTGCTTGCGCAAGTCCAGCGCGGCGTCCATCCGGATCGGCATCGTCAGGAAGATGTGCGGCGCGCTGGTCCAGCTTTCGCCGAGCCGCCGCGCGATCGTTCGCCGCATCGGCGAGAGTACCTCGCGGAGCTCGTCCCCGACCGGCGCAGGCGCGACCCCGCCGGCCGGCAGGGGGGCGGGGGTGCCGGGCGCCGGGATTGCCGGGGCCGGAACGGCGACCGCCGGAGCAGCGAGACCCGCGCCGATGGCTGCCAGCACGTCGTCGCGGGTGATGCGCCCGTTCGGGCCACTGCCGGAGACCGCCCCGAGGGCGATGTTGTGCTCGCGCGCCAGCCGCCGGGCCAGCGGCGAGGCGCGCAGGCGGGCATCGGCGACGGGAGCCGTTTCGGCCGCTGCCGTTGGCGTGGCCGGGACGGGGGGGGGGACGGTTGCAGCGTCGGTGCCGTTGGGGGACGGGGTGGACGTTGTGGGTGAGGTGGACCTCGTGGAAGCAGCGGATAGAGGAAGCGGCGCAGGCGTGGTGGAGGGTGCCGGCGGAGCAGGCGCGGTGCTTGAGTCCGGCGTGCCCGCCGCGGGCGGGTCGATGGGCTCGTCGGCGGTGCCGATGATCGCGATCGGCGTGCCGACCGGCACGGTCTGGCCCGCATGGACCAGGATCTTGCGCAGGATGCCGGCGTCGAAGGCCTCGATCTCGATGTTGACCTTGCCGGTCTCGATCTCGCCGAGCACATCGCCCTTGGACACCGGGTCGCCCTCTTGCTTGTGCCAGGCGAGGATCGTGCCCTCGGTCATGTCGTAGCCCATCTTGGGCATCTCGACCTGGGTGGCCATGTCGCGCTCCCTAGATGATTTTCAGGTCGGCCAGCGCCTGGATCACGCGCAGGGCCGAGGGCCAGGCGGCGCGCTCGAGGTTGGCGGCATAGGGCAACGGGGCCTCGACCTGGGCCACGCGCAGCACAGGCGCATCCAGCCAGTCGAAGGCCTGCTCCTGCAAGCGCGCGGCGACCTCGGCGCCGACACCGTAGCTCGCCCAGTCGTCCTCAACGACGATGGCGCGGTTGGTCTTCTTCACCGACTCGACCAGGGTCTCGATATCCAGCGGCCGCAGCCAGCGCAGGTTGACGACCTCGGCGCGCAGACCGTGGTCCCGCTCGATCTTCTCCGCCGCCTGCAGCGCGATCTGCACGCCGCGCGAGTAGCCGATCAAGGTCACGCCGCCGGGCTGGCCCTCGCGCTCGACATGCGCCCGGCCGACCGGCAGGGTGAAGTGACCCACCGGCACCTCGCCCTTGAGCCGGTAGAGGAGCTGGTGCTCGATGAAGATCGTCGGATCGTCCAGCCGCAATGCCGTCGCCAGCAAGCCCTTGGCGTCCAGCGCCGTGCCGACGGCCGCGACGCGCAGGCCGGGAATGTGGGCGAAGAGCGTGTCCAGGTTCTGGCTGTGCGTCGCCGAGAGCTGCACGCCGCCGCCGACGGTCCGCACCACCAGCGGCACGCCGACTTGCCCGCCGAACATCGAGCGGATCTTGGCGGCATGGTTGATGATCGCGTCCGCGGCTAGGAGGGCGAAGTTGATCGTCATGATCTCGACGATCGGCCGCAGATCGGCCATCGCCGCGCCCGTGCCGAAGCCGGCCATCGTGCCCTCGCAGATCGGGGTGTCGCGCACGCGCTCGTCGCCGTACTTCTCCGGCAGGCCGCGGGTGACGGCATAGGCGCCGCCGTAGCGGTTGACGTCCTCGCCCATGATGAAGGCGCGCGGCTCGACGCCCAGCCACTCGTCCAGCGCGGCGTTGAGCGCCTCGGTCACCGTCATCGCCCGGGTCTCGCCTGTCGGGGCGACCGCCGGCGGGGGCGCGGCGACGATGTCGGCGGTCAGCTCCGCCAGCGGCGGCTCGGGGCTGGCGTTGGCGAAGCTCACCGCCGCCTCGACCTCGGCGTCGACCTCGGCCTGCATCGCCCCCCAGTCCGCTTCGGTCAGGATGCCGGCCTCGATGAGCTGGCGCGAGAAGGTCGGAATCGGGTCGCGCTCCTTCCACAGGTCGATCTCGGTCTTGGCGCGGTAGAGGTCCGGATCGGCCATCGAATGCGCGCGGTAGCGGTAGGTCATCACTTCGAGCAGATAGGGTTCGCGGTGCTCGCGGACCCAGGCGGCGGCCTCGCGGGCGGCCGTGTGGACCGCGACCACGTCCATGCCGTCTACCACGGCCGAGGGGATGTTGAAGGCCGTCGCCCGATCGGCCGCCGAAGTTGTGGCCGCGACCCGATCGAAGGCGCTGCCCATCCCGTAGCGGTTGTTCTCGACCAGGAAGACGATCGGCACGTTCCAGACGGCGGCGAGGTTCAGCGACTCGTAGAAGTAGCCGATGTTGGTCGCCCCGTCGCCCATGATCACCAGGCCGATGTCGTCGCGGTCTTCGCCCATGTGCCGCTTCCGGTACTCGGTGGCGAAGGCATGGCCGACCGCCAAGGGCACCTGGCCGCCGACGATGGCGTAGCCGCCGAGGAAGTTGTGCTCCTTGGAGAAGAGGTGCATCGAGCCGCCGCGGCCGCGCGCGTAGCCGTCGACGCGGCCGAAGAGCTCGGCCATCACCCGATCCGGCGCCATCCCGCGCACCAGGGCATAGCCGTGGTCGCGGTAGTGGGCGATCACCACGTCGTCCGGCCGCAGCGCGGTCAGCGCGCCGACCGCCGAGGCTTCCTCACCGTTGTAGAGATGCATGAAGCCGCCGGCCTTGCCGCGGGTGTACTCGCGCGCCGCCGCGTCCTCGAACACGCGGATCAGGAGCATCCAGCGCAGCATCGCGCGCAGCGCGTCGTCGGATAGCCCGGCGCGATGCAGGGCCGGGGGAACATCTAGTTGCACAACCATGATGGCCTTCGATTCCTCTATTTGTAATGACGTGCGATGGTCGAGGGGTGGCGCGGTATCCACTCGGCGGGACGCGGAAGGTGGCAAAGTATCCCGCGGGTTCGGCGGCGCAAGGCGCCAATAATAGGTTCAGTGAAGGACACGGTCAAAGGTTTACGCGCTGTTTACATTTCGTTTACAGACCTCGTGCGGCGCCGGGACCATGCGCCGGACGGCCTCGGGCCGCGCGCGCCCGGCTCGCCCACCGCCTGGCGCGCTTGCACCCGGGCGCGCGCCCCGGCTAAAATCCAGCCGGAGACCATCGCCATGCGCCATCGCCACCGGCCACCCCTTGCCCGCCCGGTCGCCGCCGCCGTCACGATCGCCCTGCTGCTCGCAGGCCTGTTCGGCTATGCGCCGGCCGCCGGCGCGGACGAGGACGCGATCAAGGCGCGCCTGGCGCGGATGAGCCCCGAGGAGAAGGTCGGGCAGCTCTTCGTCGTCGCCTACTTCGCGACCGGCGAGGATCCGCTGGCCGACATCACGACGCTGATCCAGGCGGACCACATCGGCGGCGTGGTCCTGCAAAAGGGCAACAACATCTTCGCCAACAGCCGCGGGCGCGACCTGCCGCGCGAGATCGCCGAGCTGACGGCGGCCCTCCAGAGCCGCGCGCTGAGCGAGGAAGGCGGGGGGATCCCGCTGTTCATCGCGGTCGACCACGAGGGCAACGGCGATCCGTTGACGCACCTGCGCGAGGGCTTCACCGCGGTCCCGTCGGAGATGGCTCTTGGCGCGACCTGGGATCCGACTTCGGCGGAGGCGGTCGGGCGGATCACCGGCCAGGAGCTGGCGGCGGTTGGGGTCAACGTCGTGCTCGGGCCGGTGCTGGACGTCCTGGCCGAGCCGCGCGTCGATACCGGCGGCGACATCGGGACCCGCGCCTTCGGCGGGCATCCCTACTGGGTGGCGCACATGGGTCGCGCCTACATCCAGGGCATCCACCAGGGCGGCGCCGGCCGGGTGATGACCGTCGCCAAGCACTTCCCGGGGCATGGCGGCAGCGACCGCCTGCCGGACGACGAGGTCGCCACGGTCCACAAGTCGCTCTCCGAGCTGACGCGGATCGAGCTGCCACCCTTCGCGGCGGTCACCGATCCGGATTCGCCGGCGATCACCGACGCGCTGATGACCAGCCACATCCGCTACCGCGGCTTCCAGGGCAACCTGCAGGATGCGACGGCGCCGATCTCTTTCGATCCGGAAGGTATGCGGGCCCTCCTCGGCCTGGGCGGCTTCCGCTTCGAGGCCTGGCGCCGCGGCGGCGGGCTGATCGTGTCGGACTCGCTGGGCGTGCGAGCGGTCAAGCGGTTGTTCGACGAGGACATGCAGACCTTCCCCAACCGCGAGATCGCGCGCCAGGCGCTTCTGGCCGGAAACGACGTCCTGATCCTAGCCCAGTTCAGCCTGGGCGGCGGCTGGGCCAACCAGATGCGGACGATCCAGGACACGGTCCACGACTTTGCCGATCAATATCGCAAGGAGGGCGCCTTCCGTGCGCGTGTCGACGACGCCGTGCTGCGGGTGCTGCGCCGCAAGGCCGCGTTGTACCCGGAGTGGACGCCCCAGGCGGTCGCCGTCCCGGCCGACGGGCTGGCGGAGCGGGTCGGCACCGCCGCCGCGCGCGACACGGTGGCCGGCATCGGGCGCCGGGCGGTGACCGTGCTGCGGCGCGGCGCCTATCCCAGCCGGGGCGAGCGCCTGGTGGTGGTCACCGAGGACCCGCGCCGGCCGGACACCAATCCCCGCCAGCGCCCGCTGGCCTGCCCGGACGAGCTGTGCGGGCTGGACCCCGCGCGCTGGGAGTCGCTGGACAAGCTCGGCCCGACGCTGTTGGAAGCCTTCATCCTCGATCGTTACGGTCCGGGCGGCAAGGGCCTGGTCACGCCGGACGGGCTGACCTCGCTGTCCTTCTGCCAGCTCGAGGCCGTCCTGGGCCCCTCGCCCGAGACCGCCGTGCTGCCCCAGGACGGCCAGGCGGAAGGCGCGAGCCCCACTCCGGACGGTGGTTCCGCCGTTCCCAGTCCCGGCGGAGACGCCGCACCGCCCGCTTCGACCCTGCCGCCGCCCTCGGGCTGCCTGCCCGAGGAGCAGCGCGCGGCGGCGCGCGAGGCGCTGGCGGGGGCGGACTGGATCGTGTTCGGGATCAGCGAGCTGCGGCCGGACGACATCTCGCGCCTCAACGGCTTCTTCCTCGCGCAGATCGGCAAGCTCTCCGGCGCCCGGCTGGCCGTGCTGTCCTTCGGCCCGCCCTACTACATCCAGGCGACCAACATCACCCGACTGGATACCTTCATCGCCGCCTACAGCCGCATCCCGCCCTCGATCGAGGCGGCGGTGGACGCGCTGTTCGACGTGCAGTGGCCGGACGACGGCCGGTCCAACCCGCCGGTGACGGTGGAAGACGCCGGCTACAACCTGACGACGGCGCTCGAGCCGGACCCGGACGTGCCGCTGGAGCTGCACGAGATTCCGCTCGGTCGCGCGCCCGAAGGTCAGGCCGGGCAAGTGCTGGGCTCGGCGGGCGTGCTGCTGCCCGCCCGTGTCCGGGTGCGCGTCGACACGATCCTCGACCACAACGGCAACGCGGTCCCGGACGGCACCTTGGTCCGGTTGGCCAGCGAACCGCCCGACGCGCTGGCCGGCGGGCCGGTGATCGCCTTGACGGAGGGCGGACTCGCCGAGGCCGACCTGGTGATCCCGCTCGGTGGACGGGTCGCGCTCTCGGCCGAGACGACCACCGGTGGCGCCGCTTCGGCCGCGCCGTTGGTCTTGAAGTTGCCCCTGCCGTCGCCGACGCCCGCGCCGACCGCGACGCCCGCCCCGGTGGTGGCGATGGCAGCCGGGGAGTCCGGGGCCGACGGCGGATTGCCGCGCGGCGGGCTCCTCGGTGATCCGGCTCGCGGCGATCCCGGCGACCTGGGGGGCGCCGATCTGCTGTTGTCGCTGGCCACCCTGGTCGCGGTGGGGGCGCTGGTGGTGGGCACGGGCGGCCGCGGCCGGCGCGACCTGACCGCGCAACTGCGCCTGGCGCTCTTGGTCGCGATCGGCGGCCTGGCCGGCTACCTGGTGTACGGCCTGCTGCTGACCACCAGCCGGGTCAACCCGGGCTGGCTGCTGCCGGGCCTGGCGGCCGGGGCGGCGACGCTGGGTGGCGCCCTGGTCGGCCTGGCGCTGGGACGGCTGGCGACTCGGCGGCTCAGCGCAGGGTCAACGCCAGTGCCAGGAGAAACAACGTGAGCACGGCCGCGATGAGGATGGCGTTGGCCCGCAGCGCCTTGGCCCAGGCGCCGGCGCTGGCGGACGGTGGCGCGACGAGGAGCTGGCGCAAGGCTTCGGCGTCGCGCGGGCGGTCGTCGGGGTGCACGGCCATCGCGGCGAGGATCGCGCGATCGATCTGCGGCGCGAGATCCGGCCGGACGCTGCTGGGCGGCTCCAAGGTGCTCGCGCCGATGAACCGATCCTGGGCCGACGCCGGCAGGCGGCCGGTGAGCAGATGATAGAGCGTCGCGCCCAGCGCGTAGACGTCCGACCGGGCGTCGACATGCTGGCCGTCGCCGTATTGCTCCAGCGGCTGATACGGCCGCGACCCCGCGCCGGTGACGACGGTGACCGTCCGCCCCTCCGGCATGGCCGCCGGCTGGGCGATGCCGAAGTCGACCAGGCGCACCTGGCCGTCCGGCGTCAGCTTGATGTTGGCCGGCTTGATGTCGCGGTGGATTACCGGCGGGCTCTGCCGGTGGAGGTAGGTCAGCGCGGCGCAGAGGTCTTCGGCCCAGCGCAGCACTTGCGCCGGGTCGAGCATCCGGCGCCGGGCGAGCGTGTCGGCCAGGAGCTCGCGCAGATCCTGTCCCGGCACGTAATCCATCACCAGCCAGGTCAGGCCCTCGCTCTCAAAGAAGTCCGACACCTTGGGCAGGGCCGGGTGGTCCAGCCGTGCCAGCAGTGCCGCTTCGCGCAGCACGTCCTGGCGCGCCGCCGCCTGCGCTTCCGCGGTAGCGCCGCCGGGCGGGTGGATCGCCTTGATCGCGCAGCGCCTGCCCGGCAGCCGCCGATCCTCGGCGAGGTAGACCGTGCCCATCCCACCTTCGCCGATCCGCCCCTCCAGCCGATACCGCTGCCGCAGCAGCGCCCCCCCCTCGCGTTTCATCCCGCCAAGGCTAGCGAGGCGCCCGCCGGCGGTCAAGCCGAGTGGCCGCGTCCATCCGCGGGTCGGCGACCGACGCCTTGCCCATGCCTTGCGATTCCAACCGTGCCATCGATGAACCTACCGCCAGTGCCTTCGTGCTGCTGGAGATGCCGCGCTCTACGAGAGAGAGTCCCCGTCCCATGGCGAACCAAGCTCAGTTGATCCTACAAGCGGGCGCGGGCACCCAGGCCACGCGCTGGTCGCTCGGCGGGCCGGTGACGACGCTCGGCCGCTGGGAAGGCTGCGAGGTGGTGCTGTCCGATCCCGAAGTCTCGCGCAAACATGCCCAGATCCGCCACGAGGGCGGTCGTTACGTGCTGGTCGACCTCGGTAGCAAGAACGGCACGCTGGTCAACGGCGTGCGCGCCGAGCGCGCGGTCGTGCTGGCCGACGGCGACGAGCTGGTGATCGCCCCGCGCTTTCGGCTGCGCTTCGTCGACAGCGAAGCGACCGTCTCGGTCGATGCCGGGCGGCAAGGCCTGCGGATCGACGCCGCGACGCGCTCGGTGCGGGTACGGGGCCGGCTGCTGGAGCCCCCGCTGGCCCCCAGCCAGCTCGCGCTCCTCCAGCTCCTGTGCGAATCCCCCGGCCGGGTCTACAGCCGCGACGAAGCGGCGGCCGTCTGCTACCCGGACGCGCTGGGCGATGTGTCCGACCAGGCGATCGACGGCGTGGTGCGCCGCCTGCGCGCCCGCCTGGCCGAGGTCGATCCCGAAACCGACTACGTCATCGTCGTCCGCGGGCATGGGCTCAAGCTCGCGACGCCCGCGCCGGACGTCGGCTGACAGCAGGCCCTACAGGACGATGCGATCGACCGCCAGCAAGGTGAACAAGAGCGGCAGGTAGTACACCGAGGCCTTCAGCAGGCGCCGCGCGGCGGTTCCGGTCCGCTCGCGGGCCATGCGCAGCCCCGCGCCGAGATAGTAGAGGCTGAGGACGAGCGCGCCGAAGAAGTAGACCGGCCCGGCGAAGCCCGCCACCGCCGGCACCAGGCTGATCGGGATCAGCACCAGCCCGTAGTTGATCACCTGCCTGGCGGTCAAGAGGCCGTCGGGATCGCCGGTCGACAACATACGAAAGCCGGCGCGCTGGTAGTCGGCGCGGTACATCCATGCGATGGCGAGGAAGTGCGGGAGCTGCCACAGGAACAGGATCGTGAACAAGACCCAGGCCTCGAGGCTGAGCACACCCCGCGCCGCCGCCCAGCCCATCAGCACCGGGACCGCGCCGGGCACGGCGCCGACGACGGTCGACAGCGAGGTGATCGGCTTGAGCGGGGTGTAGACGGCGAGGTAGATCGCCATGCCGAGCGCGGCGCTGGCGGCGGTGAGGCCGTTGACGCCCAGCACCAGGACGACCAGCCCACCCGCCGCGAGCAACACGCCGTAGACCGTCGCCGCCCGCACCGTGACGCGCCCGCTCGGCAGGGGGCGGTTGGCGGTGCGCTTCATCCGCCCGTCCGCCTCGCGCTCGATCACCTGGTTGAGCGCGCTGGCCCCGCACAAGGCGAGCAAGCTGCCGGTCAGCAGGCACGCCAGCGCCAACAGGTCGACGCTGGGGGGCTCGGCGATGACGAAGGCCAGCACCACCATGGCCAACCCCAGCGCGGCCAGCCGCGGCCGGGCCAGCGCCGAGTAATCCGCCAGGCGGGACGCCGGCCGCGCGCTCACTGCGTCCGGTGCTTCCGGGATTGCCGAACTCTCCATCGCCGGGATTATATCACGCCCCCGCGATGCGTGACGACATCCGGGTCCCCCGTGACATTCCAGGCTTCTCCGCTGTGTCCGGCTGGCCCCCGGCGGGTTGTTTGACCTCCCGCACGCCGCTTCGCCTCGGCGTGCAAGCCTGACTCATCGGGCGCCGGCTGTTGCCAGCGCGGCGGCGGTGCGCCCGGGCGGCTGCTGCGGACCGACCGGATCGCCCATTAAACGGACATCGCTGACATCTGTCAGCACATTGTCCGAATTCCGTCACCGTTTGGTCAACTTAACAATGGTACACTCGGTGGTACACTAAAATATTAGCGCAGAGCGTCCAGCACGCCCGCGGCAGCGCCGGAGCCGGGGCACGCGGAGCTGGCCTTTGCGTTCATCTTGTGTAACCGCCGGTTTTTCGTACAATACCGGCGCGTTGGCGGCGCGCCGCGTGCCGCGCAACACCTGTTAACGAAGT
>CAZCJG010000007.1:0-29639 GCA_964498575.1 uncultured Anaerolineales bacterium | reverse complement strand
TTAACGTTACCTTTAGACGCTTCGCACGAATTCCGTGTTATACTTACACGTGTAGCACTGACACGCTAGCGGCTGTGTGGGGGTTATCCGCTCGATAGGAGCGATAACGACGTTACGACGTGGGTGTGCTACCAACCCGGGCCCTTGCCGGAAGCGTGGTTTGACGCAACCGGCAAGGGCTTCGTTATTTGGGTGCCGAATCCGCCACGGGTCGACGGCTCCCCGCGCCCGATTCACCGCGCTCGACGCCCCGGTCCTTCCCCTCCGCCTGAATTCCTGGTGCCACCCGACGACCCGCCCCTGCCTCCCTCTCCGTCTTGTCGTCGTGGCACTCCGCGCGAGCGATGAGTCCTGCTCCAGAGGCGCGTTGGGCGATGAGAAGTGGGCTTAACGGAACCTTTAGATTCCTGCGGTTATTTTTGCATTATAATGACCTGCGTAGTCCTACGTACACCAGTGGCTGTGTGGGGGTCAGCCGTTCGCGAGAACGGCGACTGCGCTGAGGTGCGGGGGCTGCGAAGACGGGCCAGTGCAGATCATGATGGGCAGTGATCGCGCGCACTGGCCCGATTTCTTTTCTGCCACAACAGCATCAACTCCGAAGTGCTCAAGACAGTCGAGGCAGGCCTTAACCTTAATGTAACCTTTATGCATAAATAACCAGCGATGTGATATACTAGGGGTTGTAGCACACAGCCGGCTGCCATATCAGGGAATGGTAGCCCGGGCAAGTTTGAATTGTTGCGTTGAGATGGGCGTGCTACCCACCGGGCCGGTGCTTGGGTCTTTGACGGGGCGTGAACCCAAGCACCGGCCCTCCTCTTTTCCCCAGGCCACCCCACCCTCCACCGGCATGCCCTTTCCGCACAAGCGGCGTGCTTGTCCGTGAGACTTTCCAAGACTTGGCCCTCCTGTGTCGGCCGGAGATGGCTCCCGCACACCTTGCCCGGTCGTCGCGACGCGGTGCGTGGGCAAGACTTCCGGCTCTAGCGCGCATGTGCTATATTAACAGTATTGTGACCCGTTTGGTCAGCTTGGCTGGATCGCTCGCGGCTTGTCACGCCTGAGCGCAGCATTTGGAGGCAGGATGTTTCCTTCGTCGATGGTCGAAGCCACACGGATCGCCGATCCGGCGCTCGGTTGTCTGCGCCTGCTCGTCGTCGTCGGCGCCGCTTCCGCCGATCCAGGTGGGCCAGCCATCGCGCCGGACAGAGAGGCCGAGCGTTTGTTGGCGGCAACCGGCGAGCTCGAGCGGGCAGGTCGGCTGAAGATCGAGTACCTGGTGACGCCGACTGTGGCCGCTTTGCGCTTGGCTGTGACGGACGATGTCTTCGACGCGGTGCATTTGAGGGGAACCTTCGATCGCGATCCCGCGACCGGCCAGGCAGGGATGGTGTTTGTCGATGCCGCCGGCGATCCCTGTGTCGTCCCGCTTGCTCCAGTTCTCGCCTTCTGGCAGAAGGCCGGTGCGCACCCGTCCCCGCGGCACGCGCGACCGGCTGCCGCCGCGCCACTGGCCGGTGCGGAGCTCCCGCCAGTCCTGGGCCCGGACCTGGTTGTCCTGGATGCCAGTGCCGGAGCCGCGGCGTCAGACGCGGTATGCGAGGAGCTCGCCGCCGACTTGGTCACGGCGGGCATACCGTCCGTGGCAACCTTCGCCAGCAAGCTACCCGCGGCGGCCGCGCAGATCGGCGTTCGGTCGCTGTACCAGGCACTGTGCGCCGGAGCCAGCGTGGGCTCCGCCGTGTCCCGGGCACGCGAGCACCTGGAACACTCCGGGCTAACCCAGCCGCCGATGCCGACTGTGACGGTGATCTGTGGATCGAGCGCTGCCACCCTACCCGTGTTGGCCACTCCCGCCTCGCCCGGCGCGCGACCGCAGCCCGGCGATCCGACGCCGGCCAGACCGCGGCTGTTGGGACGCGGCCCGCTGGTCCGTGAGCTTGTGCACGGGCTGGCGGACGGCGGGTGGCGGACGGTGGTGCTGCACGGTCCCTCCGGCGTCGGCAAGTCTGCCATGGCCAGCGAGCTGGCACGCCGGCTGGAGGCCTCGGCTGCGGTCGAGGCGGTGGTGACGATCGACTGCAGGCCTACGGTGACGGCGGACGAGGTGCTTGAGGTGTTGGCGGACCGCCTGAGCGCTTTCGGAGTGCCGCGGCTCGATACGCTGATTCACCGGCCGGTAGCCTATCCACACAAGGTCGCCGCCCTGATCGAGGCACTCGCGACACACCGTGTGTTGGTGGTCGTCGATGGGGTCGAGCGCTGGTTGACCGGCGCCGCGGCTTGGCCGGCCCCGGACAGCGCTTCGGCCGCCCGATCCCCCGGCCAGCAGGCCACGGAGATCGGCGCGGACGAGCTGACCGGCGGTCGGGTCCAGGCCGGTACCGCAACGAGCCATGTCCAGATCGGCACAGCAAGCAGCCACGTCCAGACCAGCCACAGGATCGAGCTGGAGGATCGCGACCTAGGGCGTTTGTTGGTCGCCCTCGTCACCGCCCCCACCAGCGCCGCGCGCTGGCTGTTCACCAGTCGGGTGGACTTCGAGCCACGAGATCTCGGGGACCGTGCGTGGATTGCCGACTCGGCTCCATCAGCGGGAGAGGTCGATGCCGGAGTGGACGATGCACCGGCGGCGATCAGCGCGCATGTGGCACTGGATGGCCTTGGCTTCGAGGCTGCCGCGCAGTGGATGCGCCACCAGCACGGACTGTCCAACCTGCCGGTGCGCGCGGTCGGTGGCGCGCCGTCGCTCCGCCGGGTATTTCGGCTGACCGGCGGTTCACCCTGGATGCTGGCACATGTGGCGGCCTGGGCTGCGGAGAGCTCGGCAGCCGAGGTTCTGGAGGCGCTGGCGACATCACCGGCCCCCGCAAACGTGGACGCTGTGCTCGATCGCAGCGCGGCGCGTTTGCCCCCGCGCTCCGCCGAGCTGGTGCGCACCGCCGCGGTCTTCGATGAGCCGGTTCCAGTCAGCGCGCTGGCCGAGCTGGCAGCCACACGGGTATCGACGACGCCGGTGGCGGGAACGGCCGATGCCCTGGGATTGGCGACCGCGCAGATCGACCATCTGGTGGCTGGAGGCTGGCTGGTCACGACGCCCGACGCCCAGTCGATCGAGCTTGCCGGCCCCGTGCGAAGCTGGGTCAGGCGGCGGATCGCCCGCGCGGAGCGGGTCGCGTCGTGGCGTGCGGCGGCGGAGCTTTGGCTGGCCGCGGGTGCGGCAGGCACACACCTGCAAGCCCGTCTCCGGGCCTGGCGCTACCTCGACCAAGCTGGCGATGCGGCCGCAGCAGATTCCATCGTCCAGCAGATCTGGGAAGCGCTGGTGGCGCGCGGCAACGTATCGCTGGCGGTTCGGTTGCTAGAGCGCAGTGTGGCGACGCTGAGCGGCCTGACCCGTGCAATGGCCCTCGATCGCCTGGCGCAGGTGCTCCTGGTCACGGGTGAAACCGCCTACGCCGCAGATGTCCAGGCCGAAGCCCTGATCGAGTATGAAGCCGCCGGCGATTGGCGCCTGGTCGCCGCCGCGCTCCAACGGCTGGGACGCCTGCAACAGGTCCGCGGGGCGTATGACGCGGCGCGGCGGTGCTATCAGCGCGCGATGCAGATCGCCGAGGGCATGGGGGATCGCGGGGCGGCCGCGCGCGGGCTTTGCCAGCTCGGGGTGCTGGCCCAGGTCGAAGGCCGGCTCGACCAGGCGTTGGAGCACTTCGAGCGTGCGCTCGACGCGGCCGAGGCCGCCGGAGACCGCGCCGAGGCCATGTCGATCCTCAGCCAGCTCGGCATGGTACACGAGATCCGCGGTGAGAACGAGCGCGCGCTGGACCGCTACGAGCAGGCCTTGGCGACCGCCGCCACCTTCGGCGACGCGGCGGCGATGGCGGGCACGCTGCACCAGCTTGGGCTGCTGCACGAGCGCGCGGGCGCCTTCGATCGCGCGCGCCTGTGCTACACCCGCTCCTTGGCGCTCGCCGAGAAGCGCGACGACTCGGTCGGGGCCGCGCTCAGCCTGCACCAGCTCGGTCTGGTCCACACGGCCGAGGGAAACTATGAGCGAGCCCGTATCTGCTTCCAGCGCTCGTTGACCATCGGGCGGCAGCTGGGGGCGCATGGCGGCGTGGCCGGCAACCTCTACCAGCTCGGGCACCTCGACGAGCTGCAAGGTCGCGCGGCAGGAGCGCGCGTGCATTACGTCGAGGCGCTGGCGGAGGCCCAGCACGCGGGGGATCGGCTCGGCATGGTCCGCGCGCTGGGTCGGCTAGGCCAACTGTGCGAAGAAGATGGTGCGCTGGATCAGGCGGTCGCCTGTGCCGTTCGCTCGATGGTGGTGCTCAATCAAATGGGTTCGCCCGAGCGCGACGTGGCGGCCGGCGTATTGGTGCGTTTGCGCCGGAGCATGACGCCCGAAGGCTTCGACGAGGCCTTCAAGGCGGCGCTCCGAACCGCGGTCAATCCAACCCGCAGGACCGGCCAACAGCTTGACACCATGTGGGGCAAAGGCACCTAGCGTCCGCCCGGTACGACAGAGGGGCCGGCCTTAATAAACCAGGCTCTGAGCCGCACCAGTGGGCAGGGCCGCCACCTGCCGCCATCTCAGGCGCCGAACCGGTCCGGGAACAAGTTCCTGAGGCGCGGGTTCGACAGGTCGCGCGCCGAGAGCAGGGGCTCGGCGACCGGCCAAGGGATGCCGAGGTCCGGGTCGTCCCAGGCCAGACCGGCTTCGGTTTCGGGCAGGTAGACGTGGCTGCACTTGTACAGCACGTCGGCAACCTCGCTGAGCACCACGAATCCGTGCGCGAAGCCGACCGGCACGAACAGCATCAACTGGTTCTCGTCGGACAGCTCAGCGGCGATCCACTGGCCGAAGGTCGGTGCGTCGGGCCGGATGTCGACGGCGACGTCCCAAATGCGGCCTCTCGCCACCCGCACCAGCTTTGCCTGGCCGGGCGCGCGCTGGTAATGCAAGCCGCGCAAAGTGCCGCGGAGCGAGCGGGAATGGTTGTCCTGCACGAACACGCAGTCGATGCCGGCGGCGCTGAACCGGTCGTGGCGATAGCTCTCCAGGAAGAAGCCGCGCTCGTCCCGATGCACGGTGGGTTCGACGCGGATCACGTCCGGGATGGCGGTCGGGATGGCTCTCAAGATCTCAGGCTCGCAGAGGTCGATGGTTGGCGACGGTGGCAGGGTCTAGAACGCGGGGGGAAACCTTAGGTCGATAGGGTGGTGTTGTCAACTTGGGCCCGCCTCGTCGCCAAGGTGTGGTCTCAGCCGGGTGATTTACATTGACGGCCGGAGGATCCACATTGACGCATGGCTGCATCGGCTTATACTGAGGCCCCGTTGCCTGTACGTGCAGCACCGCCGGCGATTGCCGGACGTCGACTGCCATCGGAGACGTTCCTGTGACCATTGCTCATCTCCCGATTCGACACGCCTACCGCTGCCGCCATCGCCGCTTCAGCATCGAAACAACTGACGGCGTGCGGCTGGCCGCGGTTCGCCTGGACAACGCGGGTGGCGACGTCGTCGTGATCTACGCGCACGGGTTCCTCTCGAGCAAGAATACCCGCGCCGTGCCGGGCTTCCTGGAGGCGCTGGCCAGGCGGATCGATGTGATCGCCTTCGACTTTCGCGGGCATGGCGAGAGCACCGGGCGCGTGACCTTCGGCGCAGGCGAGCTGGTCGATCTGGACTGCCTGGTCCGGCATGCGCGCGCGCTCGGCTATCGTCAGGTCATCACGGTCGGCAGCAGCATGGGGGGCGCCACGGTCCTGCGTCACGCCGGCCTGGTCGGCGGCGTCGACGGCGTGGCGACGATCGGCGCGTTCGCGGTGGGCAGGCCCTTCAGCCGCCCGGTGACGGCCCTGGCCATGCATCTCGCCTTCCACTCCGCGCCCGGGCGCGCCTGGCTGCGTTGGGCTTTCGGCACCCGGGTCGGCCGGCGCGACGTCGAGATCGCCCAGCCGATCGATCTGGTCGAGCGGATCGCGCCGACTCCGTTGCTCTTGATCCACGGCGCGTGGGACCCGTTGATCCCCTGGCGCGAAGCCGCGGCGCTGTTCGCGCGCGCCGGCGAGCCGAAGGAGATCGCGATCATCCCACGCGGCGGGCACGACCATCCCCTGCTCAACCCGACGACCGCCGCGCGCCTGGACGACTGGGCGCGGCGGTGCGTGCGAACGCTGGCACCGGAGACCGCGGCGCGGGCCAGGGCAAGCTGACTGATTCCGCGCGGAATTGATACACCGGCAGGAACACGTGATCGAACCGCCCGACCCGCCTATCGGCACCGAGCATGCCCCCGCGCCACCGCCGGCTACGGATCCCCCGGTGCCGCCGGTCGGGCCGGCCGTCGTCACATCAACGGCACCTGCCGGAGCGCCCGCGGAGCTGCCCGAGACCAGCGGGTTCAGCCTGGCCGACCGCTCCGGCAAGCGCTTCGGCCGGGCCGGGCTTTTGATCGCGCTGGTGATCGTCGGACTGCTCTTCGTCAACGTGGTCCAGATCTTCTTGACGCCGGTCATCCTGGCGGCGGTATTCGCAAGCCTGGCCTATCCGGTGCGGACCTATCTGGTGCGCGCCCTGGGCGGTCGCCGCGGACCGGCGGCGCTCTTGGCCTGCATCTTCGTCGTGGTGGCCATCGTCATCCCGCTCTACATCACGGCGACGTTCGTCACGGTCGAGGTGGTCAGCCTGTATGCGGCGGCCCAACCCCAGGCCAGCGAGACCCTGCTCCAATTGCGGCAGATCCTGGGTGATATCGCCAGCCTGCATTGGGCCCGGGGACTGCCGATCCTCGGCGACCTGCCCAACCAGGCGGTCCAGAATCTTGAGTGGGAGGCCTATCTTCAAGACCTGGCGAGCACGGCCGGCAACCTGCTGGCCTCGCTGATCAACCGCATGTCGCGCAACGCGGCGCTCTTCGTGTTCAACGCCTTCGTCGTGCTGTTCTCGATGTTCTACTTCTTCCGCGACGGCGACCAGATCGTGGCGCGACTGCGGGCGCTGAGCCCGCTCGACAGCCACTACGAGGAGGTGCTGCTCGACCGGCTGGCCCTGATGTCCAGCGCGACGCTGCGCGGGCAAGTGGTCGTCGGCCTGATCCAATCGACCATCGCCGGGGTTACGCTGTGGATCTGCGGGGTGAAGGCCCCCTTCCTGTGGGCGGTGGTGATGGCGACGCTGTCGGTGATCCCGATGGTCGGGACCTGGATCGTGATGTACCCGATGGCGATCATCCAGCTCTTGAACGGCAACATCTGGCAGGGTGTGGTGATCATCCTGGTCTCGGTCCTGATCATCTCGAACATCGACAACATTCTGCGCCCGCGCCTGGTCGGCCAGCACGCGCGGATCCATGACCTCCTGGTGTTCTTCGCGACGCTCGGCGGCATCAGCGTCTATGGCGTCATGGGCTTCATCGTCGGGCCGATCATCGCCGCACTCTTCCTGGGCCTCCTGGACATCTACGAGCTCGAGTTCCGGCCCCATCTCGACCGCGCCGCCGCACGGAGCTGGCCGGGCGCCGCCGCGGGCACAAGCGCGCCCCCTCCGCCAGCCGGGGCCGATGTCCAGCCGGAGCAGGCCACGCGCCGCGACTGATCAGCGACGGCTTGCCTCGGCTTGAAGCTGGCCGAAGGCGTGAGACTCGTTGGCGTTTGTCGACCGGCCCACCTATAATCCCCCGCGCCCGAGCAGGGCCGCCCACGGTGATGGCATGCCGTGGGCGTTGTCTGTAATCCCGATTCCATCGGAGGAGAGTGGCAATCCCATGACGCGCATTGCTCACCAGACCCATGTGCTGGCGCTCGCCCTGACCATGACCGCCGGGCTCGCTTTGGCGGCCTGCGGCCAGCCCACCGAGGCCCCGGCGCCGCCTCGGGCGGAGCCGCCGACCTCGGCCGCCATGCCGATCGAGGCGCCGACCGAGGCGATGATGGCGACCGACGACATCCTCGTCGTGCTGACCGACGATGGCCGCTTCGAGACGCTGGTCAAGCTGATCGCAAGGGCCGGCCTGACCGACACGCTGAAGGGTCCCGGCCCCTATACCTTCTTCGCGCCGACGGATGACGCCTTCACGGAGCTGCCCGCCGGCACGCTGGACGCCCTCACGCCGGAGCAGGTCGGCGAGATCCTGCTGTACCACGTGGTCAACGGCCAGGTGATGGCGGCGGACGGGATGGCGATGAGCGGCCAGCCGGTGACGATGATGGGCACCGGCGCCTACACCGCGACGCTCAAGTCCGACGGCGCCAACCTGATGATCAACGACGCCACCGTGACCGTGGGCGACATCCTGGCGCTCAACGGCGTCATCCACGTCATCGACAAGGTCCTCATGCATGCCGCGCCGAGCGCGGAAGCCGGCATGGGTGAGTCCGACATGGCGGAAACGCCCGAGGCGACCGCCGAAGGTGGGGCCGCGGGCGCTGGCACCGATTCGGGCGAAGCGACGGCGATGCCGGAGGCTTCGGCCACGCCGTAGCGCCGAGTCCGGCGCCCCGGTTTCGGCCTTGCGAGCGCGCGGCTCGTGTATAATCCGAGCCATCGGGCGGGAATACCGCCTCACCCGCCGTGCTGCCCGAGTTGTTTGCCCGTCATGCCATGGAGGAGCAGATGCGATCCTTCCTCTTACTTCCGGCGCGCCGCCGGCTCCGTCGGCGTGCGGGAGTCGTTCCGGTGACACGGATCACCGCCAGCCTCGTGATCGGCCTCGTCCTCGCCGGAACCGCGCCGCTACCAGGGACGATCCACGGCCCGCACGGCCGGCCCACCGCCCGCACCCTGGCCGCCGATGCGCCGCGCGTGGTGGTGATGGTGCATGGCTTCCAGGGTTTGTTGCCCTGGTCGCGCGGCTTTCGCTGCTCGGACGGCCTGCTCGCCTACGACGAGGCCGGCCCGCCGACCGGCCGATCCCCCCGCGCCGAGGGCGAGTTCGGCCGCCTGGCGCAAGCGCTGGCCGGGCGCGGCTACGACGTCTACTTCGCGCGCTGGACGACCCACGGCAGCCAGACCACCGGCCTGCGCGAGTCCGGCGAGTGCCTCGCCGGGCAAATCGCCGAAGCCCGCAAGCGCGCCGCGGCGCGTGCCGGCGCGCCGGCAGCGCGGGTGACCCTGGTTGCCCACAGCATGGGGGGGTTGGTCAGCCGCGCCTACATCGAGGACGGTAGCTACCCCTCGCGTGGCGACGTCGAGCAGCTCGTGACCTTCGGCACGCCGCACCTGGGCGTCGCGCCGGATGTCCTGCTGCGCCTGCTCGCGGCCTTCAACCCCGCCAGCATACCGGGCGGGCTCCTGCCCTGCACGTCCAGCCCCGGCATCTGCGAGCTATCATACGAAGCCGTGGCCGCGTTCAACCGCGGGCACAAGCCCAGGCCGGGCGTGAGCTATCACCTGGTTGCCGGCGACAAGCCGATCTACCCGTTTAGCTGGTTCGTCGCCGGCGCGGACGACGGCGTGGTCGAGGCCGCCAGCGCGGCGGGCCTGCCGGTGGCGCGCTGGCGGGTGAACGACAGCCACGCGGCGCTGACCAGCCTGGTCGGCGACTACTATGCCAATAGCGACGAGAGCGTGCGCTGCCTGGAAACCGCCCTGGGCCTGGCCGGCGGGCAAACCCGGTGTACGCCGGCGACCGGGGTGCTAGGGGTGCTAGGGGGGGGGGGTGAGAGTGGTGGGCTGGGTGGACATGGTGGACCAAGCGGACGCAGTGACCCCGGTGGACTCGGGGGTGAGGTGGACGAGGTCGTTGCCGCTGAGGCGGGGCCGGGTGGTGTTGGCGGTGGGCTGATCGGGAGGGCGGCGCGGCCGCCGCTGACGCCGATGGTGGCCGGCAGGCTCGATCCTGGCGCGAGCGCGTCGCATCCCGTGATGCTGGACGGCACGCCGGGCATGCTGGTGCTCGGGCGAGCGGGTGGCCGGGTGGAGCCGGTGCTGGAGCTGCCGGATGGCCGCAGGCTGCACCCGATGCCGCTGGGTGCCGGGCCGCCGGGCGCCGGGCCGTTTGGCTTCCGCATTGCCGAGGGAGTGGTTGGCACGGCCAGGTTGACGCTACGCAACGCGGGATCGTCGAGCGCGGACTATGCTTTTTTCGCGGCTTTCGCGTCGCCGATCGCGATCGATGTCGACTTGGTTCCCGGCGACGGGGTCGCGGTCGCCCCGGGCGCGCGCATGAGCGTGTCGGCCCGGCTGACCGAGAACGGGCGCGGAATCCCGGGCGGGCTGGTCGAAGCCGAATGGCGCGAAGGGGAGCGACCGCGGCGGCTGGCGCTGGTGGACCTGGGCGATGGGTGGTATCAAGCCGAGCTCGCCGCGCCGCCCCTGGCCGGCCTGTATCACGTGGTCGTCCGCGGGCGGGCGGCGGACCGCCTCGGCCGGTCCTTCGAGCGGGAGAGCGGCCGCATCCTGGTGGTGGGAGACGATGACGAGCCTGGCCAGGATTAGGCGCGTCGGATTGGCGTGCGGGATCGTCCTCCTCGCCGGCTGCCGGCCCGCGGACCCCGCCACCGTCACGCCGGTGTCGCCGGAGTCCGCCGGACCCTGGCACTTCACCGACGTGACCAAGGCGGCGGGGCTGGACTATTCCCACGGCTACGTGACGGACAAGATCACCGAGCTGCAAGTGCAGTACGGCGGGGCGGCCACGGGCGACTACGATGGCGACGGCTGGCTCGACCTGTATATCGCGCGCGGCGACATCGGGCCGAACCTGCTGTTCCGCAACAAGCAGGACGGGACCTTCGAGGAAGTCGGCGCCGAGGCCGGCGTAGCGTTCGACAAGAGCCGATCCAGCGGCCCGAAGTTCGCGGACCTCGATGGGGACGGCCATCTCGACCTGATCATCCCCGGCTTCGAGGGCACCCGCTTGCGCGTCATGCGCAACAAGGGCGACGGGACCTTCGAGGACGTCACCGCGACAGCCGGGATCACCACCACCCGCAACGTACACTCCGCCAGTATCGGCGACATCGATCGCGACGGCAAGCCCGACGTCTACCTTTCCTACTGGGGCAGCGACATCCAGCCCGACGTGCTGTGGCGCAACAAGGGTGGCGGCGTCTTCGAGAACGTCGACGCGCAGGCAGGCATCGACTGGCGCCTGTTCGGGCAGCACCTGCACAACCTGTCGCAGACCTTCGCGGACATCAACGGTGACTCCTACCCCGATCTGCTGGTCGCTTCGGACTTCGCGACCTCGCGGGTGTTGCAGAACAACGGGGGCGGGGCGTTCAACAACGTCACCGACATCGACGTGATCACCGACGAGAACGGCATGGGCTCGGCGGTGGCGGACTACGACAACGACGGCGACCTGGACTGGTTCGTCACCGCGATCTGGGACCCCCAGAAGGGCGACAGCAACTGGGGTGAGAGCGGCAACCGGCTGTACCGCAACAAGGGCGACGGCACCTTCGAAGACGTGACCGACGCGGCCGGCGTGCGCGAGGGCTTCTGGGCCTGGGGCACGTGCTTCGCGGACTTCAACAACGACGGTTTCCAGGACCTCTTCCTCGTCAACGGCTACAGCGAGAACTCCGGCACGCGCTATGTCGGCAAGTACGAGCTGTGGCATACCGATCCCTCGCGCCTCTTCGTCGCCAACGGCGATGGCAGCTTCACCGAGCGCTCGGTCGAGCTGGGCATCGACGATCGCGGGCAGGGGCGCGGGGTGAGCTGCCTCGACTACGATCGCGACGGCGACGTCGACATCTTCATCGCCAACAACAGCCAGCCACCGAGGCTCTACCGCAACGACGGCGCGAACAAGCCCAACGACTTCCTCCATTTTCGCCTCAGCGGCCACCCGCCGAACACCCAGGCGATAGGCGCGCGCATCTACGTCAAGCAGGGCGACCGCACCCAGATGCGCGAGATCCACATCAGCGACAACTACGTGTCGCAAGACCCGCCCGAAGCCCATTTCGGCCTCGGCGAGGCGGACAAGGTCGACGAGGTGCAGATCGTATGGCCCAGCGGGCAGACGACGGTGTCGCGGGACGTGGTGGCACGGCAGGATCTGGTGCTGCCCGAGCCGTAACAACGGATTGCCAAGCGGATACACGGATTGAGCGGATTGGACAGATTGAGATTCCGGTGGGAAGTTTATGCGGGAGAGGAGGGGTGATGCACATGTGGAGGCGTATCGTGATCTGCGCCTGCGTCCTGGTCGCCGGCTGCACGCGGGCGACGCCGGGGCCGATCGAGCTGCCGGAAGAGCGGTATCGGGAGCTGGTGTCGGCGTTTTTCACGGGGGTGACGGCGTATCAAGTGGGGGTGGGCGATCGGGCGCGAGTGCTGTTCCGGGAGGCGACCGAGGTCGCGCCGGAGGAACCGGCGGTGTGGGCGAACCATGCCCTGGCGGAGGCGCGGGCGGGGGATTTCGAGGCGGCGGATGGGGCGATCGCCAAGGCGCGCGCGCTGGCGCCGGAGAACAGCGGCATTGCCCTGATCGCGGCGCAGATCGACGCGCGGAAGGGGGAGAGCGAGGCGGCGGTCGAGCTGCTCCGGGAGGCGGTAGCGCTGGACGGGGGGAACCTGCGGGCGCGGTATGCGCTGGTCGAAGAGCTCGAGCGGCAGATGGGGGCGGAGGGCGACGCGGCGGCGAGCAAGGAGATGCGCGAGCAGCTCGAGGCGATTCTGGCGGCGCGGCCGGACAATTTGGTTGCCCTGTTCGACCTGGGGCGCCTGGCGGTCAAGGAAAGCGATGCGGCGACCCTCAAGGATGTCTTGGCGCGGTTGACACCGCTATCGGAATGGTGGGACGAGGACACGCGCGGACGGCTGGACGAACTGCGCCTGGCGGCCGATGGCACGGCCGATCTGAAGGAGCTGGCGACGCCGCTGGTGCTGCTGCGCAACTTCCTCCTGACGACACCGGCTTATCAGCAGAGCGTCGCAGCGCTCCAGCCACCGCCGGAGGCGATCGGCGAACCGCTGGAGCGGTTGATCCGCGTCCCCAACCCGAGCGCGAAGCCGTCGGCGCCGGACCTGGCGCTGAGGTTCGAGGAGCAGCCGGTGCCGGAGGATCCGGTGGAGTCGGTCATCGAGCATCCGGACTCGTTCCTGTGGGTCGACCTGAACAACGATCAGCAGTTGGATGCGGTGGTGGCGGATGGCGCGGGGCTCAAGCTCCTCCTGGTCGGTCCGAAACAGCCGGCGAGCCAACCCAAGGACGTGACGGCCGAGGCTGGGCTTGATACGAGCGTCACCCAGGCGGCGTATACCGGCGCGTGGGCGGTGGATGTCGATTTGGAGGGCGATCTCGACCTGGTGCTAGGGGTCGAGAATGGTCCGCCGACCGTGCTGCGCAACAACGGGGATGGGACATGGACGAAGATCGACTCCCCGTTCGAGTGGCCCGCCGAGGCGGCGCAGGGCCTGAGCCAGCTCGTGTGGGCGGATTTGGACGGCGACGCTGATCCCGATGTGGCCATGCTGGGTCCAAATGGCGAGCTCCGGGTGTATGCCAACGAGCGGACCGGGCGCTACCGGCTGGTGCCAACCGCACCGCCCCCGCCAACCGGCGGTCCGGAGTCGTCCACTGTGTCCACATCGTCCACTCCGTCCACCGCCGCCCCACCCGTCTGGGCGCTCTCGGTAGCCGATCCGAACTGGGATGGCCAGCTCGACCTGGTGGTGGGAGCGGGTCCCGGAATCCAGCGGCGGACTTGGCTGCCCGACGATCGGTGGGAGATCGAGCACATCGCGGACTGGGATGGCGCGCCCCGACCTCAGGGCGAGCTTGGTCGACTGTTCTGGGGCGATCTGGACAACAACGGCGGCCAGGATTTGGTCGCTGCGGGCGAGGGCGGCAGCCGCGCCTGGCTCGCGGACTCCGATGGCAAGCTGGTGCCGCTGGGCGAGGATGCGATCCCGGGTCGTGTGATGCGCGTTTGGGACCTGAACGCGGACCACAAGCTCGACCTGAGCAGCTTCGTCGGCCCTCACAACAGCACGCTGATCAATCGAGGGGGTGAGAAGCAATACCACTGGCAGGTCATCCAGCCGCGCGGCCTGGCGAGCATCGAGGGCGATCAGCGGATCAACTCTTTCGGGGTGGGGGGCGACGTGCAGGTGCGCGCGGGCCTGCTGACCCAGATGCAGCCGATCTTGGGAGGCACGCTGCCGCAGCTCCACTTCGGCCTCGGCGACAACCCCGCCGCGGACGTCGTGCGTGTCCGCTGGCCGAGCGGCGTGGCGCAGGGTGAGTTCGACTTGCCGGTGGACACCGAGGTGGTCGCCGAGCAGCGGCTCAAGGGTTCCTGCCCTTGGCTATTCGCGGACGACGGCTGGCGCATCCGCTTCGTCACCGATATCCTGTGGAAGTCGCCGCTGGGCCTGCGGATCAACGCCCAGGCGACGGCGGGGGTGGCGCAGACCCGCGATTGGGTCAAGGTCCGCGCCGACCAGCTCGCCGAGCGCGACGGCGCCTACGACCTGCGCATCACCGCCGAGCTGTGGGAGACGCATTTCTTCGATCATGTCGCGCTGATGACGGTCGATCACCCGGCGGGCACCGAGATCTTCGTCGACGAGCGCTTCGCGATCCCGCCGCCCCCGCTGGAAGTGCAGGCCACCAGCCCCGTCCGCCCGGTCGTGCGCGCGCTGGACGATGCGGGACTCGACATGTCGGAGGTCGTCGCTTCGCTCGATGGTCGACATCTCGGCAGCTTCGACGTCGGCCGTTATCAGGGTATCGCGGCCGACCATTATGTTGAGTTGGAGCTACCGGAGGATGTCTCCGACGCGTCCGTGCTGGTCGCGCAGGGCTTCGTCTACCCGACCGACAGCTCGATCAACGTCGCCATCAGCCAGGGTGCGCACGCGCCGCCGCGCGATCTCAGCCTGGAGGTGGCGGACGGCCAGGGCGGCTGGAAGGTGGCGCGCGAGCATCTCGGCTTCCCGGCCGGCAAGCACAAGACGATGCTAATCGATCTCGGAGACTTGTTCCCAGCAGATCACAAGGATCCCAAGCGGCTGCGGCTGCGCACGAACATGGAGATCTATTGGGACCGGCTGGGCGTCGCGGATCGCCTGCCGGGGACCGATGTCCGGACGGCCACCCTGCTGCCCGAAGTCGCCGACCTGCGCTATCGCGGCTTCTCGACCACCAACTACACGGACGGGACGGGCGTGCGCACCGAGCCGGAGGTGCCGGATTATCAGAGGATCGCGGCGACGGGCCAGATCTGGCCGGACCTGATCGGCTTCTACACCCGGTTCGGGGACGTGGGACCGCTCCTGGCGGAGGTCGACGACCGCTACGTCATCCTCAACGCCGGCGACGAGATCGCGCTGAAGTTCCAGGCGCCGGCGGGGCCGGCGGACGGCTGGGTGCGCGACTTCGTGTTCGTCAGCGACGGCTGGGAGAAGGACGGCGACCTGAACACCTCGTACTCGAAGACCGTCCAGCCGCTGCCATCGCACGATCGTCCGGAGTATGCGGAACCGTGGGATGTGGGTCCCGTGGGCGCGTTGGCGGATGATCCGGTATACAAGGAGCACGCGCAGGACTGGGTGGACTACCACACGCGGTATGTGACGCCGGAGCGGTTCCGGCGCGGGTTGTGGGTGGGCGGCAACTGATCGAGGAGGACCAGTTTGAGCGAGTTCACGGGCTTCGGCCCCGGCCTGATCGAGTTCCTGGAGGATCTGCGCTTCCACAACGAGAAGCAGTGGTTCGAGGCGAACAAGGCCCGCTACGAGCACGAGGTGCGCGAGCCGGCGCTGGCCTTCATCGAGGCGATGCAGCCGCGGCTGGCGGCGATCTCGCCCGAGCTGGTGGCCTCGGCCCGGAAGGTGGGCGGCTCGCTGATGCGCATCCACCGCGACGTTCGCTTCTCGGCCGACAAGTCGCCCTACAAGACCAACCTGGGCATCCAGTTCCGCCACGCGGCCGGCAAGGACGTCCACGCCCCCGGCCTCTACTTCCACGTCGAGCCGGGCGAGGTCTTCCTGGCCGCCGGCCTCTGGCACCCCGACAAGGAGCCCTTGCGCCAGATCCGCGAGGCCATCGTGGAACGCCCGGCGGACTGGGTGGCCGCCCGAGACGATGCCGGCCTCGCCGCCCACTGGCACCTGGCGGGCGACAGCAACAAACGCCCTCCGCGCGGCTTCGACCCGGCCCATCCACTGATCGAGGACCTCAAGCGCACCGACTTCATCGCGGTGGCGGAGCTCTCCGAGGACGCCATCCTCGGCCCCAAGCTGCCGGACCTCGCCGCGAAGCACTACGCCGCCGCCAGCCCGCTCATGCGCTTCCTCAGCGAGGCCGTGGGGCTCAAATACTGAACGTGCTGCGCCTGGGGGCTATAGGAACGCGGTCAGCCGTGGATTCGGCGGGTGTCACCGGGCTTCATCCGTCCTCAAGCATAATGGCCCTCCCTCACGGCCACTCCGGCACACACGGAATCTCGTACACGATCCGCCCGTAGATCGCCGCCAGGTCGCCCGTGTCCGGCGGCCTGCCTCAGGCGGTCCAGCGCGGCGGAGGTGAGCCTGGCTGTTCACGGACGGCTGGGCTTGACCGAAAACGGATCGGCCGTTATACTTCGAGTATGAAGACAGCGATATCCATTCCCAACGATGTTTTTGACGCGGCGGAGCAGCTCGCGCATCGCCTTCAGAAGTCGCGCAGCCAGCTTTATAGCGCGGCGGTCGCTGAGTACGTGGCGCGGCACGCCACGGACGAAGTGACGGAAGCGATGAATCGTGCGCTCGACGAGATCGACGAAGCTCCCGACCCGTTCGTCGCGGCGGCTGCCCAGCGCATCCTGGCCCGCACCGAGTGGTAGTCGTCACGCAAGGCGACGTCTGGTGGGCGACGATGCCGGATCCCGTCGGTTCCGGGCCAGGCTTCGACCGACCCGTTGTGGTCGTTCAAGGCGATCGGCTGAATCGCAGCCGCATCGCTACAGTCGTCTGCATCCCGCTAACCAGCAACTTGCGCTGGTCGAGTGCACCGGGGAACGTGCGACTTTCGTCCCGAGCGACTGGCTTGCCAAGTGATTCGGTAGCCAATGTGTCACAAATCCTTACGCTTGACAAGCACCTGCTGATCGAGCGTACCGGCAACATACCGGCTGCGCAGTTGCGATTGATATTCGCGGGACTCGATGTCGTCCTGGATCGATCCTGACCCCTTTCGACACTCGCGCTTCCGCCCCCCTCACGGCCACTCCGGCACGCAGGGAATCTCGTACACGATCCGCGCGTAGATCGCCGCCAGATCGCCCGTGTCCGGCGCAGGGAAGTACCAGGCCGGCCGGCTGGCGATGTCGGCCAGCAGCACCCCGTCGACGTCCAGCCCCAGGCCGATCGTGAACACCAGGATGCCGTCGGCCAACGCCCGCGCCGCCGCCGCGCGGACCTCGTCGGGCGTCGCGCCGCTGGGCTCGCCGTCGGTGAGCAGGATCAGCACGGGGTTGTTCGTTACACGCCGCGCCGGACCGGTCAGCTCCCCGCGCGCCGCGTCCAGCCCCAGATCGATGCGCGTGCCGCCGGCCTGCGTCAGCCGGTCCAGCGCCGCGGTGGCGAGCGCCGGGTCGGGCGTCAGGCCGGTGAGGACGGCGACCGTGCCGTTGAACTGGATCACCGCCGCCTGGTCGCGCCCCGCCACGAGCTGGGCGACGAAGGTCTTGGCGGCGTCGCGCGCCGCTTCCAGCTTGGTCGGGCCGCCGGGGCGGGTGGTCTCGCTCATGCTGTTGGAGGTGTCCAGCACCAGCACGACGTCGGCGTTGCGCGTGTCCGGCGTGCAGCCCTTGGTCTTGAGCAGGATCGGCAGGTAGAGCGGCACCAGCTCGGGCGTCGCGGTGGGCGTCGGCGTGGCCGTCGGCGTCGCCGTGCTCGTCGGGGTCGGTGTATTCGTCGGTGTCGGAGTCCGCGATGGCGTCGGCGTCGGCGGCTCGCCGTAGACTCGGATCTTGGGGATGGGCAGGACCGTGCGGAAGGCGTTGCCCCAGCCGTCGGTCCCGTCTGCCACCGCTTCGACGTTGGTCGGCCACAGGCCCTCGGCCTTCGGCTTGATCGACAGCGAGAAGCTGTGGGTGTCGACGCGCGCCAGGTTCGCCAGGCTCCAGGTCAGCGTGCGCGCCGCGGGGTCCCAGGTGGCAGGGGGATTGGCGCTGCCGGCCACGTAGTCGATGTTGGCGGGCAGGGTGTCGATCAGGCTGCCCTGCTCGATCAGGGCGTCCGGCCAGCGGCGGCTGACCGCGCGGCGCAGGGCCTGGCGGCCGGCGCCCTGGATGCGCGGGTCCATCGGCAGGTCGCTCCACACCTCGCTGGTCGCGGCCACGCTGGGGTCGTTGATCGTGACGATCAGGGTGCCGGCAGCCTTCATCGCGTCGGCCTGCGCGGCGATCTGGTCGATGCTCCAGGCGCATTCGCCCTGTTCGAGCTCCTCGCCGGGGTCGATGATCACCAGCACCTTCTTGCGCCCCGGCGGGCTGGCCTTGAAGGCCTCGGCGGCGAGCTTGAGCGCGGTCAGGTTGTTCTCCTCGCACGCGCCGGGCCCCAGGCGCCCGACGTTGACGTCCATCAGGGCGCGGATCAGGGTCCAGCGGTCCTGCGTCAGCGGCGCCTCGATCTCCCCGTTCAGGACGAAGCTGACCAGGCCGACCCGATGCCGATCCAGGTCGACCAGCCCGAGCAGGTGCCGCGCCAGGCGCAGGTTCAACAGGTCGCGCCGCGACGCCGAGTCCGCCGCGACGGCGATCACGATGTCCGACGGGTCCTCGTCGTAGCCGCAGCTCCCGAACAGCGTCAGGAAGAGCCGCGCCGTGTCGCCGAGCAGGATGTCCTTGGGATCGACCCACTTGTCGCCCGAAACGGTGCAGTCGTGGCCTTCCAGCGTGTCGTCCTCCGTGCCCTCGGGCGCGAAGACCGTCACCTGGTCGTAGAGGTTGTCGATGACGTAGACCCAGCCGAACTTGTCGACCGCCAGGTCCACCAGCGCCGTCGGCGGCGCGAAGCCGTTGGGCATGGCGACGAAGCGCGACAGCACCGTGCCGTCGCGCGCCAGGCGTACGACGTGGCCGTAGGTGGTCAGCACGTAGGTCTCGCCGTTCGGCCCCGCCGCCACGCGCCAACTGTCCTTCGGCGTGTCGATCAGGCCCAGGCTCTGCCCGTTCGCGTCGAAGGTCTGGACGCGGTCGTTCAGGATGTCCAGCACGACGATCCGCCCGTCCACCCCCGCGTCGACGTCGGTCCACAGCGCCTCGCGGTCCGAGCCGTCGAGCGTGATCTCGGTCTTGCGGCCCATGTCGCCCAGCGGGTAGATCAGCAGGCGCGCGGGATACTCGGGACCGTTGGGGTAGCCGCGGCCGGTCGGATTGTCGGTCCACAGTTGCAGGACCACGAACTGGTTCTTGGTCGGCTCGTGGGCCACCGCGAAGTTGTTGGCGGTCATCGTCGGCAGCGTGGTGTCCCACAGCCGGTTGAGGTAGATGTCGCGGGTGCAGATGCGGTCCACGCAGATCCGGCGATAAACGCCCTCGGCGTAGACCACCATCCGCGCGGTGGTCCGCCGGCGCGGCGAGCCGTAGATGTAGTTGCCGATGCCGATCACCCGCCCGGGCTCACCCGTACCGATGGTCAGGTTCGGGTCCAGCGTCAGCGCCTCGTTGCGGCTGGGCGGCAGCGCTTGCGGCAGGCGTTCGATCAGGCGGCCCTCCGTCGTGAAGCGGCGCACGCCCAGGCCGTCGGTCAACGAGATCGAGCCGTCGGGCGCCACGCTGACCCGCACCGGCTGGTTGATCGCGGTCGGGTCGACCGTCGCGCCGGCGAAGGTGCGGCCGCGCGCGTAGTCGGTGACGATGTCGAAGCCGTCGTCGAAGTAGCGCACCACCGCCGGGAAGGTCTCGTTGCCGTTGTCCAGCGGGTCGATGTCGTAGGTCGCCATCGCCACGTAGCGCCCGGCGCGGGGGTTGGCCGTCCGCAGCCGAACCGCCGCGAGGTCGCTGCCGCGGTGGTTGGCCGGCAGCACGTCGCGCACGCGGCCGTCCTCCAGGATGCAGCGCCCCGTCAGGAGCACGCGGTCCGCCAGCGCCTGCATGCGCACCGCGTCGCAGCCGCTGGCCGCGTAGGCACCCACCGTCAGGTCGATCGTCCGCACCCGCCGGAAGCCCCCGCCGGGGATGGGATCGTAAGCCCGCAGCCGGTCGCCCGACAGGTCGCCGATCCACAGCCGCCCGCCGGGCTCCTGGGTCACCGAGACCATTTGCAGGATGCCGTTGTCGTCGTCCGGCCCGTAGTTCCCGAAGCGCTCGATCTCGCTGCCGCTCGCCGCCAGGTGCCGCATCGCCCCGGACAGGCGATCCGCCACCCACAGGCTGCCATCGGGCTGGGCCTCGATGTCGACGGCGTAGATGTCGCTCCAGGCATCGACGAAACGGCCGTCGCTGTCGTAGACCACGATCCGCTCGGTGCCGAGGTCCCCGGCGTACACCCGCCCGCGGGCGCTGTCCACGGCCAGCGCGGTGTCGACGTTGGTGCCATCGGGCAGGGTCACCCGCACCTGCGTGATTCGGTCCGGACCGCTGCCCAGCGCGCCGAAAGGCTCGGCCCAGGTGCCGTCCAGGAGCACGCGCTCGACGCGGTTGGTGCTGCTGTCCAGGAGGTAGACCGTCCCGTCGTCGCCCACCGCCAGGTCGACGATCGTCCCCAGCACGTCCGCCGCGGCGAGCTGGCCGATCGGCCATTCGTCGACTTTCTTGTAGGCCGCCCGGCCCGTCGGCGGCGAGGGCTTCGGGCGCGGCGTCGGGGTCGCCGTGGGGACCACGGGGGTGGGAACGCTGCCCGGGCGCTGGCCGGCGGAGGACCAGAGCTCGCCGCCATGGGCCGCGTTGAAGCTGCCGGCGTAGAGCCGGCCGCGGTAAACCGCCAGGGCGGCGCCGCCGCCGGCATCGACGTTGTTGTCGTCGCCCCAGCCGCCGACCATCACCTGCTCCCAGTCCTTGCCGTCCGGCGCGCGCCAGGCCTCCAGCCCGGTCCGCCCGTTGCCGACGACGGCGTAGAGGTAGCGGAATGGCGGCTCGTCGAAGGCGGCCAGCGCCACCTGCCCGTTGTTATAGCGCGGCCCGAAGCCCAGCGCCGCCGCGTTGTCCCAATCCGTGCCGTCGCACTTGCGGCAGCGCAGGACCTCGGCGGGGCCGCCCTGCCAGGTGCGGATCAGCTCGGCGTCGACCTCGCCGCCCAGCGCCGCGTAGAGCCAGCCGTCGTACTCCGTCATGCTGGTGACGCAGGCGGTGTTGCCCGAGCCGAGGTCCGGCGAGGCGTCGCGCGGATCGGCGTCCGCCGCCAGCAGGCCCACCGGCCGCCAGCGCGCGCCGTCGTCGCTGGCCCACAGTTGCGGGTTCTGCGTGGAGCAGGTGCCGGCGAAGAGGGTGTTGCTGAAGGTCCCCATCGCCGACACCGCGTTGTTGTTGTTCCATTCGCCGTTGCGGCTGAACAAGTCCATCCGGATCTTCTGCCAGCTCCCCGCGTCGCCGCTGGGCGAACGCCAGACCTGTGCCGGCTGCCCGTAGCCGCGGGTGCCGGCGTACTTCGCGCCCTCGAACTCGGCCAGCGCGGTGATCCCGACGTTGCCGGTCTCCCCGAAGCCGCCGCTGGCCACGGTCTCCCATTGCCGCCCGTCGCGGCTGCGGCGCAGGTCGCCGCCCTGGCTGGTGATGGTCCGCTGGCCGCTTTGCGGATCGGTGGTGGTCACGCGGTGCTCGGTGCCGGCGTAGAGCCGGTCGCCGAGCCGGGTCAGCGCGGTCACCGCCACGCGGTTGGGATCGCCCCAGCCGCCGCCGACCCGCCGCTCCCAGGTCCCGTTCCCGTCCAACGCCCACAGCTCGGCGCCGGCGCCCTCGTCGGAGCGCGTGCCGGCGAAGAGGAGGCCTTCGTATTCGGTGAGGGCGGTGACCGCCGGGTTGGTCCGCGCCGCGAAGCCGTTGACCGAGGCCGGCTGCCAGGGCGGCGCGGCCAGGGTGAACATCTGCACGCGGTGGTTGAAGGTGTCGGCGACGTAGAGCCGCCCGTCCGGGCCGATCGCCACACCGCGCGGCTCGCGCAGTCCGCCCGTGCCGAAGCTCGCCGCGCCGCCGATCGTGGTCAGGTACTCCCCGCCCGGCTCGAAGACCTGCACCCGGTCGTTGCCGCTATCCGCCACGTACAGCCGGTCCGCGCCGTCCACCGCCAGCCCGCGCGGCGCGTCGAAGTGCCCGAAGTCACCGCCCGCGACATCCGGCTCACCCAGCGTCCGCACCGCCTGCCCCCGCGCGTCCAGCACGCGGACCACGTGCGCCCCGCGATCGCTGACGTACCACCGGCCGGCGCTGTCGACCGCCACGTCCGCCGGCGCGGCAAACGCGAGCGGCTGCCCGGCCGGACCGCTCAGGCTGCCGGCGGGATTCCCCTGCGCGTCAAACAAGCGGACCACGCCGGCCCGGGCGTCCGCGACCGCGATCCGGCCGTCCGCCAGCGCCGCCAGACCTTCCGGCGCTTGGAGCGGAGCTCCACCGCTCATGCCCCAGGTCGCCGAACGCGTGCCATCCGCCGCCAGGACGACCAACCGGCCGTTGCCGGTGTCCGCCACCAGCCAGCGGCCGTCCGCCAGCCGGGCGACGTCGGAGGGGTTCGCGAAGTGCTGGTCGTCCCCGCCGGCGCTGCCGGCGGCGCCGTTCTTCCAGCTCGCGCCGGCCGCGGGCGGCAGGCCGACCACGCGCTGGCCCTCGAGCTCGACGATCACGCGCGTCCCGTCCGGCGCGATGGCGATGCCCGACGGGGCGTTGTAAAGCAGGTCCGTCGTGGTGTACGGGGCGTTCTTGCTGCCATAGGCGCCGCGCGGATGGCGGTCGAAGGCGTCGCAGTGGATCACCTGCTGCTGACCGGGCACGGCGACGAAGACATGGCTGTCGCTGTCCTGCGCCACGTCGGAAACCGGCCCGACCCAGCGCGCCATCGGATCGCCCATGCCGCAGCCGTCCTCCGCCACGCCGTCGAGGGTCGCCCAGTGCTTGCCGTCGTTCTTCTGGAGCACCTGCACGCGCGCGTTGCCGCTGTCCGCCACGTAGACGAAGGTCGCGTCCGCCGCCACGCCCAGCGGCTGGTTGAACTGATCGTCGCCCGCGCCCGGCACCCCGGCGCGGCCGTAGCTCTGCGCGAAGGTCGGAGCGCCCGGCTGGCTGACGTTGTACACCTGCACGCGATGGTTGCCGGCGTCGGCGACGTACAGCCGCCCATCGCGGCCGATCGCCAGCCGCGCCGGCGCGTCGAGCTGGTCCTGACCGCTGCCCGGCTGCCCGGCACGGCCGATCGTCGCCAGGTAGGCGCGGCTGGGGCTGAAGACCTGCACGCGGTGGTTGCCGGTATCGCTGACGTAGACGTTGCCGCCGGCGTCGACCGCCACCCCGGTGGGATGGTCGAAATGCGCGTTGTCGCCGCCCGCCTCGTCATGCTTGCCGATGAAGGCGACGTTGCTGGTGCTGCCGTTCGGTGCGAGGAGCATCGTCACGACCACGTGCGCGCCCTGGTCGACCAGCCAGATCCGGCGCGTCACCGAGGTCGGCGGGTTGCCCGGGCTCGGTTGGGTCGGTTCAGGGCGCGGCCCCGGCCCGGGACCGCTGCGGCTCGTCGGCGTCGGCGTGGGGCTGGGGCTTGCGATGCGCACCACCGCCACGTCCGTGATCCAGCGCGCCGGCCGCCCGTAGAGCGAGGCCAGGCTCCCCGCGCGCCCGATGTCCTCCACCGACCCTCCGCCGAAGCGCACCAGGTTCCGGCCCGCCGCGTTGGCCACCCATACGCCGTCGGCGTCCGAGCCCAACCCCACCGGCTGGTTGAGGAAGGCGTTCGAGCGCTGCCAGGGCGTGTCGGTGGTGCCCAGGGTGCCGGAATAGGCGTAGGCCAGCGGCGCGGCGGCCGGGCCCTGGGCGGCGGAGCGCGGTGCGACGGACAGCGCCGACAGGGCGATCGCGCAGATCACCAGGGTCCGCAGGCGCGGCGAGCCGGGGGCGGCGCGCAGCGGCTGGATCAAGTTCGGCAAGCAGGGCAGGCGACGAGCGAACACGGCGGCATCCTCCATCTTCAAAAGCGACATCGGCGAAACTGACAGGGTCCGGGGGCGCACGGACCCGGACGGCGATGGCGTGGCTGTTGACCGGCGGAGAGAAAAGGTAGCGGCGGCGCGCGGGTCTGTCAAGCGGGCTGGCACGGGAATCTCGGGACCGGCCAGACGCTCGAATCCCGAGTCTTCGGGCTTGCCCACACACGACCGGCCCAACCCCTCGCCTTGACCCTGGCGATCGTCCGGTGCTAGCCTACGGCAAAGGGCCGCCACGTTCATACCGAGTGGCAGTTATACCGAGTGGCGGTGCCGTTGGACGTGACCATCGAAAGGCAAAGAAGCTCATGAACGCCAACCACCTCTGGCGCCCGGCCGTGCTCGTCGCCGCCGGCACGACCATTGCCGCCAACCTCGCCGCCGTGCTGCTGCCCCTCAACGGGCTGACCACCAAGGAGCTGGCCGACCAGTTCGAGGTCTATTTCGTGCCGGCGGGCTACGTGTTCTCGATCTGGTCGCTGATCTACCTTCAGCTCGTCGTCTTCGCGGTCTGGCAGGCGTTGCCGGCCCAGCGCGATGACGGTCGCACGCGCGCCATCGCCCCGCTGTTCTGCCTGAGCTGCCTGGCGAACATCACGTGGATCTTTCTGTGGCACTACCAACGCGTGCCGGCCAGCCTCGGAGCCATGCTGGTCTTGCTCGGCGCGCTGATCGCTATCTACCTCAAGCTCGACATCGGCCGGACCGACCCCGGCCGAAGCCAGCGCTGGGTGGTCAACGCGCTGTTCAGCGTCTACCTCGGCTGGATCACGGTAGCCACCATCGCCAACGCGGCGACGGTGCTGGACTACCTGAGCTGGAACGGCTGGGGCATCAGCGCCGAGGCGTGGACGGCGATCATGCTCGCCGTCGCGGTGGCGCTGGCCGCCCTGATCACCCGCAATCGGCGCGACGTGCTGTACCTCCTGGTCCTGGTCTGGGCCTTCGCCGGGATTGCCGTCAAGTTCCCCGCCGTCGCCATCGTCACACCGGCGGCCTGGCTGGCGACGGCGGCGGTCGCACTCCTCGCGCTGGCCAGCCTGTGGCTCCGCCGCAGCGCGGGCCAGCCGCTCGCGCCGGCCTAGCGCCTCCCTCGGCACGGCACCGGCACGACGGCTCGATCCGCAGCCAGCCGCCAGGCGCCACGCCCCATCGTCAGGAGATCGTCAGCATTCGGTCCGCAAGCGGTCACGCTGCTGTCATGCGCACGTAAGGTTGCCGCGCTATGCTTGCGGGCATCTTGGACCTTCCTGACCGCGCCGCGGCGCGGTCGTAGCGTGTGATTTGGAGTGATGGACATGATTTCAGCGGATGCGCTCAACGGCGTGCGCGTGGCCAACGGCACCGCACGGCAGACCTTGATCAACGACCCGAGCTGGCGCTGGGCCAACAAGCTCCTCGGCGACCCCTTGTTGCGGGCCGACGACAAGGGGCTCGGCGAGGAGGGCAGGCACGGCCAGACCCTGCTGCGGCTCGCCGCCTCGCTGCGCGATCGCCGCACGCGCGCCGAGATCCGCCGGCGGGCCGAGAGCAAGGCAGGCGCGCTCCGGGAACAGCTCGCGGACCTGCGCCGGCGCGAAATGCCGGAGCTCGAGGTCGAAGCCGAGCGCGAGCTCAGCGATCAGATGAACTACATCCTGGCCTTCAGCGATCACGACGACTGAACCTGCTCGCGCCGGTCGATCCAGAGGCCCAGGCGCGTAGGGGTGGCAGCCACCCCTACGCGCTTTTGTTTTGCCTGGAAGGTGGGGGGCTGACGCTACTACGGAGGGTTCGAGTTGCGCCGGCGCAACGTTTGGGCGGGTCGTTCGGGTGAAAATGGGGGCCAGAGTGTCTCGCGATGCGAGTTCGCGAGCGTGAATGGGAAGGGTTTGTGCTGGGCGCTGTTGTAGCGCCTGGAGGTGCCTGAAAAAGCGGGGAGGCCAAGATGATCGACAAGCTTCAGACGAGTTGCACACGGTCGCCGGCCGGCGTCGGCATCGACCCCGGGGAGACCATCAACGATCTCGTGGCACGGCGGCCGGAGCTCATGCCGGTCCTGCAGAGTTTCGGGTTCGACCTGTGCTGTGGGGGCGCGCTGAGCCTGCGCGAGGCGGCGGAGCATCACGATGTCTCCCTGCCGACCCTGCTCACCGCGCTGGCAGGAGCACCCGTTCAGGTCCGGGCGTGACGAGGTCGGGGGACATGACGAGGTCGCGGTGAACGACGCCACGCGCGCATTCGCGGGGGTGGCACTGGTCGCGCTGCTGGTCGCCGCGGCCCTGCATCTCGCGACGATGTCCGGCGCGGCCTGGCTGTGGCCGGCCTATGTGGAGCTGATGATCTTCGGCTGGATCAGCGGCATGATCCTATCCGTGAGCTACCATACGATCCCGGCCTTCACCGCCCGATCCTTCGTGTCACCGCGGATCGCCCAGGTGCAGGTGAGCCTGTGGGCCATCGGCCTGGGTACGGTGCTGGCGGGCCGTCTGGCGGATCGGCCCGGGTGGGCGACGGCCGGCTTCGGGATCCAGGCGGCGGCCGCCGCCGTCTTCCTCGTCAACATCGGGCTGCTGCTCACCCGGAGCCCCCGCGAGCCTGGGCGCCTGCCGCCCTCACCCTCGCCCGAGCAGCACCGGCTCGACCGGCTGGGCACGCTGGCGACCAGCGCGGCGGCGCTGTGCCTGCCGCTCGCCTGCGCGCTCCTGGCCGCGGCGGGCGCCGGCTGGCTGCCGCCGACCTGGCAGCTCGCCGCCGAGCACCTGGCGCTCCTCGGTTGGGTGATGGGCACCATCGTCGGGGTCGCCCTGCACGTGCTGCCGCGCTTTACCGGGCGGGCGCTGCGCGGGCCGGCCTGGGTACAGTTGGAGCTCGGCGCGCACGGCGTGGCGATCGTGCTGATCGTGCTCGGGCTGGGTGTGGGCTGGGCGCGCGTCTTCGCGTTGGGCGCCGCCAGCATGGCGCTGGCGGTCGGTCTCTTCGCCTGGGTCGTCTGGCCGGCGCTGGCCTCGCGCCCGATCGGCGTCCCCCTGCCTCCCCTTCAGAGCTCCGAGGCGCCGCGATGAGCCCGCTCAGCTTGCGTCTACTGCGCGCCGCCTTCGCCTGGCTTGGGTTAGGAGTGAGCTTGGGGCTGCTCTTCGGGCTGAACCGCTCCTTCGGTCCCCTCTGGCGCCCCCTGCACGCCGAGCTCAACCTGTGGGGCTGGGTCACGTTGCTCGTCTACGGCATGGCCTACCACCTCTTCCCGCGCTTCGCCGCCCGGCCGCTGGCTTCGCCGCGAACGGCCCAGGCGCAAGGCTGGCTGGCGATGGCGGGGGTGGCGCTGGCCGCGCTCGGCTGGGCGGGCGGCGCGCTGGGCTGGCCGCCGGCGCGCGCGCTGCTGTTCAGCGGTGGTGCGGTCGAGCTGGCCGCCGCGGTACTGTTCGCGGGGCTGATCTCGCCGCTGCTCCGGGCGCGAACCGAAGTGAAGTGAGCGCTGGCACGGCACCAGCGCGCGTGAACCGACGGCCAAACACATCCCTGCGGGCGGTTGACTGCGATTCCAACTTCGTGGTTTGACTCGATCGTCATGTTGGCCCGCTATGCTCTCGACCCCGTACGCGGGTCGCGCACCGTAGCGCCCCACGTCGCCGGACGGAGCGCCTTTTCGCGCCGGCTGGAGCTCATGCCGCCGCCGGCTCTGCAAAGTCGGTTACCTTTGGCCGAGTGGCGTCGTCAAGATAAGCGTTGGGTGCCGAATCCCGCCGCAGGATCCCGGTCCGGGCCGCCCTGACGTACCGGCAAAAGGGCTGATTGCGGGCGCCCGCACGGCAAGCGAACCCCCCCATCCGAAAGGAAGCACCTCCATGTCGCGCACAGTCTCGTCACTCATCGGATCGCTGGCTGCATCGGGCACCCTGGTCGTGGCGGCGTTGGCTACGCTGGCGGCGCCGGATGCCACGAGCGTAACGGTCGAAGCGTCGGAGTTCAGGTTCAACCCAAGCACGATCGAGGTGGCCGCGAGCGACGAGCTCTCGGTCCAGCTTCGCCACATCGGCGGCGCCAACATCCCTCACGATATCACGTTCGACCTGGGCAGCGGCCGCATCGAGCAGACCGCCCGCATCCGCGGCGGCGAGACCATCAGCCTGACCTTCACGGCCCCCGCGATGGCGGGCGACTACGTCTTCTATTGCTCGGTCGGCAACCATCGCCAGCAGGGCATGTCCGGCACGCTCCGGGTCACCCAGGGCGGCGAGCCGGATGTGATCACCGGCCTGAACAACCCGCACGGCCTGTCGATCAACCTGGAAGGCATGATCCTGGTCGGCGAGGGCGGCACCGGCACCGCCATGGCCGGCCAGTTCACGCCCGGCAACGCCGACGGGCGCGTGCAGCGGATCTCGGCGACGAACCCCTTCACCCGCACCGTCATCGTCGATGACTTGACCAATTCCGTCGATCCCGGCGGCGGGGTCATCGGGGCGAACCACAGCATCCCTTGGCAGCTCGGCGGGCCGATCACCGACACCATGGGCATGGTGCTCGTCGCGCAGGCCGGCGGACCGGGCCAAGCGCGCCCGGCCGAGGCGGCCAAGATCCTGATCGCCGACGGGATGGGCGTCGCCACCGTCTTCGCCGACACCCTGGCCTACGAGCAGGCGAACAATCCCGGCGGCGAAGCCGGTCTGGAGGGGATCGACTCCAACCCCTGGCGTCTCGCGCCCAGCCCGGACGGTACGATCTATATCACCGACGCCGGCGCCAACGACGTCCTGAAGATGGACCCGATCACCGGCACCCTTTCCACCTACGCCGTCTTCGCCGAGATCAACGCCGGGCAAGCGACCCCGACGGGCATCGCTTGGGACCCCGGCCGCCCCGGCGTGGCCTACGTAGCCCTGCTCGCCTTCTCGATCCCCCCGGCGCCCAATGGCCAGATCCGCCGGTTGGAAGACAAGAACGGCGACGGCGACGCGCTCGACGCTGGCGAGAACACCCTGCTCATCGACGGGTTGACGACCCCCACCGACCTGGCATTCAACCCGTCCGAGGATCTCTTCGTCACCGAGATCGCGCCCGGGACACTGGCGATGATCGATGATGCCTGCTTGGCCAGCGGCGGCCCCTGCCAGGCCTCGGCGCGCCAGGTCGTGGCGCGCAACCTCCCCGGCGCCAGCGGCCTCGCCTTCGAGTTCGACGGCGATGCGTGGGTGTCGGTCAACGGAACGGCCGTCCCCGGCGCGCCGCTGACGGCGATGACCGACCGGCTCGTGCGCCTGGCGGCATCGTCCCTCGTGCCCAGCGTCGAGCCGACGAGCACCGGCGTGATTACCCCCGGAACCGGCACGCCCAGCGTGACGCCGACCGGGACGATCACCGGCACGGCGACCGTCACCCCGACGATGATCGTGACCGGCACGGCGACGCCCACCGGCACCGGCACGACGACGCCCACTACCACCGGCACGGCGATGCCCACCGGCACCGGCACGATGACGCCCACTACCACCGGCACGGCGATGCCCACCGGCACCGGCACGACGATGCCCACCGGCACCGGCACGACGATGCCCACCGGCACCGGCACGACGATGCC
>CAZCJG010000006.1:0-29753 GCA_964498575.1 uncultured Anaerolineales bacterium | reverse complement strand
AAGCCGCGCCCTCCGAATGACCCGCTTTCGCTCTCTCTCCTGTTGTCAAGGTGCCCCGGCGACCGGACTATCGTCCTCCGACATCAAACCGCGGCCGGTCTCGACCGCGGTTTGTGTATCGCCTTGTTGGGATATCCCGAATCACTCGGACCGGCATATCTGCTTCGTTCTCCGAAGCGCCGCGTAGTATACCCTACTTGCGCGGTGCCTGTCAAGTCCTTCAGGTCCAAATCTGGTCCAAGGCATCAACTCAGCGTTCGGCCCGCACCGACCACAGCACGCCGAGGACCGGGGCGAGCAAGAGGACGCCCAGGCCGAGACCGCTGGCCAGGGCCAGCGGGGACGCGCCGAAATCCGGCGGCAGCACCGGCCAGAAGCCCTCGAAGCGGTAGGCGCCCGAGGCGAAGCCCGCGGCCAGCGTCAGCCCGCAGCCCAGGGCCGCCACGATCAGGATGCGGCGCTCGGTCCGGCGCGCCCACCCCCCGTCCGCCGCCTCGATGCCGAGCACATGCGGCTCGGCATGGTGGACGTACTGCCCGACGAACCAGCGGACCAGGAGGGTGAGACCGACTACGAGCAGT
Organism: uncultured Anaerolineales bacterium; assembly: GCA_964498575.1. Classification (GTDB taxonomy): domain Bacteria; phylum Chloroflexota; class Anaerolineae; order Epilineales; family Epilineaceae; genus CAZCJG01. The sequence goes on along the minus strand of CAZCJG010000006.1, from coordinate 29,172 downwards.
CCCCCCGCAACGATGAGGACCCAGGGCAGGGCCCAGCTCCCCAGCCGCGCCGGTACCGCCGCGATCAGGTAGGACGACAGGCCGAGGCCCAGCAGGCCCAGCGCCAGCAAGTACAGGATCCCGAAGATCAGCACGACCACCGCACCGGCCAGGGTCGAGAGCCCCCAGTACGCGGTCGAGCGCACCATGTGCGGCAGCGACCAGTCGCGGTAGCCGCGATCGACCATCATGTAGAGCACGAGGTCACGCCCGTAGTCCTCCGGCGGGCCGAGGCGGTCCAGCACGTCGAGCAGGTCGTCGACCGCCGGCTCGCCGCGCGCGGCGAGCGCATCCTCGATGTGGGCGCGCAGCTCGAGCTCGGCCTCACGCACCACGTCGCCCGAGGCGCCGCGCATGCTGCGCCGCAAACGCGCCAGGTAGTCGTCGACGATCCGTTGCATCTCCGAGCTCATCAGGCCTCGTCCGCTCCTTCGATCAGGCGGTCGACGGCCGCCGCGAAGCTTCGCCACTCGGCACGCATCGCCGCCAGGCGCTCGGCGCCGGCCGTTGTGAGCGTGTAGTACTTGCGTTGCGGACCCTGCGGGGACAACTGCCATTCGGCGAGGATCAGGCCTTCGCTCTTCAAGCGATTGAGCAGGGGATAGATCGTGCCCTCTTTGATCACCGGGTCTTCGGCTCCGCTCAGCGCGTGGGCGATGTCGTAGCCGTAGCGCTTGCCGCGTGAGAGGATCGCCAGGATGCACAGCTCCAGCGCACCGCGCCGGATCTGGGCCATCCATTTCTCGTCGTCCGTCATCGGATTGGCGCCCATCCACCCTTCCCCGGCCTTGCTCAAGCCGCCGAAATGGAGTATAGGTGGGCCAGTCAGCGAATGACAAGCTCCAGGCGCCGCGGGGTTCGGCGGCGGAAGACGACATCCCCCACCTACGGCCCCGCATACCGCTCCATCCGCGCCGTCACCGCCGTCCCGCCCTCCAACCGCTCCCGCAGCGCCAGGCCGGCCGCGTTGTCGATCATCACTGCCGGGATCTGCGGTGGGTTCGCGCAAACGGGGGCGAAGCTACAGTCCGGTGCCGCCTTGGGGTATTGGTTGGTGTAGATCACCACGCCGAGCGCACCGGACGCCGCGGCGTGGCGGATCTTGACCACGTCGAAGCAGGTCCCGCGCTCGACCAGGGCGATCTTGCCCGCCAGGTTGGGGTCCGGCGGCGCGGCGGCGTCGCAGCCCAGCGGGTCGAACGCCAGCGGCGCCTCGACCGGGCCGACGGCGGCGAGCTGGGGTAGCCAGGTGTTGTCCTCGAGCGCGAGATAGGTCGCGCTCCCGCCGTCCCAGCGCGCCACCACCTGGGCATCCTCGGCGTCGGGCAACACGAACCATTGGTGGTGCCAGGCATCGATCAGCGCGTCGACCTCGGCCGGCGTTGCGCCCAGCCCAGCCTCGCGGTAGAGCACCGGCAGCCGCTCGCGCAGGTGGCCGACCAGCGCGTCCTTGGTCATGTGGCGCTGGTTGAAGGCATGGTGGACGTCGCGCATCGCGGCCAGGAAGAGCGATTTCGCCGCCGGGTCGCCGATCTCCCGGCCCGCCAGCGCGGCCATGCGCAGGCGCAGGTCGTGGATCGCCGCGGCGCCCTTGCAGTAGGCGGTCGAGTCGAAGATCGTCAGCGGGTCGGTGTCCGGCGGGTTGCTCAGCCGGCCCGACCGCATGCGGCAGGCGGTGTTGGTCCCGCTGACCACCTCGTCGAAGAAGCCGGTGAAATAAGTCGTGAAGCCCTCGCTGATCCAGAAATCCCCCCAGCTCCCGATCCACAGCGGATCGCCCCACCAGTGGTGCAGCAGCTCGTGCACCGCCGAGCCGGCGCTGACCAGGGTGATCAGCGAAGCATACTCCATGTTGAAGGGATGCGGCGCCAGGACGTAGCCGATCTTGTCATAGGGGTAAGGCCCCAGGGCCGACGAGTAGTAGATCATCGCGTCGGCGGCCAGCTCGATCTGCTGGAGCGTGGCGGCCGAGACCCCGGGCCGGCTGGCCGGGTAGTAGATGACCAGCGGCACGCGATGCTCGGCCCGGTCGCAGGGCACTCGCTCGCGGCTGGGCGTGCCGATGTCGAAGCAGATGTCCTCGGTGTAGACGCCGAACTCGCCGACGACGATGTTGAAGTCGTAGGTCGGCACCGGCTGGTCCAGCCGCCAGCGGAAGACCCGCAGGCCGTCGCCGTCCAGCCCGCTGCCGCCGGTGTAGCTGCCCTCGACCAGGCGGCCGTTGGCGCCCGCGACGACATCGGACGGCACGTGCAGCTCGAAGGCGATCGTCGCCGGATCGGCCGGGTCGTCGTTGGAGGGCAGCCAGTAGCGGGTGTAGTAGGGCCAGTTCAGCGTGGTGAACATGCGGCTGCCGTAGTAGAAGTCGTCGTAGCGAAAGCCCTCGGGCGCCGCGAAGTCCGCCCTGCGCAAGCTGTAGTCGATGACCACGGCGGATCGCGTGCCGGGCGCCAGCGTCCGGCCGAGCGCGATGCTCAGCTTGGCCCCGCTGAGCCTGGCGTTGCCACCCTCACCGGACAGGATCGCGTAGGCCAGCGCTGCCGGCGACGTCGTGCCCGGCGGCGCGCCGCTCGTCGTCACCCGATTCACCGCGATCGCCCGCGGCTCGATGTCCAGCACCAGCCGGTCGAGCGCGGCCAGGGCGGTGAAAGTGACCACCGCCCGCGCCTGCGCGTCCGCCTCGCCCAGGCGCGGCGCGACCAGCCGCAGGGCGTAGGCATCGACGTCGATCGCCGGGTTGCCGAGCCAGGCCGGCGTCGGCACCGGCGTCGCGGCGGGCGCCTCGCCCTTGCCCAGCCAGGGCAGGTGGATCAGGCCGAGCCGCGCCGAGGTCGGCGTGGGCAGCGGCGTCAGGGTCGCCGTCGGCGTCGGGAAGGGCGTCGGCGTGGCGGAGGGGTCGAAGGTCGGAGCGGCGAGCGGATCGAGCGCGACCCGCAGCGCGGCCGGGCCGGCGGCGTCGCGCAGCGCCACGCGGATCGTCGTCAGGTCGGTCTGGGGCGTGAGCTCGATCGCCTGATCGGTCGCCGCCTGGTCCCAGGCGTCCAGCACCTGCTCCGCGTCCATCCACACCCGCAGGCCGCCGCGGGCGGCGAGCGTCAGGCGCTGGGGGGCATGGTAGGTCATGGTTTGCAGCGAGTAGCGCGCCGAGGCACCGTCCGCCGGCAAGCCCGGGGCGAGCGGACCCTCGCCCCAGTCGATCCCGGCGGCAAGCGCCGCGCGCGGCGTGTCGGTGACGACGGTCGCCCAGCCGGCCAGGTCGGGGTTGGGGAAGATCTCGGTGCGCCAGCCTTCCGGCACGCGCGGGCCGAAGACCTCTACGCGCTTGTTCAGGACGTCGGCCACCCACAACCGGTCGCCGGCGTCGACCGCCAGCCCGCCGGGGCCGCTGAAGTCCCCCGGTGCTTCGCCCGCCTGGCCCCATAGGCCGAAGAACTGGCCGTGCGCGGCGAAGCGCTGGATGCGCTGGTTGTTGGAGTCGCTGACGAAGACCTCGCTCGCCCGGCCGATCGCCAGCCCGTTCGGGCCCCACAGGCGCCCGGGGAGTGTGCTCAGCCCCCCGCGCCGATCGAGCAGCGTGCCGTCCAGCCGGAAGCGTCGGATGCCGTCGCGCCCGCCGGACACGTTGTAGTCCGCGGCCCACAGCGTCCCGTCCGCCGCGAACTCCAGCACGCCGACCTGCTCGAACTGGCTCCGGCCCGTGCCCCGCCCACCCCAGGCGCCGAGGAACCGGCCGTCGGGATCGAAGGTCGCCACCCTGAACTTCTCGCGATCCGCCACCGCCAGCGTGCCGTCCGCCGCGATGGCGAGGCCGGCGAGCTGGCGGCCGAGCTGATTCTCGGCCGTGCCACCCGTCACCGGCGCGCCGGCGAAGCGGCCGTCGGGCTTGAAGCGCAGGATGCGCGCGCCCCAGGCATCCGCGACGAACACGTCGCCCGCCGCCGGCGAGCCCGGTGGGGCGACGGCGAGCGCGGCCGGGCCGGTCGCCTGCCCTTCCCCGCTGCCGCGTTCCCCCCAGGCGTCGAGCAGCGCGCCGGAGGGCGCGACGTGGTAGACCCGGCTCGTCGCCTGATCGAGCACATACAGGCCGCCGTCAGCGGCCAACGCGACGTCGATCGGCTGGACGAGCACCGGCTCGCCCTCCGCCGTGCGCGGATCGAGCACGAATTGGAGGGCGCTCGGCAGGGGCGGCGGCTGCCAGGTTTCGGCGGCGGTGGCCGCAATGCCGAGGGCCGTGAGGGCGACGACCAGACCGATCGCGGCGAGGCTAGGTGCGAACCTCCGGGCGAGGGTGCGATTCCGTCCGTGCGAAGCATGCCGGTTCATGCGGCTCTCCTCCTCGTGGCAGGTGCGGGTCATGCGCGTTCCGTCGGCGTCGCGTCGGAGCGTATCCGGCGCTTCGGAATCATACGCCATCATACGCCAATCGCGACGAAGTTGTGGCCAGGAACAGACGGCAACCGAGTCCGCATCGGGATTTGCTATCCTTCGCCAGCGCCACCCGCGACGGCTCCCTTCCAACTTATCATCAGGAATCAGCAGGAGGTTTCCCATGCCCCACGTCGAAGCCTGTCGGAACCGGTCTCGCCGGCTTCCTCCGTTGACCGCGACGATCCTGATCACCGCCCTCCTCGCCTGCCTGCCATCCGCCGCCACGGCGACCCCCGGCGCGGCGGGTCCCCTGGCGCCGGACCCCGCGTTCGGCGAGGCCGGCCGCGCCCTCGTCGCCTTCCCCGGGCCGGGCTCCGACGACGCGGGCTGGGCGCTCGCCGACGGGCCGAACGGCACGCTGGTCGTCGCCGGTGGATCGGAGACCAACGGCCGCTACGACCTGGCGCTGGCCCGCTACCTGCCGGGCGGCCGGCTCGACCCCTCGTTCGGCAGCGGCGGCCGCGTGACCTTCGACGCCAGCGGCACCGGCTACGACGATTACGCCTTCGGCGTGGCCGTGCAGCCCGACGGCAAGATCGTGGTCTCGGGCGGTGCGGCGCTGCCGGGGCCATACTACTACACCGATCAGGATGTCGCGGTGGTCGCGCGCTTCCTGCCCGATGGCCGGCCGGACGCGTCCTTCGGCGACGGCGGCCGGACCTTGACGCAGGTGATCCAGGCGAGTCACGGCCTGCAGGGCCTGGGTCTGGCCCTCCTGCCGGACGGGCGCATCGCGGTCGGCGGCTTCCTGAACTACTTCGGCATTCCCGGTCCGCGCCAGTCCGCGGCCGTCGTCCTGCGCTACACCGCCGACGGGCGCTTGGACCCGAGCTTCGGCGACGAGGGCCGCGCGATCATCCGCCTGGCTGACGACGGCAGCGAGACGGTCTGGGGCCTGGCGGCACAGCCGGACGGCAAGCTCGTCGCCGTCGGCGACACCCGGCGCGGGAGCGGCGCCGCCTTTGAAGATGATCTCCTGGTCTTCCGCCTCGACGAGGACGGCGCGCTCGACGAGACCTTCGACGAGGACGGCGTGGTGACGCTCGACCTCACCGGACCAGGCGGTTACGACAGCGCGGCGGCGGTCGCCGTGGATCCCGAGGGGGGGCTGGCCGTCGCCGGCATCACCGTTCCACCGGCGCAGTCCGGCACGCCGTCGGCGGTGCTGGTCGCCCGCTTCGGCGAGGACGGCGCGCTGGCCAACGGCTTCGGCGACGGCGGGATCGCGCGGCTCGCGCTCGGCGAGGGCGGGCGCTTCGTCAGGCCTCGCTCGGTCGCGCTCCTGCCCGACGGGCGCGTCGTCGCCGGCGGGATGCTTCCGCGGGTGGAGGGGCGGCCCGGGGACGCCGACATGGTGGTCGCCCGCCTCGACGCCGAGGGTCGGCTCGACCCGGCTTTCGACGGCGACGGCTGGCTGGTGCTCGATGCCTCGGGCCTGGGCACCGACGACGAAGCTTACGACCTCACTGTCCTGCCGGACGGCCGGATCATCCTGGCCGGGGTGGCGGACCAGGCGCGCCGGCGGGACGATTTCGCGCTGGTCCGCCTGCTGCCGGGCGGCGGCCTGGATCCCGCCTTCGGCGCGGGCGGCCCGGCGCTGACCGACTTCAGCCTGGACGGCGGCACCTTCGACCGCGCCTACGCCGCCGCGGCTCAGGCGGGCGGCGGGGTGGTGGTCGCCGGCAGCGCCAACGCACAGCCCGTGGTCGCGCGTTATCTTCCCGACGGGCGCGTGGATCCCGTGTTCGGCGTGAACCAGTTCGACACCTGGGGCGAAGCCCACGCGGTCGCGATCCAGCCCGACGGCAAGGTCGTGGCCGGCGGCTACGCGTTCTCGGGCGATTCCGACAACCTGTTCCTGATGCGCCTGGACGCGGGCGGCCGGCTGGACCTGAGCTTTGGTGGATCTGGGATGACCCGGCTGGACGTGTCGGGCGAGGATTCCACGGACATCGGGCAGGCGGTGGTCGTGCAGCCGGACGGCAAGATCGTCCTCGCCGGCTGGACCGACGCCGAGGGCGGCGCCGACTTCGTGGCGGTCCGCTACACCGCCGACGGGCAGCTCGACCACCGCTTCGGCGTGAACGGCCGCGCGATCGTCGACGCCGCCGGCGACGGCGGCTACGACCACGCCCGCGCCATCTTGATCCAACCCGACGGCAAGCTCGTCCTCGCCGGCGTGGTTCTCGGCGACGAGGGCGTGTCCGACCTCGCCCTCGTGCGGCTCCATCCCGACGGCTGGCCCGACGAGGCCTTCGGCGATGAAGGCCGCGCGGTCGTCGATCTCTCCGGCGACGGCGGGCCGGACGAGGCCAACGCCGTGCTCCTGCAGCCGGACGGCCGGATCGTCGTGGCGGGCGTGGTCGGTACGGGCATCGACGGGGACATCGCCCTGGCGCGCTTCGACGCGGACGGCAGGATCGACGACAGCTTCGGCGCGGGCGGCGTCACTCGCCTCGACGTGGCGGACGCCGGGCACGGCGATGTCGGACGCGGGATCGCGGCCCGGGCGGGCGGCGGGCTGGTCGTCGCGGGCTCGTCCGGGCTGGATTCGGTGCTCGCGGGCTTCGACGCCGATGGCCGGCTGGACCTCGGGTTCGGCCAGGGCGGCGTGCTGGTCACCGATCTCACGGCTATCGGTCGCCCGGACGGCGCCTTCTCGGTCGCGCCGGCGCCGGGCGGCGGGATCGTCGCGGCCGGCTTCGCGGGGAGCGACATCGCTGTCCTGCGCGCTACGGCCGGCGGGCGGCTGGACCCGGCCTTCGGCACGGCGGGGCGGGTGACCACCAACGCGGCCACCGCGGGCGCGAACGCCGCGGCGCGCGCGATCGTCGCCGAGGCCGACGGCCGGCTGCTGCTCGCCGGCGGCGCATCCGACCCGGATGGCGACTTCCAAGACTTCGCCGTGGCGCGGCTCGGGGCCGACGGCACGCCGGATTCGGCCTTCGGGTCGGACGGGCGCCTGCTCACGAGCTTCTGGCCCGCGGGCGGGCAAGGCTACGCGGCGGCGGCGCAGGCGGACGGCAAGCGGGTCGTCGCCGGCCAGGTCGACGGCCGGATCGCCGCGCTGCGCTACGGGCCGGACGGCGGGATCGATCCGGGCTTCGGCGCGGGCGGCCGGGCCGTGCTGGGCATCCCCGGCACGGCCTACGCCGCGGCGATCCAGCCCGACGGGCGGATCCTCATGGCGGGCGGCGCCGACGCGGCCGGCGGCGACTTCGCCATCGCTCGGCTGAACGCCGACGGCAGTCCCGACGCGGGCTTCGGTGAGGGCGGCACGGTGATCGTCGGGCCGGTGGAGGGGACGGGCGCGGATCGCGGCCAGGCCATGCTGCTGCAAGCCGACGGCGGGATCCTCGTCGCCGGGGAGTCCGGCGGCGACATGGCCGTCCTGCGCCTGCTATCTGACGGCCGCCCGGACGCCGGCTTCGGCCAGGCGGGCTGGCTGACCTTCGACGCCGGCGGCGCCGGGCAGGCGGATCGGGCGCGCGGCCTCGCGCTCCAAGCCGACGGGCGCATCCTCCTGGCCGGCGAGGCGACCGCCGGCGATGCGGCCGACTTCGCGGTCGCGCGCGTGCTCGCGGATGGACGGCTCGACCCGAGCTTCGGCGGGGACGGCGTGGTGATGGTGGACTTCGCGGGCGCGGAGAGCAGCCTCGACGGCGCGGCGGCGGTCGCGGTGCAAGCCGACGGCCGCATCGTGGTCGCCGGTACCGCGGGCTGGGACTTCGGCTTGGCGCGGCTGCTGCCGGATGGCGCGCCGGACCTCGCGCTCGGCCCCTCCGGTCGCCTGCGCACCGACATCTCCGGCAAGGGCAGCGTGGACGCCGCCCACGCGCTCGTGCTGCGGCCGGACGGCGGGGCGGTCGTGGCGGGATCCTCGGGGAAGGACTTCGCGGTGGTGCGCTACGCGCCGCGGGCGGCGGCGGTCTACCTGCCGTGGGTTCACAAGCCTTGACGGGCGTCTCGGACGACCGGATCACTCCCAGCCCGGGCGATGTGTCCCGCCGATCGGCGCGCGCGCCCGCGCCACCGCCGCCGCCACCCGCCGGTGCTTCAGGTGTTCGGCAAGCACGTAGCTGCCGAGCGCGAAGGTGGCCGCGGCGAGCTGCAGGCTGATGCCCTCCCAGGACGGGAACAGGCCGAACCACAGACCGGTCCAATAGGGCAGCGCCAGCCAGCGGATCGGCGTCAGCGGCAGCCAGCCGACGACTTGCAGGATGTGGACGGTGTTGCCGACCATCGTCACCAGCACCAGGCCGATCAGCCCGGCGGTGACGATCATCATCTTGCGGTGCGGCAGCCGCGCCTGGAGCGCGAAGACCAGGTAGCCGACCGCCGCCACGCCCGCCAGCCCGACCGCGACGCCCGCCAGCACCACGCCCAGCCCGGCCTCCAGCACCAGCGCCTGGCCGAACAGCACGGTCTCGAAGCCCTCGCGGTAGATGCTGGTGAAGCCGAGCATCACCAGGCCGGTCGTCGCCTGCCAGCGCGCATCAGGCGCCTCCAGGATCTCGCCCTTCTTCTTGTGGAAGCCGGACAGCCAGTCCACCCAATACGCCTTGTGGAAGAACCAGTTGGTGATGACCAGGAGCACCGCGACCGCGATGATCGACACCACCGCCTCCAGCCGCTCGCCGTAGCGCGCCAGGGCGTGCAGGGTCTGGTGGAAGGCCAGCCAGGTCAGCGCTGTCGCGCCCAGCGCCAGCGCGGCGCCGGCCCACAGCGGGCGGCGGTAGCGCCGCGTCGCGCCGGTCTTGAGGCTGGCCAAGAGCGCGGCGAGGATCAGCACCGCCTCCAGACCCTCGCGCAGCACGATGATCGCGGCGTTGACGGCCACCGCCATCGGCGCGCTGGTGCCGGCCAGCGCCTGCTCGGCCTCGCCCAGCGCCGTGTCCAGCGCGCGCCGCCGGGCGGCGATCTCAGCCGCTGGCGCGTGGTCGGCGATCATCCGCGCCAGGCCGGGCCGCTCGGCGTCGCCGTACCAGAACAACGCCTCCAGCACCGGCTTGTGCTGGGGTGCGAAGGCGACCAGCTTGGCCTCCGGACCGACCTCCAGCACGGCGTAGGCCTCCAGCCGCGCCGACTCGGCCAGATCGTAGGCGCCCGCGGCCGCGGCGGCCTGCATCTGGTCCAAGGCGGCGCGGATCACGTCGAAGTCGGCGCCGGTGTCGGCGCGGAGCCAGGCCGCGGGCGCCAGCGCCTGGTAGCGCGAGAGCACCGCCTCGGTCGCGCCGAGCACGGCATCCGGGTCCGCCACCCCCGCGCCCGACCCGGCATCCGCGAGCTGGCGGCCGAGCCCGGCGAGCTCGGCCGAGATGGCGCGGGTAGCCGCGGCGTCCTGCGCGTCCAGCAGCGGCGCGAGGTCGTTCCAGGCGGCCAGCGCACCGGCATGGAAGGTGATCGCCTCGCGCACTTCGAGGTCCAGCGTCACCCGGCCGCCACGCACGCCGCGCGCGTACTCCACCGGCACCAGGCCGAGGAAGCGCTGGAGCTGGCCGGAGCGCCGCGCCGCCTCGGCCTCCGACAGCGGCGCGGCGCGGAAGCCGGCGAACCGGGCGCGCACCGCGTCCAGGGCCGGGCCGATCCCCGCCGGATCGCCGGCGGCGGCCGCGACCAGGCGCCCGAAGTCCGCCCGCGCCGCCTCCGCCGCCGCGCCGCCACGCTGCTGGGCGAAGGCGGGCGCCAGGATCCCGAAGTAGCCCCTGGCCAGCGCGGCGTGCTCCACCCGCCGCGCGGCGAAGCCGGCGTCCGCGGCGCTGGCGACGCCCGCAAGCGCGGCCTCGAGCCGGGCCTGGTAGGTGTCCAGCACATCCGCCGTCACCGCCGCGGCGGCCGCGTCCGGCGCCAGCCGGCCCGCCGCGGCCGCCGCCAGCGCCAGCGTGGCATCGGCGCCGGGGCGGGAGAAGCGTGTCGCCTGGCGGTACTCGCGCAGCACCAGCCAGGCGCGCGCCGCCTCCAGCCGCCCCGCGCGCAGCTCGGCCAGCGCGGCCCGGTAGCTCGCGCCGAGGAGCTCCGTCCACACCGTCGCCCGCGCCGCGGCGAGACCGGGCGCATTCGCCGCGCGCGCGGCCTCGGCCGCGCGCGCCAGCGCTTCGTCCACCGGGTGGCTCGCCCCCGGAACGGCCCGATCGAGCGCCGCGGCGAGTCCCGCGCGCCAGGCCGCCTGCGCGCCCGCGACCTCGGCCGCCGCGGCCTCCGGGCTGGCGATCGCGAGCTGCGCGGCCAGCAGGGCACGGCGGACGGTCTCGGCGCTGGCGACGGGCGGCGGCGGGTCGGCGGACTCGGCCCCGACGATCCGCGGGGCGAGCGCGAGGAGCAGGGAGAAGATGACGAAGGCGAGGAGGGTTGTCGCGCGCACTTCGTGTCACTCCGCCAGCGCTACGCCGAGCGCCGCCGCGGCCTGGGTCAGGCGGCCGGTGATGGCGGTGGCGCGGTTCTGGGCTTCGGCGCCGAGCAGGTCGGCTTCCTCGGAGCTGTAGCGTTTGCCGCCCTGCTCCTGGGTGTAGACCTCCGAGACGAAACCCTTCAGGTCCGCCAGGTCCGCCGCGATCGCCTCGCCCTCGGTGGTCCCGAGGCCGGCGACAAGCGGGCGGATGCCGCCGTACACCACTTCGAGGCCCGACAGGATGTCCTGGATGTCCGCCAGGCGCGAGATCGCCACGAAGTCGCGCTGGGTCGAGGTCTCGCCGGCGACGAAGCGCGAGCCTTTCCACGAGTCGAAGTACTCGGACATGGTGGGGATCATCACGACCAGGGCGGTGAAGGCGTCGGCGGTCGTCGGCTGCCAGGCATCGGCGGCGGCGGCGAGCTGCCCGGTGTAGTCGTCGAGGGCGGCGGCGCCGGCGAGGAGCACCAGCGCGTCCGGCAGGCGGTCGCCGAAGCCCGCCGTGCCGTCCCCGTCGAGATCCGGCTCCAGCCCGGGCACGGCGAAGGCGGGGAAGGTGCCCCACAGCGCGCTTTCGGTGACGCCGAAGAGGTTGCCGGGCTTGTCCAGCACGCGCCCGTCGGCAAGGGTCAGGTCGAAGGGCACGACGTTCTCGCCGCCTTCCTCGGCCGAGCTGCCGGCGTCCAGGATCACGTCGAAGTCCGCCAGGCTCGGCACGCCCGCGACGATGCCTTCGATGCGCTCGTAGCCCGGGCTCGCCTCGCGCCAGGCGTCGCGGGCCTCGCCGATCACCGTCCTCACCGCGTCCGGCTCGGCTTGCCACAACGCCGCGTAGTCCAGACCATGACCCTCCGCCAGCGCGTGATAGCGCTCGGCGGCCGCCTTGAGCGCGGCGGTGTTGGTCTTCAATGTAGCCGCCGCGCCGACGAGGTAGGCCTTGACCGCCGTGAGGTCGGGCGCGGGCAGCGCCTGCGCTTGCGGATCGCCGGCAGGCTGCGCATCGGCGGCGGGTTGCGAATCCACTCCGGCCGCCGCGCCGGGCGGCGCTTCCGGCGGCGCGGTCTGGCAAGCGACCGCGAGGCCGAGGGGCAGGGCGAGGGCCGCCAGGATGCGAATCGGGCGGGGAATCGGGATGAACATGCGCTTCTCCAGGCTGGTCGGCGGTCCGAGCTTGCCGCGGGCCGGTCGAACCACCGGGCCGGGGCAGGCTGGTCGGACCCGCCGGGTCAGGGCGACCCGGGTGCGGACGATCGATGCCCCGGGCTTGACCACCAATGTAGCGCCTGGGTCGGCGTGAAATCAAGACATCGGGTAGCAACCCCCGCGCAACGCGGGTCAGGGCCGCGTTCAACCTGGATGCAGGCACGATTGAACCCGCGTTGCAACCGCGCCGCAGCCGCGCCGGACTAGCGCCCCGTCCAGGCCGCCCAGGCCAGGCAAATCCAGCCGGCGATCAGCAGCAGGCCGCCGATCGGGGTGATGGCGCCGAGCCAGCGCGCGCCGGTCAGGCTGAGCAGGTAGAGGCTGCCCGAGAAGATCAGGATGCCGCCCGCGAAGCACCAGCCGGCCCAGACCGCCGCGCCGGAGGCCGGCCAACGCCCGATGGCGAAGGCGACGGCCAGGAGCGCCAGCGCGTGATAGAGCTGGTAGCGCACACCGATCTCGAAGGTCGCCAGCAGGTCCTCGCCCAGCCGCCCGCGCAGCGCGTGCGCGCCGAAAGCGCCGAGGGCGACGGCCAGGCCGCCGGCGAGGCTGCCGACGAGGAAGAAGATGCGGTCCATGGCTGCTCCGTGAAGCGTGTTCGAGGCGTCGAGCCGCGGTCGTCGCTCACCGCCCGCCGTAGGGCTTGGCGGGGACCTTGTGTACGTACATCCACAGCGCCTGGAGGTCGTCGTTGGTCATCTTGGCGGTGGCCTTCCAGGGCATGACCTCGCTGATGGCCGTGCCGTCCGGCCGCTTGCCGGTGCGCAGGGCGATCTCGAAGTCCGCGATGGTCCAGGTGCCGATGCCGGTCTCGACGTCAGGCGTGATGTTGCGGGCCGGCGGCCATTCCGGCGGCGCGCCGGGGATCGGCCCGCCCGACAGGCCCGGCCCGTGGCAGCCTTGGCAGCCGCCCGTCAGCGCCAGGTACTCGCCGTATTCCTCGGACACGCCCGGCTCGGGGGCCTCGGCGCGCTGGGCGCTGTGGTCGATCATCTCCGCAGGTAGCAGCGGGAGCTGGCCGGCGAGGAGGAGCACCCGCCCCAGCGGCCCGACGCTGCTGGCCGGCAGGTCACTGTCCCGCGGCGGCAGCGACTTGACGTAGGCGATCAGGTCGCCCAGGTCCGTGTCGCCGAGGTGGGTGTACTCCTGGGAGGGCATGAACAGCAGCGGTTGCTCGTCCGGCCCCAGGCCGTGGCGGATGGCGCGCACCCAGTCCTCGTCCGTGAAGGTGCCGCCGATGCCGCCCGCGCCGGCGGTCAGGTTCTTGGCCACCAGCCGCCCCAGGGCGGGATCGTCGATGAAGACCTGGCCGCCCAGCCCCTCGCCGTGGCAGTCCTCGCACTTGGTGATCGCCTTGACGAGGTACTCGCCGTGCTCGATCGCCGCCGCGTCGGTCGGGATCTCCACGGCGGCGACCGCGACATCGTAGTGCTGGTTGATCCGGCGCTCGGTCAGAATGTAGACGACGACCGCGCCGACGAGCGCGATCCCGAGGATGCCGAGGACCGCGAAGCCGATCAGGCGAAGAATCTTGCGCAGCATGGCGAGCTCCTGACGACGTGAGGGGGCCGGAATCCGCGGCACCACCCGTAGACCGGCGCGATTCTGGCACGATCGACGGCCTGCGTCAAGGACGAGCGCGGGCGGAAGGCGCCGGCGCCGGCCCTGCCGGGCGCATTCTTCCCTCGCCCCACCGACCGTGTTACACTCGCGCCCCGATGCCACCCCCCACGCATGTCCTCGACCTGGCCGGCGACGACGGCCATCCGCGCCGACTGTCCATCGCGTCCGTCCTCGCCATCGCGCGCGAGCACCGCGCGGTCCGCTTGCTGGAGGAAGATCCGGCGCGCTACCGCCCGCTCGAAGCCGCGATGGCCGCGACGGCCGCCTGGGTCGCCGAAGAGGTGCGGGCGGCGGACGCGCCGCCGATCTACGGCATCAACACCGGCTTCGGCGCGCTGGCGGGGCGCGAGACCTTCCGCTCGCCCTACCAGGCGCGCGTGCTGTCGCGCAACCTGCTGGTCAGCCACGCGGCCGGCACCGGCCCCATGCTGGACGAGGACGTCGTCCGCGCCGGCCTGCTGATCCGCGCCCACCAGCTTGCCCAGGGCCGCTCGGGCATCCGCATCGCGGTGGTCAACCGCCTGCTCGGCCTGCTCAACGCAGGGGTCTACCCGCAAGTGCCGTCGATGGGATCGCTCGGCGCCAGCGGCGACCTGGCACCCCTGGCCCACCTCGCGCTGATCGTCAGCCGGCCGCCGTCGACGGGCGAGGACGACCCGCCGCTACCGGTGGACCGTAGGCCGGGCGAGGCATGGGTGCCGGCGGAGGGCGCGGCCGGCGACGTGGCGATCGCGGAGAACCCCGCCGCCCGGGACCACGCGGGTGTCCCGCCGGTCTTCGGCGCGGACATCCACCTGACGCGCGACTTCGCGACCGGCGCGCCGCGCTGGTGGCGGAGCGTCCCGGGCGACCTGGCGATGGCGCGCGCCGGCGGGGCGATCGAGCTGGAGGCCAAGGAAGGTCTGGCGCTGACCAACGGCGCGACGCTGTCGACCGCCCTGGCGCTGCTGGCGGTCGCCGACGCCGAGCGCATCCTGGACCACGCCGAGCTGGCGCTGGCGATGGCGCTGGAGGCGATTCGCGGCTTCTGCGATCCCTTCCTGGCCGAGGTCCACGCCGCGCGCGGCTTCGGCGGGGCGGCGGCGGTCGCGGCGCGGGTGTTGGACCTGGTCAAGGGCTCGACCTTGCTCGACCCCGCCGACCGCGACCACGATCCCGAGCGCGTGCCGCCGCAGGACCCCTACTCCGTCCGCTGCGGACCCCAGGTGCTCGGCGCGGCGCGCGATGCCCTGGCATTCATCCACCGGACGGTGGAGACCGAGATCAACGCGGCGGTGGACAATCCCTTGATCTTCCTGGACCTGCCGCGCGCCTTCAAGGCGGTGAGCTGCGGCAACTTCCACGGCGCGCCGATCGGCTACGCGCTGGACCTGCTCAAGATCGTGATGACCGACGCCGCCAGCCAGTCCGAGCGGCGCACCTTCAAGCTGACCGACTACCACTTCCACGACCCGCGCCGGCGCGAGCTCTCGCTGCCAACCTTCCTGATCCACGCCGAGCCCGGCATGGAGGGCCTCAACAGCGGCCTGATGATCCCGCAGTACACCGCCGCGGCCCTGGTCTCCGCCGCCAAGACCCTGGCGCATCCGGACAGCGTGGACTCGATCCCCTCCTCCGCCAACCAGGAGGACCACGTCAGCATGAGCATGAACGCCGGCCTGCACGCCCGCCAGCTCCTCGCCCATGTCGAAGCCGTCGTCGCGATCGAGCTGCTCACCGCCGCCCAGGCCCTGGACCTCCGCCGCGAGCAGGGCCACCCCGGCCACGGCGTCGCCTCGGCCTGGCGGCGACTCGGCCAGACCGTCCCCCCCCTTTTGCACGACCGGGCGCTGGCGGCGGACATCCAGGCGGTGGTGTACCTCATGCGCTCCGGCGAGCTGATGGCCGCCGCGCGAGAGGCGAGGGACCAGTGATCGATGCCATCTGTGTTCATCAGTGATCAATCGACCTTGGATGCCTGGCTCGCCGGCGGCGAGCCGGTCGCGCTGGCGACAGTCATCCGCACCTGGGGCTCGGCCCCGCGGCCGGCGGGCGCCAAGCTCGCGGTGTCGGGGCGGGGGATCGCCGGCTCGGTCAGCGCGGGCTGCGTCGAAGCGGCGGTGATCGAGGCCGCCGGCGAGGTGCTGGCGGATGGCCGGCCTCGGCGGCTGGCCTTCGGCGTGGCCGACGAGACCGCCTGGAGCGTCGGCCTGGCCTGCGGCGGCGAGATCGAGGTCTGGGTCGAGCGGCTGGTCCCGGCGCTATACCGGCAGCTCGCGGCGGCGCTGGACCGCGACAAGACCGTGGCGGTGGCGACGGTGGTGCGCGGGCCGGAGGACGTCCTCGGGACCCGGCTGGTGCGCGTGGCGGATGATCCGCGCGTGCTCGATTGCGACATGCCGCCGGAGGTGGCGGAGATGGCCGGCGCTGCGGCGCAGGCGGCGCTACGCGCGGGCGAGTGCGACCCCCTGTCGTTGTCTTCCGACATCGAGATCTTCGTCGACGTAATCAGGCCCCTGCCGACGCTCGCCGTCGTCGGGGCCGGGCATATCGCCACGGCGCTCGTGCCCATGGCCAGGCTGGTCGGCTTCCGCACCGCGGTGATCGACCCGCGCGCGGCACTCCTGACCGCCGAACGCTTCCCGGCGGCCGACCGGCGCCTGGTCACCTGGCCGGATGCCGCGCTGGCGGCGCTCCCCATCAACGAGTCGACCGCCGTGGCGGTGCTGTCGCACGATCCCAAGCTGGACGACCCGGCACTGACGGTCGCCCTGACCAGCCCGGCCTTTTACGTCGGCGCGCTGGGCAGCCGCCGGGCGCAAGACCAGCGGCGCGAGCGGCTGCTCAGGGCGGGGATCAGCGAGGGACAGCTCGCGCGCCTGCGCGGACCGATCGGGCTGGACATCGGGGCGCGCTCGCCCGAGGAGATCGCGCTGGCGATCATGGCGGAGATCGCGGCCTCCCGGCGCTTGCAAGGTCGGTGAGGTCGATCGGCGGATGGGGATGGCGGCGCGCGACCGGGTCATGGACGGCGCCGATCGGCGGTCCGACCTGGCTGCGAACGACCCAGCGCCGGACGACGCTGATACCGCGCGCCCACCCGCCGTCACGGCCATCGTCCTGGCCGCCGGGGCCAGCCGGCGGATGGGTCGGCCGAAGGCGCTCCTGCCCTGGGGCGCGACCACCGTGCTCGGGCAGACGCTGGCCAACCTGGCGCGGAGCCAGGTGCGGGAGGTCGTGGTCGTCACCGGCGATCAGGCCGCGGCGGTCGGCCGGATTGCCACCGCGCACGGCGCCCGGAGCGTGCACAACCCGGCCTGGTCGAGCCAGGGCATGGTCGCCTCGCTGCAAGCGGGCATCCGCGCGGTCGGTCCGGATTGCCCGGCGGCGCTGGTGCTGCTGGCCGACCAACCGATGATCGGCCCCGAGATCATCGACGCGGTGCTGGCGGCCTGCCCGGCCGACGGGTGGGTTATCGCGGCCGCCGCCTTCCGGGGGCGGCGCGGGCACCCGGTGCTCTTCGGGCGCGCCTGCTTCGACGCGCTCCTGGCCCTGCCGGGCGACGCCGCCCCGCGCGCGCTCGTGGCGCGCCATCCGGCGGCGGTCAAGCTGGTCGAGGTCGCCTCGGACGTGGTGCTGCGCGACCTGGACACGCCGGAGGACTACGAACGCTGGCGGCCGTAGGCGGGTCGCACGGGTTGCCGGCCGCAGAGCCGGGCGAATAGAATTCGCTGCTACCATTACGAAGCCCGCCTGCGCGGGCTGGAAGCCGGAATCTCATGTGAATAGCCGGCGAAGGCCGGCTTCGTGATGGTAGGCGCGAATTCTATTCGCCGGCTCATGCGACAGGAGAGTGGAATGGACACGGCATCGGATGACGCGTTTCGCCAGCTTGCCGAACAGCGCAAGAAGCCGCGGCGCGACTGGGAGTCGGAGATCGAGAAGAGCATCTCCGAGGCCCAGTCGCGCGGCGATTTCGACAAGCTGCCGGGCCACGGCCAGCCGCTGAAATGGGACAGCGACTACGACGACGAGAACTGGCTGGCCAACAGGGTCCTGAAGAACGCCGGCTTCACACCGGCCTGGATCGAGGACGACCAGGCGATCCGCGTCGAACGCGAGGCGCTGGCGCAGCTCCTCGGCGACTTCGTGGCGTGGTGGTCCACGGAGTCCGCCGCCCTGGTGGGGCTACCCACCGACGCCGGCCGGACCCGCAGGGCCGAGCTGGACGCGGCGCGTGCTCGTCGCATCACCGCCTACCGCGAGCGCGCGGCCAAGCTCAACCGGCTGATCGACAGCTTCAACCTGACCGTCCCGCTGGCCGGCAAACAGCATACCCGCCTGCGCATCGACGCGGAGATCGCGGCCTTCGAGGCGCGGTTGGGCTAGCTCGACGTCGCCACAAACCCCTCGCCTGGGTGCGCGGGCTTCCAGCCCGCACGTCCTCGATGGCAGGATGGCGGGCCGGAGGCCCGCGCACCCAGGTAAGGCTTTCAGCTCGATCCCGCCAGATCCTCCACATGCAGCTCCAGCCGGTGCCGGCCCTGCCACACGTTCTCGCTGAGCCAGAACACGATATCGGCCCGGTGGCCGAGCAGCGGCGCCGCCTCGCCCCGGCCGAAGGCGATCGCGTCCAGCGTGCCGACGCCCGGTCCGCCCTCGATGCCGAGCTTGAGGTGCTGCCCGCTGGTGCCGACCGTCCGGCGCGAGCCGATCCGCGCCCCGCGCAAGAGGAAGAGCGGCCGCGGGTTGCCCTCGCCGAAGGGTTCCAGCGCCGCGAGCGCCGCGAAGAGCGGCCAGCCCAGGTCGGCCGGCTCGACCTGGGCGGTGATGTCGAGCGTCGGGCGGAGGTCCTGACCGGCGATGCCCGCGCCGGCCAGCGCGATCAGGCGCGCCTCGAGCCGGGGGATGTCCACCTGGCGGACGGTGAACCCGGCGGCGCGGGCATGGCCGCCGTGGCGGACCAGGAGCTCGGCGCATTGGTCGAGCGCCGCGATGACATCGAACTCCGGGATCGAACGGGCGGAGCCGCGCGCCAGCGCTTCCTCGCCCTCGCCTTCGATCCGCAGCACCGCCGCCGGACGATAGTAGCGGTCGACCAGCTTGCTGGCCACCAGGCCGAGGACGCCGAGCGCGATGTCGAGGCTGGAGGCCAGGATGAAGGGCGGGATGTCCTGATCGCCCAGCCGCGCCTGCACGGTGTCGACCGCGGCGGCCGTCGCGGCGCGGCGGGCGCTGTTGCGCGCTTCGAGCTCGGCGGCCAGGCGCTCGGCGGTCGCGGCGTCCCGCGCCTGCAACAGCGCCAAGGCGGTCTGGGCATCGTCCATCCGCCCCGCGGCGTTGAGGCGCGGTCCGGCGACGAAGCCCAGGTCGCGCGCCGAGAGCGCCGCCGGGTCCTTGCCCGCCGCGCGCAGGAGCGCCTGGATGCCCGGTCGGCGCGGCGCGCGCAGGTCGGCCAGGCCGCGCTGGACCAGGGCGCGGTTCTCGCCGACCAGCGGCACCATGTCCGCCACCGTGCCCAGCGCGACCAGGTCGAGCAGGTCGGACTCGGCGAGGGCGGGCGATGCCACCCCCGACGTCGACGTCCCCCCGCTCCCAGCCGGCGCGCTCGCCGCCGGGCTTCGTGCTTCCGCCCGCAGCAGCGCCTGGGCGAGCTTGTAGGCCAGGCCGACCCCGGCGAGGTCAACGTAGCCGTAGCCGCAGTCCGGCCGGCGCGGGTTGATCACCGCCACCGCCTGGGGCAGCGCCTCCGGCAGGGCGTGGTGGTCGGTGACGATGATGTCCAGGCCGCTGCGGGCCGCGGCGGCGATCTCGTCGCCTGCGCGGATGCCGCAGTCGACCGTCACCACCAGCCGCGCGCCCTGCCGCGCCAGCTCCTCCAGCGCGGCCGCGTGCACGCCGTAGCCGTCGCGCTCGCGGTGGGGGATGAAGGGGCCGACCTGCGTCGCGCCCAGCGCGCCGAGCGTCTCAGTGAGGAGCGCCGTCGCGGTCACGCCGTCGGCATCGTAGTCGCCGTAGACCGCGATCGGCTCGCGGCCCTGGATCGCGCGGCGCAGGCGGGCGACCGCCGCGTCCATCCCCGCGATCCGGAACGGGTTGTCGTCCCCGGCCGCATGGGCGAGAAAGGCGCGCACGGCGGCCGGCTCGGCCAGCCCACGCGCCGCCAGGGCGCGCAAGGCCAGCGGATGCAGGTCGGGCAACGCCCGGACCAGGCTGTCCGGCGCGGGCGGGGCGATGCGCCAGCGGTGGGTCGGGCGAAGGTCGCCGGGATCGGCCGAGCTTGGATCGAACGCGTTCACCCCAGGATTATACCGGCACGCGGGCGGCCAGCGCAAGGGGGCCGGCGCCACGATTGCGACAGTTTGGGCGGGTTGGGAGTGCGACTGTCTCGTGGACGTTGCCGCTTGCGGATCAAGCCATCCGAACCGCGGGGCACCGTCACGCCAGCTCCAGATCGGTTTGTGCGAAGTCCTGACCGATCGCCAGCAGCGGCTTCCTTGCCAGGCTGGCGGTCGCATAGCTCAGGCAGTCGCCGAAATTCAGCGCCGCCGGATGTCTGCCCTTGCCGTAACGGTCGAAGGCGTCGACGGCTGCCGTCCAGTGTGCTGCGCCAAAGGGTACGATGCTCACGCCGCCCTCCTGCATCAAGCGCGCGAGCATGCCCATGCCCGTAGGCCCGAGCCGGGCGGTCAGCACGATTCCCGCCTCCACCATGGTGGGCGCGCCCACGCCCACCACCCGGGCCTGGGCCAGCTTCGCTACCAACTGCGCGTAATCCGGCTCTTTCAGCAGGATCGCCAGGATCGCCGATGTGTCGATGATCACAAGCCGTCGGTCCCGTAGCCCAGGATGGCATCTTGCTCGACCTGGCTGATACCCCTCCCTAGCAGCTCGGGCGGAACCAGCGGCCAGGCTTCGCGCTCCAAGAAGCGCAGCAGCCCGGTACGACGATCGTCCGGCACCCCCTGGAAGACCAGGCGCTCCCGCCGCTCGATCACCGCCTTCCGAATCACCTCGGTCTTGCTTTCGCCGGTCATGGCCGCCACCTCGGCGACCAGGATCTCGACCGCGTCGTTCTTGATATTCAGCGCCATGGCCTACCTCCGGTTCAAGGATGCTCACATGGGTGTAATTTGTCAACCTTTCTACCCGTTGTGAATCCGTGGGACCCTGTGCTCGTGGACGCGGCGTTCCGACATCATCCCCATCCGCTGGGCGCCCGCTACAATTCACCCCCATGCGCTCACTGACTCTCACGCCACCGCTGACCCTCGCCTCCGCCTCGCCCCGCCGCCGCGCGCTGCTGGCCGGGCTGGGCTTGGACTTCGACGTGGCCTCCGCCGACATCGACGAGAGCGAGCAGCCGGGCGAGTCCCCCCTCGCCCTGGCCCGCCGCCTGGCGCGCGAGAAGGCCGCGGTGGTGGCGCGACAGCGCGGGTCCGGCGCGGGGCGCGTCATCGGCGCGGATACGATTGTGGTCCTGGAGGGTAAGGTTTTGGGCAAGCCGGCGACCAAGGCGATGGCGCATGAGTATCTGTGGCGCCTGCGCGGGCGGCGGCATCTGGTGATCACCGCCGTCGCGGTGGTCGATGCGGCGGACGCGGGTGTGGCGGAAGGCTGGGCGACGACCGGCGTGTGGATGCGGAGCTACGGCGAAGCCGAGATCGCCGCCTACGTCGCCAGCGGGGACCCGATGGACAAGGCCGGCGCCTATGCCATCCAGCACCCGGTCTTCAGCCCGGTCGCCTGGTTGCAGGGCTCCGAGTCCAACGTGATGGGCTTGCCGCTGGCCCTGGTCGAGCGCCTGCTGAATGGGGCGAGCGTCCGTTGAATGGGGTGGAGGGTGGTGGTGAAGGTCCGAGGTGCTGTGTCGAGAACGAACGTCGACGTTGAAACGGCGGCTCATGCGCGCGGGGGCGGCGCCAAGCGAATGAATTCGCCGCTGGATGGCCTACGGCCAGGTGTCGGCCTGCGCCGACACGGCTTCGGCGGCTGGAGCCGCGCGATGATCGTGATGCTGACAACCGCCCTGTTCATCCTCATCCCCGCCACCTCGCCTGCGGCGGCCCGCGCGGATGCCACGCAGACCAACCCATCCCTCGGCGTCTGGCATGGCCTGGCCAACCGCCATCATGTCACCGCCGTCGCGATCGACCCGCAAGCCGACGTGGTGTGGACCGGCACGACCGGCGGCGCGGTGCGCTGGGACCGGCGGACCGGCACCTACACCGGCTACACCCCGCCCGACGGGCTGCCGCTGGGCGGGGTCCAGGCGATCGCGATCGATCGCGACGGCAACACCTGGTTCGGGACCGCCGGCGGCGGGGTCGGAGTGCTGGAACCCGCCGGGCGCTGGACGCGGATCGATCCCTCGATGGACGGGCTGCCGTCGGCCTCGATCAGCGCGATTGCCGTCGACCGCGACGGCGGCCTGTGGTTCGCGGCCGCGGATGCCGGCGCGGCGCATCGGGCGGCCGACGGCACGTGGACGCGCTACCGCGTCGGCCAGGGCCTGACGAGCAACGAGGTGCAGTCGCTGGCGATCGATCCCGCCGGCGACAAGTGGCTCGGGACGGCCGAGGGGGTCAGCCGGATCGGGACGGATGGCCGCGTCACCAAGTTCACCACCGGCAACGCCGGCCTGATCGGCGACAACATCCGCGCGGTCGCCGCCGACGCCGCCGGCCGGGTCTGGTTCGGCACCTACGACGGCCTCAGCCGCCGCAACGCCGACGGCGCCTGGGAGAGCTTCCTCGAGGGACAGGCGGTGCTGGCCGTCGCGATTGGTCAGGACGGCGCGGCCTGGGCGGGTACGGCCGGGGAAGGCGTGTACCGCATCGCGGACGGCGTCGTGGTCAACATGACCGCATCCGGTGAGCTGCCGCACGACTACGTCTACGCGATCGCCACGGACGCCCAGGGCCGGGTCTACGCCGGCACCGAGGAAGGTCTCGCCCGCCGAGGTCCGGACGACGCCTGGACCACCCTGCGCACCGCCGATCCGCCGCTGGACGCGCATGTCACCGCGGTGCTGCCGGAGCCCGGCGGCGGCACCTGGTTCGGCACGCTGGCCGGGGTCGGCTACCAGGCGGCGGACGGGGAGTGGACGATCCACACGCCGGCCAGCACGAACGGCGGCATGCCGAGCAACAACGTCAACGCGCTGGCGCTGGACCGCGCCGGGCACCTGTGGGTGGGCACGGCCAACGGCGTCGGCGAGCGCAGCCCGGACGGCACGTGGACGCGCTACACCAGCATGTCCACCGGCGGCGGATTGGCTCACAACTACGTCAACGCCATCGTCATGGCTGAGGATGGCGCGCTGTGGTTCGCCACCAACACCGGCGGGGCCAGCCGCCGCGCGCCCGACGGCACGTGGACGACGGCAACACGCGACAGCACGGGCGGCGGCTTGCCGGACGATCGCGTCTACGCCGCGGCGATCGATGGCGAGGGCAACCTGTGGTTCGGCACGCTGGGCGGCGTCGGGCGGCGGGCGCCGGATGGGGCGTGGACGACCTACACCACCGCCTCGACCAGCGGCGGCCTGCCGAACGACCGGGTCGGGGCGATCTACGCCGATCGCAAGGGCAACCACTGGTTCGGCACCCTGGCCGGCGTGGCACGGCTGGCGCCGGATGGGACGTGGACGGTGTTCAGCGTCGCCTCGACCGGCGGCGGCCTGCCCGAGGACGAGGCGCGGGTGATCACCGAGGACGCCGCCGGCAACCTCTGGTTCGGCACCCCGGCCGGCGCGGTCCGCCTGGCGGACGGTACGTGGACAACCTACACCACCGCCGACGGCCTGGCGGACGACCGCGTGCTGGCGATCGCCGCCACGGCCGATGCCGGCCTCTGGATCGGCGCTTACGGCGGGGGCAGCCGCCTGATCCCGCGCCGGCCCGGCCTCACCTGCGCGGACGCGCTGCCGATCACACTGGACGGGGTGGTCGCCGCGCGCCTGGAGCCGGGTGCGGAGCGGCATGTCTACCGGATCTCGATCGACGGTGCGTTCAGCCGTGCCGAGCTCAACGTGCCCGACCTCGACGACCGCGTCGACGCTACCCTCGTCCGCACCTGTGACCCCGCCGACTCCGGCGAGCTACCGCTGTCCGGGGCGCGCTGGGAGCGGGGCGAGAACCGGCTGGCCTGGGACATCCTGTCCCGAACCGGCCCCTACTTCCTCATGCTGCGGCCGAAATCCGGCGTGGACCTCGCCCAGCCGATCCCTTACCGGCTGCGCTTGGGATTGATCCCCGCGGCGGATGCGGATTGGCGACCACCCGTCGGCGACAGATCGCCATTGGGTGAGGGACTGGACGATGACGGACTGGACATCGACGCCAGCCCGCGCATGCTGATCCTCACCCACGCCCCGCGCATCCGGGAGCTCTACGGCTTGGGCGAGAACGATCCCGAGCTCGTGGCCTGGCTGGAGCGGCTGGACCGGCTGGCGGCGCGGCCGGAGCTGCGCGGGGTGGTGGTGCGGGACATCCAGCATGAGACTTCGAGGGAGGTGGAGGCGGAATACGACGCGTGGCTGAGCAACCCGACTCTGGCTCAAGCCGATGTGGTGGCCTGGGACCTGAGCCGATGGGTCTGGGAGCAGAAGGCGCGCTGGCCGGGTCTGCGCTACGTCGTGCTGGCAGGCGATAGTCGGGTGATCCCCCACGCCCGAATGACCCTGGCGCCGCGCGCGGAGCATTGGGATCGAGATTGGATGCCGGACTGGCGGGATTTCGACTGGCGGCTGGAGGCGGATTACTCGCGGGCGGCCGGCTTCGATCGCCAAGGGCCGCTCGGCACCGGGATGCAAAGCGAGCAGACGCTGTCCGACGACCCCTACGGCTGGCCGAGAAAACTCCCGGGGATAAGCGCCGACGCGGTGCTGCCCCAGCCCGAGCTCGCCATCGGCCGCCTGGTCGAGCGCCCGAGCGACATGACGGCGGTGATCGACGCCTATCTGGCGAACGAGGGGATGCTCCAGATCTCCGACAGTTTCGTCACCGGCAGCGGGCCGGGGGTGGAGGCGGCCCGCGCGGTCGGCGAGGCGCTGGGAGCGTTCGGCCCCGGCAGCGGACAGCGCCACCGGCTTGTCGGTGACACCTGGACCTCCGTCGACCTCCTGCCCTTCGTGATGGATGGACCCTTTTCCTTCAACTTCTTCGCGATCCCGACCTGGCATGATGCGCTTGTCGCGGCGAACGGGGACGCGGTAGGGTCACGGAATATCGGGACCGGGCTGGGCGGATCAGGTGCGATCGGGCCGAAAGGCGCGCTGGTGATCGCCACCGGCAGTCACGCCGGGTTGAACGTACCCGCCGGGGCGGACGTGCGGCGCGACGACCTGCCCGAAGCCTGGGCGCGGCGCGGCGCGACGGTCGTGGCGTCCACCGGCTGGACCTACGGGACGGAACTGCCCGGCGTGGCGGGTTGGCAGACCGCGCTTGGCACCGAGCTGACCCGGGTGCTGCTCCAGGGCCGGGGCATGGCGATCGGCGACGCGCTCGTCGAAGCCAAACGCGCCTACCTCGGTCACTATCCCGGCGCGGCCATCCACAACAAGACCGTCGCGGGGACGCTGCTCTATGGCCTGCCGATGCTACGCGTCGTGCCGCCGGGCGCCGGGCTGCCGCAGACCGGGCCGGCGGGCGGCGAGCCCGCCGCGGGCATGCTGGCGCAGGCGCGTGGCAAGGAGTTGGTGCGGGCGGACACCCCCCAATTCGTCTGGCTGCGAGCCGGACAGCGCTACACCTTCCCGGCGGACAAGCTGCGGCGCCATCCGGAGGCCGCGCCGGGCTACTGGACCTTCGGCGGGCAAGCGCCGGCCGTGGAAGCCGGCCAGTACGTCCAACCCGCTGCGCGGCTCGCGATGTTCTCGGCGGCACTGGGCGACAAGCGGGCCACACCGATCGGCGACCTGGTCTCACTCCTCGGCGTAATCGTGCTCCAGGCGACCTATCGCGAGGTGCCCGCAGCGGCGCCACCGGCGGCACGCCCGCTCGGGTTGGGTCTGCCGCTGCTCGGGAGCGGGCGGGCGGGCGGCCGCCTGGACATGGATAGCGATCCCTATGCCTGGTATCCCGCCTGGCCCGTGACCCCGCGCGGGCTCTTCGATCCGCGAACCCTCGGCGAGCCGCCCGGCCTGCTGTTCGGGCATGCGGCGCATCCGCTGCCCTTCGTCCTGGGGCAGTATCAGCCGCGGACGGGCGCCGAGCGGCTCATCGAATCGGCCGTCCTCGACGAGTACTATGCCCCCCCGCGTAATCCGTTTCTGCCCCTCAAGAACGCCGATAAGCGCATTCTCGAACCCGTCGAAATCCGCGCCGAGCCGGGTGGAACGTTCCTCCGCTTCCGGTGCGAGGGCTTGCTGCGCATGGTCGCAACCTACACGACATCCGAATCGCCGCGACCGGGCTCCGGCGTTTGGGAAAGTGTCGAGATGGTCCCGAGCCCCGACGACAATCCCCATTTCAACCTCTGGGAAGGCCGCATCCCGCCCGGCACCAGCGCGGTGATCCAGGCGGTCTCAACCTATGGTACCGTGGTCGTCGAGACCAACGGCGGGCGCCTGTGGCCCTGCGCGGCCTGTCCGGACGAGGGAGTGGTCTACCTGCCGGCCGTGGGATGGCCGCGGTAGCGGGGGGCAACCGCGCGCGACCTGCCGGGCGGTCCGCCCGGCAGGTCGCGCGCGGACTCCATGATTGGCTGTGGTGCTTCCCAGCAATGCCGTGGGTGTTATCATCGGGAAGTCCAGGCACTCGATCGCCTCGTCGAGACGACCGAGGTGCTTCAGGGTGCCTTCCGGGCGGAAGTGCGCGGCGCGAAGTCCGGCGCGAGAGCAACGGCACGCGCGAAGGCGTCAGCGGGCTGCCCCCAGGCTCGGCAGGAACAACTCGCGCCCCGCACCCGGCCCCACCCGCACCTGGACCGCGGCGTGCGGCGTCCGCTTGCCGTCCGCCCCAACGTCCTCCAGCCGGTAATGCCAGGTTCCCCGCCCCGGCGCGTCGCGCAGCACGTAGCTCCGCCCGGCGGCCGCTCCGCCCTCGGCCGGGATCAGCGCCGCGTTGACCGGCGTCCACGGACCGCCCGCGTCCGCCGCGCGGAGGACCTGGAAGCCGAGCGGGTCCACCTCACTGGCGGTCTCCCAGACCAGGATGGCTCGATCCGCCAGTCCGATCGCCTGGAAGTAGCGCAGATCGACCGCCGTGGGCGGTTGGGGCGTCGCTGTGCCGGCTGGTGCGCTTGTCGGCGTGGGCGAGGGGGTCGGTGCATTGCTCGAGTTGTAGCGCTGAGCCTGGATGCTGTAGTTGCTCGTATCGGTGCCGCCCGAGCCGAAGCTAAGCCATGCCACTACGAAGTCGCCGTCCGAATCCATCGCCACCGACGGGACGCGCTGATTGGCGGTGGAGTAGGTGTTGACCTGGAACTGGCCGCCCACCGCGGTCCCTGCCGCGGTGTAGCTCTGCCCCTGGATGCTGGCGTCGTCTGAATCGATGCCGTCCGAGCTGAAGCTGTGCCACACCACCACAAAGTCGCCGTCCGCGTCCAGCGCCACCGAGGGGAGGAATTGGGCACCCGTGGTGTAGGTGTTGACCTGGAACTCGCCGCCCGCCGCGATGCCCGCCGAGTTGTAACGCCGAGCCTGGATGCTGTAGCCGTCCGTGTCGGTGCCGTCCGAGCCTAAGCTGTACCACACCACCACGAAGTCCCCGTCCGCGTCCATCGCCACCGACGGGAAGCGCTGATCACTCGTGGTATAGCTGTTGACCTGGAACTCGCTGCCGACAGGGCCGCCCGCGGCGTTGTAGCGCTGGCCCTGGATGCTGTAGCCGTCCGTGTCGGCGCCGCCCGAGCCGTCGCTGTACCACACCACCACGAAGTCACCGTCCGCGTCCATCGCCACCGACGCCCAGCGCTGATCACTCGTGGTATAGCTGTTGACCTGGAACTCGCTGCCGACAGGGCTGCCCGCGGCGTTGTAGCGCTGGCCCTGGATGCTGTAGCCGCCCGTATCGGCGCCGCCCGAGCCGTCGCTCTCCCACACCACCACGAAGTCGCCGTCCGCGTCCATCGCCACCGACGGGGAGCGCTGATCACCCGTGGTATAGCTGTTGACCTGGAACTCGCTGCCGACAGGGCTGCCCGCCGCGTTGTAGCGCTGGCCCTGGATGCTGTAGCCGCCCGTATCGGCGCCGCCCGAGCTGCCGCTCTCCCACACCACCACGAAGTCGCCGTCCGCGTCCATGGCTACCGAGGGAGTGCCCTGATTGAGCCCGGTGCTGGTGTTGACCTGGAACTGGCTGCCAACGGGGCTGCCCGCGGCGTTGTAGCGCTGCCCCTGGATGCTGTAAAAGCTCGTATCGGTGCCGCCCGAGCCGTCGCTCTGCCATACCACCACGAAGTCGCCGTCCGCGTCCATCGCCACCGACGGGAAGCGCTGCCCCCTCGTCGTATAGCTGTTGACCTGGAACTCGCTGCCGGCGGGCGTGGCGTCCATCGCCGCGGGGGCGGCCGGCGCGTCGAGCCCGAGCTCATGCAGCGCCCGCTCGACCGCCGGGTTCGTGCCAGGGCTCCCAGCGGCGGATGCACGCTGCAGCGGGACCGGAGCGTGCTGGGCGATCGGCGCGCCGAAGCCGCTCCCAGCCCTGCCGGTCGCGCCCTCACCGCGTACATAGCCGGGCGGCGGCTGCGCCACCAGCGCCGCCGCGACCAGCAGCGCCGCCAGTCGCCGCCGGGCGCGCCGCGAGAGTCGGGGGTACAGCGCCAGGCACCAGCCGAGCTGGGGGGACTGGCGGGGCGGGGCCTCGCGTAGATCGGCCATTCGGTGGTCCTCCTCAATCGCAGGGCGTAACGGTGACGCCGAGCACGGGGGCAATGGCGTCCTGTGCCTTGTATTTAACGGGCAGCGGCGCCGAAAGATACGGGACCGGCACGGTGCCTGCCGCGCTCCGGGTGGTCGCGCGGGCCGGCCCACCCGGCGAACAGCAGCGGGTCAGGCGGTGCCACCAGCGCGCGAGCCAACCACCCGATGACCCGGCCGACGACTCCGCCACCGGCAGCGGCGGGCGATCGCTGGTGGCGGCGGAGTGACGCGGGCCGCTTGCCCAGCTACCCCGGCGGGGGCTATCATTGGCGAGGTACGAGGTGATTCCCCATGACCACGCTTGAACACCCTCCCACGCTTACCAAGCTGCCGTCGCCTCGGGTGATGCTTGCTGATGATTCCGCCGCCGAGATCATCTACCCCGACAGCGACGGGATGCCGATGGCCGACAACACCGAGCAGTTCGACTACATCGTCAAGATCCACAACGGCATCGCGGCGCAGTTCCGCGACGATCCCGACGTGTTCGTCGCCGGCGATCTGTTGTGGTATCCGGTTGAAGGCGACAACAAGACGCGCGTCGCGCCGGATGTGCTCGTGGCGTTCGGGCGGCCGAAGGGGCGTCGCGGGTCCTACCTGCAGTGGCTCGAAGGCGGCATCGCGCCGCAGGTGGTGTTCGAGATCG
>CAZCJG010000005.1:10028-29952 GCA_964498575.1 uncultured Anaerolineales bacterium | reverse complement strand
GATGATCATGATGACCATCCAGAGCAACGTCGCGCTGTCGCTCGGCCTGGTCGGCGCGCTGTCGATCATCCGCTTCCGCACGGCGATCAAGGACAGCCGCGATATGACCTTCCTGTTGATGTCGGTCGCCATCGGCCTGTGCGCCGGCGCCGGCGCCTGGCTGATCGCGATCATCGGCACCATCGCGGTCTCCGTCGCCGTCGTCGTGCTCCACGCGGTCGGCCACAACGCGGTCGGCTCGTCGGACTACATCTTGATCTTCCGCTCGCACGAGACCGATCCCTGGGCCAAGCTGCCCGAGACGGCGCGCGCGCTGGTGAGCTGGAAGCAGCTCCGCGGCGCGACCGACATCGACCGCGGCCAGGACTTCGAGTACACCTACAGCATCCGCCTGGCCTCCAAGACCACGCCCGAGACGGTCGTCGGCGCGATCTCCAACGGCGTCGCGCGCGAGGTCACCCTGATCACTCCGGAGAACCACCTTGAGCTCTGAGCACAAGCCGGCGGAGTGGTCCGAGGGATCCCAGAGCGGCGTGACCACGGCACTGCGGCCGGACACGGGAACCAACGGCGTCGCGACGGCACCCGGCGCGCTCGCCCCGGCAACCCTGGACGCCGAGCCGGTCATGCTCGCGCCGCAGGCCATGCCCGCGCCGGCCGGGCCGGCGGCGACCGAAGGGATCCCCACCCCCGACGGTCTGCCCGCGCCAGCTCCCAAACCAGCCGAAACACCGAAGGCGCGCGACCTGGGGGTGATGCTGGATCGCCTGGAGGTCAAGTACGTGGTCGACCGGACGCGGCGGACGGCGCTGGAGCGCGACATCCGGGCCCTCATGCGGCTGGATGCCCACAGCCAGGCGCATGGCGGCTACACCGTGCGCAGCCTGTACTTCGATACGCCGGACTACATGGCTTATCACGAGAAGGTCGCCGGCACGGCCGTGCGCCACAAGCTGCGGCTGCGGGTATACGGGGACGACCCCGAGCACGAGTCGCCCTTCGTGCGCCTGGAGATCAAGTCGCGCATCATCGGCTTCATCCACAAGACCACGGCGGTCATCGCGCTGGCCGACTATCCCGAGCTCGAGCGCGCGATATGGCGGCGGACGCTGCCGCCCCAGCGGCTGATGGCCGACCCCGGCGTGCGCGAGTTCGTCCGGCTGCAGCGCCAGCTCAACTTCGAGCCCAAGGTCATCGTGCAGTACCGCCGCCAGGCCTTCGAGCGGCCGGAGCACAAGCGCGTGCGCGTCAGCTTCGACCACGAGATCGTCGCCAGCCGCCAGCTCGACCTCTTCGGCCCCTTACGCGGCGGCCAGCGCATCCTGCCCTACGGCACGGCGGTCTTCGAGATCAAGGCCGACGGCGTGCTGACGCGGGCGCTGCATATGATGATCAGCAAGTACGACCTGGGCAACGAGGCGCTGAGCAAGTACTGCTACGCCGTGCGCGCCACCGCCCGCCTGTCGGCCCGCGCGCGGGCCGACGAGGACGAGCTCTAGGCGCCGCCCCGCCTGCTATCTTCCATCGATCGTCGCCCCATACCCCGGAGCAGCTCTGGCCATGATGAACGAAACCCTGTCCGATGTCCGCCGCCGCGGGCGATCCGCCCTGGACCGCGCGAGCAAGCCCTTCCGCCGTGTCTGGCCGCGCCTGCCCGAGGCGCTGGTGGGGATGCTGGCGCTCCTGGTCGTGATCTTCGCCGGGCTGACCTACTCGACCGACCTGGCCGACCGCGCCAGCCGCCTGATCACCGGCAGTCGCTATCTCGCCTTCGTCGACGGCATGGTCAACCCCTTCCGCAGCCAGCACCTGTTGATGCAGTCCGGCCTGCCGGTCTACGACCTGCGCATCACCAGCGAGAGCCTGCTGCGGCTGGACCAGGCCGCCGCCGAGGCGGTGCAGACCGGCATCCTGACCGAGGAGATGCAGGACTGGGTGCCGGGCACCTTCATCACCGAGGGCAAGCGGTACCGCGTGGACGTACGGCTGCGCGGCGACCTGCCCAACCACTGGTCGGGCCCCAAGCGCAGCTATCGGATCAAGTTCGACGACGAGCTGGTCGAGAACGCGGACGGCACCGTCGAGAAGATCGAGCAGCCCTTCCACGGCCATACCGAGGCCGAGCCCGAGAAGCACGTCGAGCTGATGGCCAAGAACCAGATCAACCTGATCATCCCCAACGACCGCGACTACGCCGTCGCGCCGCTGGTCAGCAACCTGATGCAGGAGGCCGGGCTGATCGTGCCGCGCTGGCAGTTCGTCGTCCTGCGCATCAACGGCCGGCTGCAAGGGCTGTACTACGAGGTCGAGCACTTCGACAAGCCGCTGATGGCCGCCTACGACCGGCCCGAGACCGCGATCGTCGGCCAGAACGGCCGCGCCCAGCACTTCGAGCAGTACACCAAGCTCGGCACCGGCACGGCCTCCGACGCCAAGTTCGACCTCGCCTCGGCGCGGCTCGCGGTCGATCCCGCCGCCGGGCTGGGCCTGCCGCTGCTCCAGGTGCTCGACGCGCACGAGCTCGATCCGACGCCGGCCAACTTCCGCCGCGCGCGGGCGGCGCTGGACTGGGACAAGTACATCCACTTCCGCGCGCTGACCACCCTGCTCAACACCAACCACGTCCGCTTCGGCAGCGACAACCTCAAGCTCTTCCACGATCCCAGCCGCGGCCTGCTCGAGCCGGTGCCCTGGGACGTGCACATGGTGCGCATGCCGGCCGAGCCGGGGACGATCGACTACTGGAACACGCATGGCCCGGACGAGCTGCAGCGCTCGACCCTGCTGGACCCCGAGCTGCGCCTGGAGCGCAACAAGATCCTGTGGGAATGGGTCGGCGACGGCGGGGCGAGCCTGATGGCGCGCTACGACAAGGTCCACAACCGCATCCGCCCGTTCATCTGGGCCGACGTCCTGACCACGCCCGGCCACGGCTACAAGATGGACGTGATGCGCGGCGACCTGAAGTACAACATCCAACGAACGCACAAGGTCCTCGGCCTTTCCAGCGCCAACCTGGTCTACCGCCAGCTCGCGGCGGACCGCGCGGGGATCGACTTCGCCACGCTGAACTTCAGCGGGGTGGACCTCGGCGCGATCGCGCTGTACGACACGACCCGGCCGGCGGACCCCGCCGCCACCCTCGCCGCCACCGAGAGCCCGACGATGACGATGAAGTTCAAGGGCATGTACCGCCTGGTCGAGGACCTCGACGAGGATGGAGTCGTCGGCCCGGACGACCGCGAGGTGGCGCGGACCGTGGCGCGGGACGGTATGGTGCGCTTCGAGCTGGGCGAGCAGGTGCTGCCGGAGGTCGAGTTCAAGCGCGACCTCATCGAGGAGCGCACCTGGGAGTTCGCGGACACGCTCGCCGGCCGGCGGCATTACCTGGTCCTGGGGAACTTCGACACCCCGGAGCACGATCCCCTGGCCCGTCCCTTCCCGCGCATCGAGGTCGAGGCGGCCAATGCCGTCAGCGGCGCGCCGATGGTCGCCGCGGCGGTCGACGGCGACCCGGCGCCCCCGGTCGACGGGACGGTGGGGGTGCTGGCCTACGATGCCTCGGATCCCTTCGACCTGGACGCGATCACCGCCTCGCGGGCGGACTTCCTGCGCCGCCACGCGCAGTTCGCGCCGAGCCAGGAGAGTCCCAACGGGGTCGAGCTGGCCGGGCAGGTGGTGATCACCGACACCGTGATCGTCCCCCAGGGCGTGCCGCTGGTGATCCAGCCGGGGACCGACATCACCCTGGCGCCGGAGGTCAACTTCCTGAACTACGGCGGCCTGACCGCGATCGGGCGGCCGGACGCGCGCATCCGCATCCACGGCGACGCCGGCGGCAAGCCCTGGGACACCTTCGCCTCGGTCCGCCCGCCCGCCCCGGTGGTCCTGCAACACGTCGACCTCCGGGACGGCGGGCAGGGGCACATCAACGGGATGCTCTTCACCGGCGGGCTGGCCGTCCACAACGGCGACCTGACGCTCGACGACGTCCGCGTCACCGACATGGCCAGCGAGGACGGGATCAACATCAAGAACGGGCGGCTGGAGATGACGGGCAGCTTGCTCGCGCGGACCGCCTCGGACGCGATCGACATCGACTTCGGGCGCGGCTTCATCCGCGACAGCCACTTCATGGACATCTCCGGCGACGGGATCGACTTCTCGGGGACGACCGACTTCGTGGTCTCGGGCACGCGGGTGGACGGGACCGGCGACAAGTGCTTCAGCGTGGGCGAGGCCTCGGCGCCGACCATCGTCAACAACCTGATGAAGGGCTGCGTCCGCGGCCTGTCGACCAAGGACCGCTCGAACCCGCGGGTGGCCTACAACACCTTCATCGGCAACCAGATCGCCATCGAGGCCAAGCGCAAGAAGCCGATGTTCGGCGGCGCGGGCGGGACCTTCGTCAACAACGTGTTCGCGGAGAACGGGACCCTCGTGGACGAGGACTACTTCTCCAAGGGGCAGGTCAAGGTCTCGCACGCTCTGTCGGACGATCCGGCCGGCGCCTGCCCCACCTGCCGCGTGGTCGAGACCGTAAGCTTCCGCGACGCGGCGGCTGGCGACTACCGCCTGGCGCCGGAGGTGCTGGTCGACACCGGCTTCACGCTGGAGCACCCGGACTGGGCCGACGCCGTCGGCCCGGGCGCGGAGCTCGGCCAGCCGGGCATCTTCTCGGTGCCGGCGAGCCTGGGGATGGGGCGGTGAGGCCCACATCCGGAGCTTCCCATGACATCAACAACAAGGACGCAATCGCCATGCAAGCCCTGATCCTCGCCGGTGGCCTCGGCACCCGGCTGCGGCCGGTGGTGTCCGACCGGCCCAAGCCGATGGCGGCCGTGGGCGACCAGCCCTTCCTCGCCTACCAGATCGAGTACCTGCGCTGCCACGGCGTCGAGCGCGTCGTCCTGTGCGTGGGTTACCGCTACCAGCAGATCCGCGACCACTTTGGGGACGGCGCGGGCTGGGGTGTGCGCATCGACTACTCGGTCGAGGACCAGCCGCTGGGCACCGGCGGCGCGCTGCGGCTGGCCGACCCGCTGATCGACGACGGGCCCTTCCTGCTGCTCAACGGCGATTCCTTCTTCGACATCGACCTGGCGGGGCTGATGCGCGCGCACGCGGCCAACCTGGCGCGCGACCCGCGCTGCCTGGGCACGCTGGCCTTGGCCGAGGTGGCCGACGCGCGCGCTTACGGCACGGTGGCGCTGGCGGCGGATTGCCGCGTCCTGCGGTTTGATGAGAAAGCTGACCAAACCTCAGTTTTCCCGAGTTTCATCAATGCCGGTATCTATGGACTGCAAAAATCCGTTAATAAGTATGCCCCGGCAGCCGAGCGGGTGTCGCTTGAACGAGACGTGTTTCCCGCGATCCTAGCGGACCAGCAATCTATGTATGGTTATCCTGCGTCCGGGTTCTTCGTAGACATCGGCACACCGGCGGGCTATGACCGCTTCAGGGCCTATATCGAGGAGCTAACGGATGATCCTTCGCAGCAAAGCACCCCTACGCATCAGCTTCGCCGGTGGCGGGACCGACGTCCTGCCGTACGCGGCTGAGCAGGGCGGCGTCGTTCTCAGCGCCACCATCGACAAGTATGCGTACGGCTCGCTGCGGCCGCGGGGCGACCGCAGCATCAAGGTGCAATCGCTGGACTACGACATCGTCGCCAAGTACGACCTCGACGGGGAGATGCCCTACGACGGCGAGCTCGACCTGGTCAAGGCGGTGATCAAGGTGATGTGCCCGGGCAACGGGCATACCAGCGGCTGGGACTTCTTCCTGCACAGCGACGCCCCGCCCGGCTCGGGCCTGGGCTCGTCCTCGACGATGGTGGTGGTGCTGATCGGCCTGATCAAGCACTTGCAGCGCCGGCCGATGACCTCCTACGAGGTCGCCCAGATGGCCTACCACATCGAGCGCGAAGTGCTGGCGATCGGCGGCGGGATGCAGGATCAGTACGCGGCGGCCTTCGGGGGCTTCAACTTCATGGAGTTCGAGGGTTCGACGGTCATCGTCAACCCGCTGCGGGTGGACCCCGACGTGGCCAACGAGCTGGAGTACAACCTGCTGCTCTGCTACACCGGCCGCACCCGGCTCTCGGCCAACATCATCCGCACCCAGGTGGACAACTACGTGCGCCAGGAGGCGGATGTGATCGCGGCGATGGCGGAGCTCAAGCAGATCACGATCGAGATGAAGAACGCGCTGTTGCAGGGCCGCCTGAACGACTTCGGCTGCCTCTTGCACCAGGCCTGGGAGAACAAGAAGCGGATGGCGTCGCAGATCACCACGTCCAACATCGACGCCCTGTACGAGACTGCCCGACAGCACGGGGCCTTGGGCGGCAAGATCACCGGCGCGGGGGGCGGCGGCTACCTGCTGCTCTACTGCGCCTTCGGACGGAAGCATATCGTGGCCAGGGAGCTCGAAAAGCTCGGCGGGCAGGTGGTCGAGTTCACCTTCGAGCCGAAAGGCCTTCAAACATGGGGGGTACAAGGATGATTGGGACCACAAGCCTATTCCGGGCACCGCTGGCCGGCGTGGCCACGCCGAGCCCGCAGGCGCTGCAGATCGCGGCGATCTTCGAGGAGAGCGTCCGGGTCAAAGAGCGCGTCATCGAGACGCAGTCCGAGACGCTGGCGGCGATCACCCGCCTGCTAATCCGCGCACTGGCGGATGGCGGCAAGATCCTGATCTTCGGCAACGGCGGCAGCGCCGCCGATGCCCAGCACATCGCGGGCGAGCTGGTGGGCCGCTTTCTGCGCGAGCGCCAGGCCTTGGCGGCCATGGCGCTGACCACCGACACGTCCATCATGACCGCCATCGGCAACGACTACAGCTTCGAGCGCGTGTTCGCGCGCCAGATCGAGGCGCTGGGCCAGCCGGGCGACGTCGCGCTGGCGATCAGCACCAGCGGCCGATCGCGCAACATCGTCGCCGCGTTGGAAACGGCGCGGGCGCGCGGCATGGCGACGGTCGCCTTCACCGGCGAGGACGGGGGGGAGCTGCCCGGGCGGGTGGATTACTGCTTCCGCGTGCCTTCGACCAGCACGCCGCGCATCCAGGAAGCGCATATCGCCGCCGGCCACGCGATCTGCGAGTTGGTCGAGCTGGCGCTGGGCGTCTTCCATGACGGCGGGACGGCCCTTCCCGCCATCAGCCATGAGAACGGCTATTACCGCAACGGCAACGGGAACGGTCATCACCGCAATGGCAATGGGCACAACGGCAATGGCAACGGCAATGGCCATGCCGGGAATGGCAAGAGCAACGGCCACGCCGGGAACGGCAACGGGCATGACTGACATCTGACGCGGGGGCGGCGGGTCCAGGTCCAGGCCGCGACGCCGGCCGTCGCCACGGCGACGGTTGAGCGTGGGCAGGGTGAGGGTAACTCGGCCGGCGGGAAGCGCGTCTTAAAAGGGGAAGCGGCATGGTCCGCTTCCCCTTTTCGTTGCCACGACATCGACCCAGAACACCGACCCGAGCCGAGTCCATTGAACAACCCACACGCCCTCAAGCTGGAACCCCCACCCGCCTCCGCGTCGGCGCGATCCCGCCGGCGTGTCGACTGGGCCCTGGCCGTGCCGGTGCTGCTTTCCGTCGGCCTGGCCCTGGCCGGCGCGCGCCTGGCGCTGCACGTGCCCGATCCGCTGCTGGCCTTCCTCGGCGTGACCTTCCTGGTCTGGTCGCTGGTCTTCTGGTCCCTGGGACCCGGCCGCCACCCCGGCGCGGTCCACCGCCGCACCGCCGCCTGGCTCGGGCCCTGGCTCGCCGCCGCGGTACTGGCGCTGGGGCTGGTCTACTGGGTGGACCGCGCCGGCTGGCTGTGGTTCCGCCTGACCGGCTACAACACCCAGTGGCCGGAGGATCTCGCGGCGGCGATCGACCTGGGCCGAGCCGACTTCCTCGCGCGCCATCCCGCTTTCCAGGCCGATCCACGCGACCCCGCGCGCATCCTGCTGCCAAGCGGACGGCACGACTTCGGCGACACCGTGGTCGTCCCGCGCGGCGTGGCGCTGGAGATCGCGCCGGGGGCCGTGCTGCGCTTCGGGGCGGGGCGATCGCTGATCGCCTACGGTCCGCTGGCGGCGCGCGGGACGGCGCAGGACCCGATCGTGTTCACCGCCCGTCATCCCTGGCTCAAGTGGGGCGTGGTCGGCGTGGTCGGCGCCGGCCCGGCGGTGTTCGAGCACACGCGCTTCGAGCACGGCCGGCAGGCACGCGTCAACGCCGAAGACTTCGTCGGCGGCTTGTCGCTCGTCGGGACCGAGGCCGAGATCGCCGACAGCCGGTTCGGCCCGATGTTCGGCAAGGACGCGCTCTACGTGCGCGGCGGCGCGGTCGACATCCACGACAACGTGATCCAGGACGCCTTCAAGGACGGGATCGACTTCGACGGCGGCGGCGGCGAGCTGCGTGCCAACCGTTTCGTCGACTGCGGCGACGAAGGGATCGACCTCAGCGGCGAGCTGGACCTGGAGGTGCGCGACAACGTGGTGTTCGACGATCGCGGCGGACGCATCGCCGCCGAGCAAGGATTGGACGAGCTGCTGTCGCACAACGAAGTGGGGTTCTCCGAAGATCATCCGTAGGAGCAGCCACGAGGGCCGCCCCTCCACACGCCGTCCGGACCGTTTCCAGCATCCTTTTACTCGGTTTACACGTCATTAACACTTGATCGCGCCCATCGGCGCGGTCGGGCGTTTGGCTTTGACCGAGGATTTGATTGGCTCTATGCACATCTTGCACATCACGCCGGGCTTGCAGCACCCCGCCGTGCGGGGACCCCACCGGCACTACCACTTCTTGCGCGAGCTCGCGGCCAGCAACCGGGTGACCTTGCTGACCTTGATCCGCGAGCACGTTTCGGATGACGCGCTGCGCGAGGTGGGCGCCTACGCCGACCAGCTCGTGGCGTTCGACGTCAACGGCACGGCGCCGCGGCCGGCGCGCGGCTTGATCGGCCGGGTGCCGGCGGTCGGGCGGCGCTTCGAGAAGCACATCCAGGTCCACGGCGGCGTGCGCGACATGCGGCGCGCGCTGCGGCGGCTGGCGGCGACGGGCAGCTACGACGTCGTGCTCTTCCATGGCAAGTCGGTGTTCCCGGCCATCGACGGCTGGCACGAGCTGCCGATCGTTGTCGACTTCTGCGACGCCACGTCGATGCGGATCGCGTCGCGCTTCCACAGCGCCGGCCCGGCCGAGCGGCCGCTGTTGTGGATGCGCTACCGCCAGGTGCGCCGGCTCGAGCGCCGCCTGCTGGGGCTGTCGCCGCACCGCGCCTTCATCTCACCGCGCGACCGCGAGGCCGTGCTGGGCGCCGGGGACGGCTCGCCGATCGTGCCCAACGGCGTCGACCTGGACTACTGGCGGCGGCGTGCCCCGGCGCCGGCGGACGCGAAACGGATCGTCTTCACCGGCGTGATGGACTACCAGCCGAACGACGACGCGGCGGGCTACCTCGTCGATGCGATCCTGCCGCGGGTACGGCGGGCCGTTCCGGACCTGGAGGTGACGATCGTCGGCCGCAACCCGACGCCCGAGCTGCGGGCGCGCGCGGCGCGGGCGGGCGGCGTCACCGTCACCGGCTTCGTCGACGACATGCGTCCCTACCTCGAACAGGCGGCGGTCTTCGCCGCGCCGCTGCGCCATGCCTCGGGCATGCAGAACAAGATCCTCGAGGCGATGGCGATGGCCCTGCCGGTGGTGACGACTTCGGTGGCGGCGGACGGCCTCAAGATCGACGCGACGGAGCCGCCGGTCCGGGTGGCGGACGACGAGGCGGCCTTCGCGGATCAGTTGGTCGCGCTCTTGGGCGACGCCGAGGCGCGCGCACGGTTGGGCGCCGCAAGCCGGCGGCATGTCGAGTCCCGCTTCGTCTGGTCGCACAGCGCCGCGAGCCTGGCGGCGATGTGCGAGGCGGCGATCGAAGGAGCGAGGAAATGACCCGAGACATGCTGGCCGCCGGCGGGATCGAACACAGGGATGGGGTGCCGGCCGGCACCTGGCGGGCACGGATCGGCGCCGGCATCGCGTCCGGCGCCGCGAGCTGGTCGATACGGCCGCGGACCCTCGTGGCGATGTGGACGGTCCCGATCTGGCTCGTCCTGGGCGCGATGATCGCGGCGCTGGTCGGCAAGGAAGCCTACTTGTGGTATGCCAGCGAGGACGGCTTCGCCGAGACGCTCCAAGTGGTGTGCTATGCAGCCGCGTTGTTTTATGCGGTGCGCTTGGTGATGAAAATGGGGCGGACGGGCGTCGATCGCCGCTTGATCGCGCTCTACGGGCTGCTGTGTCTCGGCCTGGTGTTCATGGTCGGCGAAGAGCTCAGTTGGGGCCAACGTATCTTCGGCTGGGGGACCCCGGAGGTGCTGGTGGAGAGCAACAAGCAAGCCGAGACCAACCTGCACAACATCTACGGGGTCGGCGCGACCTTCAAGTGGCTGCAAATGGTCGCGGCCGGCTATGGCACCATCCTGCCGCTCCTGGTCGCGGCAGACTGGAAGCCGCTACGGCGCTTCGGCGACGGGCTGGTGTGGCTGGTTCCGCACTGGAGCCTTATCCCCTTCTTCCTACCCTTCTTCGTCTGGCGCATCTACCGGCTGGCCTTGCCGACCCCGCCGGATAGCTTGTACATGGTGATCACCGAGTTCAACGAGGTGGTCGAGCTGGGCTTCGCGCTGGGGATCTTCCTGTTCTTGCTCTGGCAATGGCGGCGCCTCAACCGCGAGCCGGGGGCGGGCGCGGCTGGGGCGCAGACCGCAACGGCCTGAAGTCCGCAGCAACCTGGAGACCGAGACGGCCTGAGATCCACGGCGCCCTGACGTCCGCCACGCCCTGACGTCCAGCCCGGCCGCATGCGCCTACCGCCCTACGGATCGGTCGGCGGGGGCACCGTCGGCGGGGGCGCGGGCGCCTCGTCCGGCGCCAGGCCGTGCGTCAGCGTACCGAAGCAGACGTCCTGCCAGCAGCGCGGCGCGGGATCGATCTGCGCCGGCCATGCTTCGATCCCGCTCAGGGTCGAATGCGTCACGTAGTAATGGTAGGCCACCGCGAGGGCGGCGTCGTGCCGCCATTCGGTGCCGGAGTCCACGATCAGCGCCTTGATCGCCCGCTCGACCGAGCCGCGGCCGGGGTAGAGGTGCGTGGTCTGCTGGACCTGGGTGTCGTTGGGGTTGGGGAAGCCGTAGGCGGGCAGATCGGTCAGGTCCACGTTGTCGTAGCAGGCGCGATCGCCGCGGCGCCACAAGAGCTCGCAGTGCTGGACGTAAAGGCTGACGTGCAGTTGTGGATAGCCCTGGTACTCGCCGTTGTAGCGCTCGATGTTGCAGAACTCGCCGCGCCGCGCGTCGTCCGGCACGATGCCGCGCTCGGTGATCTGCGACTTGACCGGCGGCCGCGCGGGATCGTGCTGGCCGGACTCGTTCGCGAAGTCGTCACAGGTCTTGTCCTGGATGTAGTCCACCCGATAGCCGTTCATCCGGTCCAGCGTGGTGCGCCGGGCCAGGGACCAGGCCGCGGCCGGCGACAGGGCGATTTCCGTCCGTCCGTCGACCTCGTCGGGCTGGCGGTGGACCAGCCGGAGCTCCGGCCGGTCCCACAAGTAGTCCGCGATATGCGCGCAGGCATTGGTCGCGGCGACGCCCCAGTTGTTCATCGATCCCGCCGCGGTGTAGGACACGCCGTAATACAGCTTGGCCAGCCAGTTTTGGAACAGCCGCTTGCAGGGCCCGGCGGCGATGGTCTGGTCGTCGTGCGCGGGGCTGGCCGGCCCCTGGCAGGTGCGCTCGGCCCAGTAGCCCTCGACGAGGTCGGCCGCGCCGACAAGCTCGGGGATGCCCCAACTGAAGTTGAGCTGGCACTGCCGGCCCTGGACCTCCCAGTCGACGGTGCGGATGTGCGACATGATCGACTCGAGGATGCCGGCGACCTCCTCGGCGTAGCGCGCTTCGCCGGTCAGGTGATAGGCCATCGCCTTGGCGTAGAGGATGGGGATCCCGTTTTCCTCGTCCATCCATTTCGGATCACCCGCCGCCTTGCACTTCTCGGTCGCGTCCAGCTTGTAGTCCCAGCGCTTGCCCGCCCATTTCAGCAGCTCCGCCACCGCCGCCGCGTGCGGCTCGATGCCCTGGTCCGCCTTGGCCATGATCGCCGCCAGCTCCCCGGGCGTCGTCAGGTAGCCGCGCGAGCCGGCGGGCGCGGGATGGGCCGTCGGCGTCGGCTCCTCGGTCCGGGCCGGATCCGGCGTGTGGCTGGGCGCGGGCGTGTCGGTCTCGGCCGGGACCGGCGTGGCGCTGGGGGCCAGGGTGGCTGTGGGCGTTTCCGTCCCGGGATCCTCCGGCGTGGCTGTCGGCGGGAGCGGCATGCCGGCGCAGCCGAGGCCGGTGGCGGCCAGGATCTTGTCCCAGCCGAGGCCGGCGACGCTCTTGTCGTCGTTGAGCGCGGCGAAGAGGCCGAGCGGGTAGTCGGGCAAGGCCTGCTGGGTCGAGGCCACGCCGTCGGTGTTGCTCACCCCGGTCAGGCGCAGCGTGCCCAGGTGGTCCCAGGCCTGGCGATCGAAGATCTCGAAGTCGGTCGCCTCGGCCCGCTGATCGGCGACCACGATGAAGCCGGCGCCGCTGTCGGCGCCCTCGCCGTCCGAGCAAACGTACTCGGTGATGCCTTCCGCGTCGTCGTCGAAGATACCCCCCGTGCCGAAGACGCTCGCGCCGCCGCGGGCGAAGGGCCGGCCGTCCGGATCGTAGGCGTAGACCCCGGTCCCGCTGTTCTCGTCCGGGATGTACACGATCTGGTCGCGGTCGTCGCCGAGCATGGTCTCCAGTCCCTTGGTGGGCCGGAAGTCGCCCAGCGCTGCGCCGCTGTGCGGTTCGTACAGGTAGACGATGTCGTCGGCCGACACGTACAGGCGCTTCGACGCGTCGGGAAGCTGGAGCAGGGCGAGGTTGGGCTCGCCGCGCAAGTTGACCTGGCCGTCGACGAAGTGGCGCACCAGGTTCAGGCCGGGCAGGTCGAACACCGCGACCGTCGAGACCGGCGTGGAGATCGCGATGTACACCACGTCCTCCGCCTGGTCGACCACGATCCCGTTGACCTTGGTGTCGGTGCCGAAGATCGGGTGCCGCAGCGCCTCCTGCTCGTTGCCGGCGAAGGGGTAGCGCCACACCTCGACGCGCTGATTGCCCTTGGCGGTGACCAGCATCAGGGTATCGGCCGGGTCCGGCGCCTCCCAGAACCCGATGCTGTCGATCTGCGTCCCACTGCCGTTCTCGTCGAAATCCGGCTTCAGCTCGACCGTGCCGAAGGGCCTCGGCTTGCCGGGCGTCGCCGTGCCGGGCGTCGCCGACGGTGGGGGCGTGGCCGGGAGCAGCGTCGGTGTCGCCGTGGCGGAGGGCGTGACGGTTGGGATGCCCTGCGTGGCCGAAGGCGTGGCCGTCAGAGTGGCGGGCGTAGCGG
The DNA here is from genome assembly GCA_964498575.1 of uncultured Anaerolineales bacterium. GTDB lineage: Bacteria > Chloroflexota > Anaerolineae > Epilineales > Epilineaceae > CAZCJG01. The sequence goes on along the minus strand of CAZCJG010000005.1, from coordinate 16,491 downwards.
TTGGGACGGTCGGCGTCGCGGAGGGCGTGACGGTTGGGATGGTCACTGTGACGGACGGTGTAACGGTCAGGCCGGCCGGCGTGGCCGAGGGATCGGCCGGCAGGGCGGTCGGCCGGGGGCGCGTGTCGTGCCGCGACAGGTCCGGCAGGTAGATCGGGACCGCTGCGGCCTGGTGGATCGAGCCGGAGCGCGCCGTGTCCGTGCTGGCGGGCCGTGCCGCCAGCAGCGACACGGAAGCCACCAGGCAGATGGCGGCCACCATACAGGTCGTGGCGACTGCGGCGAGTTGAGGGGGCGTGCAGCGGTATGGACGCATCATTTGACTCCTGCCAAGGGTGGAACGGGTGGGGGCTTCCGTCGCCGCCGTAATGATAGCTTACGGAGGCCGGTCGGGCTCCGGGCGCGCGGGATCGCCCCTATGCAAGCGTACTTCTCTACTGAAGGGTCGCGGACTTTCATCCGGTCTCCACCGCGTTTTCATCGTCGGGCGCTACGATTAAGGCGCCGGAAGCCTGATCCACTCTTTTCAACAGGCGCCGGACCCTTGCAGTTTGAACCCGGGCTTCGGCTATACTGAACCTTGCCACTACCTATTGGATGGCTTGCCAGACTATTGGAGCTTGCGATGCATGTGCTGCTGGTCGAGGACGAACGCAACATCGCGGCCTACATCAAGCGTGGGCTGGAAGAGCAGGGCTACGCGGTGGATGCGGCAGGCAGCGGGCGGGAGGCGCTGGATTGGGCCGAGTCCGTTCACTTCGACCTGATCGTCCTGGACATCCTGCTGCCGCAGATGGACGGCCTCGCGGTCTGCCGCGAGCTGCGCCAGCGCGGCGACCGGACGCCGATCCTGATGCTCACCGCCCGCGACACCATCGACGACCGCGTCGCCGGTCTGGACGCGGGCGCGGACGACTACCTGGTCAAGCCCTTCGCGCTGCGCGAGCTGCTCGCGCGGCTGCGTGCGCTGACCCGGCGCGGCGTCGACGCGCCCGGAAGCCCGGTCCTGCGCCTCGCCGACCTCAGCATGGACCCCCTGACGCGCCGGGTGCGGCGCGGCGACAAGGCCATCGAGCTCACGCCCAAGGAGTACGCCGTGCTGGAATGCCTGCTGCGCGAGCCCGAGCATGTGCTCAGCCGCACCCAGATCGCCGAGCACGTCTGGAGCTACGAGGCCTACAGCCAGTCCAATATCGTCGACGTCTACATCCGCAACCTGCGCCGGAAGGTCGACGAGGGCTTCGACAAGCCGCTGATCCATACGGTGCGCGGCGCGGGTTACCGGCTGTCGGTGGAGGGGGGCTAGGCGTGGCGAGCGGGATCGGGCCGACTTGGGCGCGGGGACTCAAGGCGACGGCGGCCTGGCGCGGCTGGCTGGGCATCGGCGAGGGGGCGTTCTGGAAGACCCTGCGCTTTCGCCTGGCGCTGTGGGTCACGGGATTGCTCGTCGCCAGCCTGGTGGTCTTCGGCGCCTTCGTCTACTGGCGGGTGGCCCGCGGGCTATGGGCCGCGGTGGACGACTCGCTGCGGCTGGGCGCCTCCCAGGCGCTCGCCGCCGTGAAATATGAGGACGGCCGGCTCGACCTCGACGACGTCCTGCCGGGGAGCACCGTCACCGCCCTGTTCCGGCAGCGCGACCTGACGCTGCGCGTGCTCGACGCGGACGGCGCGCTGATCCAGGCCGCCGGCGAGCACACCTCGCCCGACATCACCGACGTCAGCCTGGCCCAGGTGCGGGAGGGGCGGGCGAAGTTCGAGACCATCTGGCCGGGCGGCGATAACGAATCCCTCCGCGTGATCTCGGTGCCGATCGCGCACCAGGGCCGGCTCGTCGGCATCCTGCAGGTCAGCCAATCGCTGGAAGACATCGAGCGTACCCTGCGGCGGCTGTGGCAAGCCCTGCTCCTCGGAGGATCGGTGCTGGTCCTGGTCGCCGGCGCGGGCGGCTATGTCCTGACCACCCGCGCGCTCGCGCCGATCGACCAGATCACCCGCACCGCGCGCCGCATCGCCGCCCGCACCGACGACCTCTCGGCACGGCTGAACCTGCCCCCGACCGAGGACGAGGTCGGGCGCCTGGCCAGCACCTTCGACGAGATGCTGGCGCGCCTGGAGGACTCCTTCCGGCGCGAGCGGCAGTTCACCGCGGATGCCTCGCACGAGCTCCGCACGCCGCTGGCGGCCATGCAGGCCATCCTCGGCGTGGTCCGCGCGGAACCCCGGTCGGCTCAGGACTACGCGCAGGCCCTGGCGGACCTCGCCGAGGAGACCGATCGCCTGAACAACATGATCGCGAGCCTCCTCGTCTTGGCGCGCGGCGACGCCCGGCCGTCCCTGGCCTACGCCGCGGTCGATCTCGCGACGCTCGTCGAGGATGTGACGGACTCGATGCGCGCCCAGGCCGAAGCCAAGGGCCTCGAGCTCACCTGTGCGACCCCGGCCGGGCTCACACTCCCCGGCGACAGCGACCAGTTGATCCGGCTCGTCGTCAACTTGCTCGACAACGCGATCAAGTTCACCGAATCCGGCGGCATCACGGTCCGCGCGGGCACCGCGGCCGGCGGCGGCGCGGTGGACCTGGTGATCGCCGATACCGGCATCGGAATCCCGGCCGAGCAACTTGACCGCATCTTCGACCGCTTCTACCGGGTCGATGCGGCCCGCACCGCGCGCGGGTCGGGCCTTGGCCTCGCCATCGCGCAGGACATCGCCCGGGCGCATGGGGGGACGATCGCGGTCGAAAGCCGGGAGGGCCGCGGCACGACGTTCAGGGTCCGGCTCCCTGCCCATGACGACGCTCCCAAGCGTCCGGGCTTGCCGGACGCTTGGGAGCGCCAACGATGACCCTTACCCTAGCGCAGCCGGAAGCTCGTCTCGCGAGTCTGGCTGAAGCCACCCAGGGTGATCGTCAGGCGGTAGCGCCATTGGCCGACGGGATCACGGAAGTCGGTCCGAGCGCGGACGGCATAGGTCCACAACCCGCGCGGCACGCTGAGATAGCCCCGGAACACGTTGTGGATCGGCGGGCACGACAGCTCGCACAGCGGGAACCAGCCCGGCTCGGCCGCCTGGAAGTGCGCCAGCACGCGCTGGGTGAAAAAGCTGCGGTTGAGCAGCCGCGCCGCGAATTGGATCGTGTCGCCGCGCCGGAAGGACGTCTGCGGGTAGCCGTAGATGTCGGTGGTCCAGATCCGGTCGATGGTCACGCTGCCGTTGCTCTCCGGCGTCCGAACAGGGCAGGGCGGCGCAATGCAGGGGCTGGGTGTCGCCTGCTCCACCACGGCGCCTTCGGCGTCGGCGGAAGCCTGCACACCGGCGGGACCGGCCGGCATCTCCAAATCAGCCTGATTCGGGCCGACGACGCCGCCCTGGTCCACGCCTTGCCAGTCGGCGACCTCGGCCAGGATGACGGGTTTAGGGGCCTGGGCCTCGGCGTGGGCGGCGGGCTGGCTGGCCAGCGCGACGAGCGCGCCAAACCCGAGCAGGGCCGCCAGCCCGAGGAGCAGTTGGTGACGATTGGAATTCATGGTCCGTTCTCCTTTCAACGATGATATGCCTTAGATGGCACGCGCCGCCGCCGCCTTACCGATCATCACGCGCGGCGTCGCGCTGGGAGAGTACGATCAAACGAACCACCGTGTGACGCGCGAGCCATCCGCGCGCCGGCAAATGGGATTGAATCAAGCCCGCTCGACAGCGGACTCCGACCGGCCGACGCTGTCAAGCTCCCCTTATAACGTTGCCAGCGGCGCAAGTAATACGGTAAAATTAAGATTGTTACGCGATTGTGACCCTACCACACCGAGTCAGAGGCAAATCACAGGCAAGCTGCCCGAAGGGGGTGCATGATGCGGATCGACTGGCGAGTGGAAGCCGTGCAATGGGCCATCCTGGCCGCGATGTTCGCGGCGACCGCGTGGGCCTGGCCGCGCGTGCCGCCGGAGATGCCGGTGCACTGGAACATCGCCGGCGAGCCGGACCGTTACGGCGGGCGGGCCGAGGCGCTGCTCCTGGTCCCCTTGCTGGCGCTCGGCCTGTACGCGCTCTTCCTCGCGTTGCCGCGGATCGATCCGCTGCGCGCCAACTACGCGCAGTTCGCCGGACCCTACGCGGTGCTGCGGACGGCGATCCTGGCGGTGATGGGGGTCATCCAGGCCGTGCTGATCGCGGCGGCGCTGGGCTGGCAGGGCAATGTCGGCATGGTGATCTCGGCAGCCGTCGGCCTGCTCTTCGTCGTGCTGGGTACGCTGATGCACCGCTTCCAGCCCAACTGGTTCGTCGGCATCCGCACGCCATGGACGCTGTCCAGCGAGAAGAGCTGGGTTCAGACCCACCGCCTCGGCGGCTGGGTGTTCATCACGGTCGGTGCCGCGATGGCGGTGCTCGGGCTGATCAACCCGGCCTGGGCCTTCCCGGTGATGCTGGTCGGCCTGATCGGGGGGATCACCGTCATCCTGGTCTACTCGTATCGCGTGTGGCGCGACGACCCCGACCGGCAGCCGACCGCGGGCCTTTGACCGATCCGGATCGGGTCGCGGATCGCCCTCCCTTTGCGGGTTTGTGCCGCCCCCCCGCCTGCTTTACAATTTCGGCCGACCTCCGTCCCGTTTGCTCCTGGAACCCATCCCTACCATCCCGCCCCGAAGCCTGGCTCCGGGCCGGCCGATGGCGCCCAGCGTGGACTTTCGCTCGTGCAATCGATCCGCCGCCTGTGCCACACCCGAAATCCTGCCGCGCTGCTCCTGGTCGCCGCGATCCTCGCATCCGCCACCGCGGGCTGTGCCGGCCCGACCCCGACGCCGACCCCCCGCCCGACCGCGACGCCGACCGCCACCGCCACCCCCACGCCGACGGCCACGCCGACGCCCAGCCCCACCCCGTTCCCGCGCGACGCCTTCTTGATCCGCGGCGATCGCCTGAACGTCCGCGCCGGCCCCGACCCTTTGCACCCGGTGGTGGCGGCGGTGGCTCCGGCCACGCCGATGGCTGTGCTGGGGCGGAGCCATGATGGCGCGTGGCTGGCCGTGCGGTTGCCGGACCTGCGCGAGGGCTGGGTCAACAGTGACCTGATCCGGCTCCGCCGATCCTACGCCGCCATCCCGACCGCGCTGACGCCGACCCCGCCGCCGACCCCGACCCCGACGCCGACCCCCACCGTGACCGCGGTGCCGATGGACCCCGCCCTGCCGCTGGTCGTCGCGCCGCCGGTCGTCGCCCAGGGCGATCCCGTGCTGGTCCGCCTGCGTGCCGGCGGCATCCGCCAGGCCATCGCCGCGCTGGATGGCCGCGAGACGGCCCTGTTCGCCGTGGCCCCGGACGTCTACGCGGGCTTGCTGGCCGCCAGCCTGGATACCGGTCCCGGCGATCACACCGTGCACGTGACCACGATCGATGGCGGTGGCAACCCCAGCACCCAGACCGTGCCGCTCACCGTGCACGACGGCCGCTTCGGCGTGCGAACCGAGGCCATCCGGCTGGGTGGGCCCGACGCGGGCCTGCTGCTCGACCCGGCCGTGGCCGACGCCGAGCTGGCGCGGCTGGCCGGGATCTGGGCGGCGGTCACGCCGGAGAAGCTGTGGTCGGGCGCCTGGCGCGCGCCGGTCACCGGGACGGTGTCGTCGCCCTTCGGCGGCTTCCGCAACTACAACGACGGCACCCTGGCCGGGCGCCACACCGGCCTGGACCTGCGCGGTGCCCGCGGCACGCCGGTGCGCGCCCCGGCGCGCGGCCGGGTGGTCTTCGCCGAGCCGCTGACGGTGCGTGGCAACACGGTGTGGCTGGACCACGGCTGGGGCATCACGTCCGGCTACTTCCACCTCACGGCGATCGCGGTCCGGGTCGGCGACTTGCTCGAACCCGGCGCCCTGATCGGCACGGTCGGCGCCACCGGCCGCGCGACGGCACCTCACCTGCACTGGGAGGTCCGCGTCGGCGGCACCCCGGTGAGCCCGGTGCAGTGGGTGCTGCGGGACGCGGGGGGGGTGCCGTGAAACATCACCCGGCTCGGCAGGTCGTGGGTCGTGTTGCTGGCGAACGCTTGCCCATCCGTTAGCCCCCGTATGCCCAGTGGTTATCTTGTAATTAAGTCTCTTGCAACCCGATATCGCTGGCTTCTTGCCGCTTCGCCTCCCTCGCGGCAGTCTTGACAGGGTTGCGGACTGGAAACATCAGCCCTGGGTTGCGGGGTGTTGCGTGGTCGACAATAAGCAGGTTTGAAACAGTCTCTCAGCGAAATATTGACAGTTGATCGTAACGATGATAACATGATTGACGTTACGCTATGCTGCGCTGCGCCGAGCAGCATGGCGTCGTCCCAAAGCCCTGCGGCGACGTGATGTCCCGAGTTCCCTGGCACCTCGGCCAGGCTGTGAAGTCGTAGCTGATCGGATCGGACGTCGAAATGCCCCGATCCACCACGAGGTGGCGTTCCGATGGCTGTGTCTGAACCGGCAATGGCGGTGAC
>CAZCJG010000005.1:3878-9928 GCA_964498575.1 uncultured Anaerolineales bacterium | reverse complement strand
TGCGCCACATAGGAGCGATCTATGATTGGATAGAGAAGCACCCGACCGAACCGGTGGCCGAATCCCCCCTGGTCGTTGGCGAGCCGCTGCCGGCGGTTGCGCTGGCCACCCTCGCCGGCGACAGCGTCGACAGCGCCACGCTGCGCGGCGCTCGCCGCGCCATCCTGGTCGTCAGCCCTTTTTGCGAGCCCTGCATCCGGCTGCTCCGGGGAATCGCGGAGCGGCAGATCAGCCCGGATCCCGCGGACGACTCGGTCCAGGACGCGGTGGTGATCTGCCTCGGCAGCGCGGATGAGGCGCGTTCCGTGGTGGCTCAGGCCGGCTGGGATGGCCATGGGCGCGTGTACATCGATCCCGAACGCGTAGTCCCAGCGCGTTGGGGCATCACGTCCACGCCGACGACCGTCATCGTGGACGACGATCTCCGCGTCGTACGGCAGAAGCCGGGCAGCGGCGGAGGGCTGTCCTCCGACGCCTGACCCAGGCATCCCTCAGCACAGCATGCGTTTCAACCGAAGATAATGGAGGCAAAGTTGATGGTTCCCCCCTCGACCGTCGACGACGGTCAATCGATCAAGGAGCGGCGGTCACCCCCGACGCCGGCGATGGGCCTGGTCGACCGCTGGACGAAGTCCGTGGCGCATGGCCTGACGCGGCGCCACCTGCTCACCCGGTTGCTCGGCGCCATGGCGCTTGGCGCGCTGCTCGACCGCGCCCTCGGCATGCCCGCAGCATTCGCCCAAGGCCACTACTGTTCGAGTCCATCATGCAACTGTTGCTACGGCCCCTGTGGTTGCACGTCGTGCAACGGCTTGTGCTCCAGCCCCAACCTGTTGCACACGTGGTTCCCCAACGAGCAATGTTGTATTGAATCATCCTGCCGCACGAGCCACCGGATCAGGGTGATGGTCTGCAACGACGGTTATAAATCCTATGGGTGCCCGAGCTGCGGCTAGCGCGTCTCGATGCAGGCAATAGGAACCAGGTGATAGGAGGTACAGAATGTCAACCCCCCAACCATCACGGGGATTCGTTCAGACCCTTGAGGTCATGCCGGCACCCTCGGTGCCCATCGCCCCGGGTATGCTCCCCAACCCAACCCTCTGGACCCGCCAACCGATGATGCCGACCGTTCAGGGGCAGCGCTATCGCGGCCGCGTTTTCATCGAGTGGTGGCCGGAGGGAGCTCAGCTCGTCGAGGCGGGCGGCCCACCGGTCGCCGCGGCCGCCTTGGCGGCATTGCTCGGCGGGCGGTACACCCTGCTGCCCGCGGCGGACCTCCCCTGGACCGACGAGCCGGTGACGAACTTCGTCGGCACGCCGGGCTTCATGGGCCGCGTCGCGATCGAGGTTTACGACGATGGCGCCGTGGTGGGCGTGTCGGGCGCGGACCTCGGACTCCTGCCGCAAGCGGCGGACGAGCTCAAGGCTCACGTTCGCGACTCAGGGTGTGAGATCTTCGCCTGCGGCCCAACAAGCTGAGCACCAACCCAGCACATGCGTTCCATCACCAAGGCCGTGCCGGCCGGCTTTGCCGACACGGCCTTGGTGACAAGCTCGGCGAGCACCGGGCAAGGACCTGATGACCAGTACGGTGCATGCCATACGCATCTTCGCTCGTATGTTCTTCACATCATGTTCTCACGATGAATGTGGTTTCGCCCTCAACCAATGCTTCCTAGGCAGCATACCGGTGACATGCGGTCGTCATCGATCCCCAATCACACTTGACCATAACAAGATGTGGGCCACCCCCGATCCGGACTTCTAGGCTTCTCGGGAGGTGCAATGTTATGATTGGCACCGCAACAGGCTTCGCGCCGACCTGCCCCGGGAATGCCCCCAATCGGTTCGAGCTGCGATCGTAACGGACCACGGGCAAGCTGCGGTGCGTGAGCATGTAGGGGATCTGACCTACTCCTTACATCCCAGGATCCCTTGTGATCACCAAGACAGCAGAGTGGAGATGATGACGGAAGAGCAGGCGGTCGCCGGGCTCAAGGCTGGCGATATGCGGAGTCTGCAGTGGGTTGTCGAGCAACATCAAGCCCGCGCGCTTCGCGTCGCCTTCCTGCTCGTGCGGGATCTCGCCGTGGCGGAGGACATCGTACAAGACGTGCTGGCGACGCTGTTGCGGCGTATCCGCACCTTCGATGCCGGCAGGCCCTTTGCTCCATGGTTCTTCCGGTGCGTTGAGCGCGAGGCACTCTCACACCTCCGGCAGCGGCGCCGCCGGGACAGCGTGTCGCTCGATGCTCCTGGGATGACAGGCGAGCTGCCCTTGGGCGAGCTGCTCCGCGACTTCGACGCGGAAGCGGGTTTCGAGAGTGCCGAGAACCTGGCGCTGGTCCGCGCGGCCCTGGACACGTTATCCCCCGCGCAGCGCTCGGCGGTGGTGCGCCACTACCTTGCGGGCTACGGTATCAACGACATCGCGGCCGACTCCGGATCCGCGGCGGGCACCGTCAAGCGGCACCTGTTCGACGCGCGCGCGCGACTCCGGACCGTATTGCAGCGAATGGGTTATGATCGCGCCGGCAGGCCGGAAGCTTCCGCGGAAGACCGGAGCATCGACGACGCCCAGGACGATCAGCCGCCTTCAGCTCCCGTTGTTACCCGCCGGGCCCCATCTACCCAGGTCAAGGTGACTCCGGACAGCACCATGCTCGCCTCGACCGGGTTGGCCGCGCCGGCCGTGGACGCTGGCCTGAGCACGACCGCGCTGGAGGCAACGAGAAGCCTTGCCGGCAACGGTGGTCCCATATCCCGCGGAATTGAAACCAGCCAGAAGGAGGTACGTCGATGAATCAAGAGGAAGCGCTTCAAATTGTCCATCGTTATCTGGAGCACGAGATCCCGGACGATGTCGACCTGTGGCCCGCGATTCAGGCGCGGGTGCAGAGGACACAGCCCGTGGCGACCCAGGTGGGGCAGCGGGCGAGAAGCCGGGTGTTCCCCGATCGCTGGGCCACGCGTAGCGGTCTGGCAGGTGTTGCGGCGATGATCGCGGTGCTGGTCTTCGGCTTGTTCGCGGCCAGCCCAACGGTGCGAGCGCGGATTGCCGACTCCATTCAGCGCTATTTCTTCGTCCTGGAAGACCCTGACTTCGCCGCGAATGACATGGCGCCACCTTTGGAGACCGGGTCTTCGATGGAAGGACAGTCGGGAACGGGTGCCGATACGCGGCCCAATCGCGGCGCGCTGGTGGCGCTTGACGAGGCGCAGCAGCAGGTACGATTCGATATCCCGGAGCTCACCTGGCTGCCCGATGGCGTCACGCTTCAGGGTGTGCTGGTCGCCGGCCCGAAGGATCTGGCCGTGGTCTATCGTCCATCGGCGGAAGTTGAAGAGAACGTTACCCTACAAGTCACCGTCGGACATCCGGAAGGCGGCTATATCATCGATCCACGGACCGCTCAGGATGTCCAGGTTGGCGAGCATCCGGCCGTGTACGCGCGGCGTGCCGACGCGTCAACGGGCGTCGACCTTGTCGAGCTTTCCTGGGCGGATGACCGCTTCACGTACATGCTGTCGGCATTCAACCTGCACCTCGACCAGGCGGACATGATCCGGATCGCCGAGTCCGTGCGCTGAACGACGAGCGTGGCTTGGCCCCAGCCTGCACGGCACAGTGCGGCTGAGGGTAGGTAAAAACCATGAAGAGGCTCGGAGGCTGGGTGCGCACGGGCCAGCGCAGAATCAGCAATCGAATTCGCACTTGGCGGCAGTGGTCGGGGTTCTTCGACTACCGCGAGCCTGGACCGGACGGCGCGTTTCATCGTGGCAAGACAGTTTGGGATTGGATGCAACTGCTGATTATTCCGCTTGCGGTGTTGCTCGCTGGCTATCTGCTCGAGAACCGTCGTGACGCACGTGACCTCAAGTTGGCCGACGGGCGTGCGACAACCGAAGCCAGCGTTACCCGAGACCGCACCCAGCAGGCGGCTTTGGAGACCTACCTGCTCAAGATGGCGGATCTGCTGTTGGCGAACGGGCTGCGCGTGTCAACCGCGGATTCGGAGGTCAGGGATGTCGCCCAGGCGCAAACCCTTGCCACCTTGCGCAGCCTCGACGGCGCTCGGCGGGGATCGTTGATGCAGTTCCTGGCGGACTCCGACCTCATCACGGGCACCATGCCGGTGGTATCGCTCGACAGCATTGTGCCTCAGCCGGCGGGCTTGGGCGTCCTCAAGCTATGCGGAGCGGGCACCCCGCCGATCATACCGCTGTATGACGCCGACCTCCGAGAAGCCGACCTCACGAGAGTCGCCACGCTGCGCGGCGCGAACCTTCGCAACGCGCAGCTCACCGGGGCAAAGCTCGGTGACCGGGATCTCGCCTGCGCGGACCTCAGCCGCGCGCAGCTCGACCCGCTGCAAGTCGCGCCTGGAGAGTTCGTGCCGGCTCAGCTCGCAGAGGTAACGCTGACCGAAGCGCAGCTCGTCAACACAACCTTGACCGGAGCTCATCTCGACCAAGCAATCCTCGTCCACGCGGATCTCAGATCCGCTGACCTCCGCGGAGCCGATCTCACGGGGGCGGATCTCCGTTGGGCGTGGCTTGGCGGAGCAAAATTCGAGGGAGCGATCCTTCAGGGGGCGGACCTCAGGGGGGCGGACCTCGCCTATGCCCTCAAGCTGACGCCAGGCCAGCTCGCCTCGACCGCGAGCTATTACGGCGCGCGGAACCTCGGCGACCTCAGGCCGGACTGGCGGCCTACGCCCAGCCCGCAGTGGTAGCGGAGCCGCGCGCGACGGCGCCTCAGGCGAGCACATGGAGTGCGAGCCGCCAGATATGGGACCTGGAAGCTTCAGCCGACGAGTTTCCCGCGGGCATGCGCCGGAGCCTCATCGGCTGAACAGACCACTTGGCTTCTCCCCGGATACCCCGATGGAACCGCCGAACAGCATGCACGTTTGGCCTTGCCCCCAACCCTGACGCTTTCTGCGAGCGTAGGTAGCGAAACGTAGCCGCATTCTTCATGGCCGGGGGCAGAACACCTGCGCCCAAGCCCGATTCGAAGATGAAACCTGGGTTGAAGTCGAGTTGCGCAATGTCGGTGGCCTTTCGCAATGAACCAAGACACGGCGCTGACGCAAGAGTGCGGCGACAATAGGGGATAGGAAATCCGTGGGGGAGGTAACGGGGATGATGGACCGGATCGTTGAACAGCTAGGTGACTGGCTGACGTTTCTTGGCGCATGGCTACGTCCAATATTTGAGCATATTGGAATTGAATTTGGCATCGGTATGGCAGCACTCGGAACTAGGCTCTCTCGGTTGAAGACCCGAATTGCGCGGTTGATACGTACCCACCCCGGTAGGTCGTTCGTTGTTGCGTTCGCCTTGGGGTTTCTCCTAGGGTTTGGCGCTGCGTATTTGCTTGGCTCCTCAAATCCCGACGAGCCGGCATCCGATGTCAGCCCAACGCCACCGGCAACAATTACCGTTACCGTGATGACTTCTCCAACCATGTGGACGATCGGCGCCACGGGAGCGGCCGGAACGACGACGCCGACTCTCTCCATTGGTCCCACTTCCCCCACCTTGAGTTCCCCAGGGACAAGCTCACCAACCACCGCGATTTCGAATCCCCCGTCGACTTCCACACCGACCCCGACACCTGCCAGCCAAACGGGGCGGTACTGGTGCTTCTTCGGGCTCAGGTGCACTCCCACTCCCGCTGGTGCACTCACTCCAACCCCTTCCGACCCAACCGGGCGGCGGTGGTGCCTTTTCGGGCTCAGATGCACATCCACGCCTACTCTGACGATGACGCCACTCAGCACAACGACTCGAACACCGTCACCAACCCTGGATGTTCTGACTCCGGTTACCGATACCCCCGAGGTGACGTCAACGAACGTGCCCACCCATACACCAACCGTCACGGGGGCGCCGACTGCCGCACCCTCTCAAACGTCGACGCAGTTGCCGACATCGACACGGACACGCACCTACACGCCCACACCCAGCATCACTCCCACGTCCACGTCAACCACGACGCGGACCCGAACTCCGACCCCAACCGACACCCTCACACCAACCAT
>CAZCJG010000005.1:0-3778 GCA_964498575.1 uncultured Anaerolineales bacterium | reverse complement strand
CGACGCGGACCCGAACTCCGACCCCAACCGACACCCTCACACCAACCATCACGCCGACACGGACACGCACCTACACGCCCACGCCCAGCATCACGCCCACGTCCACGCCAACCACGACGCGGACCCGAACTCCGACCCCAACCGACACCCTCACACCAACCATCACGCCCACGCCGACACGCACCTACACGCCCATGCCAACCGACACGCTCAAACCGACCGTCACGCCGTCACCGATGCCGACCGAAACCTTGAAACCTTCAAGGACGCCGACCAGGACACCAACACCAAAGTGCCCGGTGGTTCAGGGTGAACCTCTTGGCGAGAGACCGGAACACCGCTTTGTCGATCCTGGAATTGAAACCTGTCTGATCCAAGTCGAACGACCTAACGCCGTCCGGGTTAACAGGCTCAGCCTGAGAAACACGACCGATGTCTGGCTGCGCATCGACAAGGTCACGATCCGCATTGAAGTATCAGCGCACGCTTCCCCTCTGCTGGCCGAAGCCGCCATACCTTCCGCGCCTGGTTGTGCAACCCAATTCTCAATTGGCCCAAAACAGAGCGTAGTGTTGGGGCCCTTCGTCGTCCAACTTCCCGGCCAGATCCCCCCTAGCGGCGTAAAGCTCATCCTTGAGGTCAACGTGCTCTACCGTTACAGCAGCAGTAGGCGACTGGAATCCCGCCCGCTCAAGTGGGACTACCCCCTGCGACGGTGCGCTGAGCCGGTGCTGCCGTGAGATTGTCCATCAACCCCTCCCGGCGATGGCCCAGGAGAGCATCCTGGGCCATCGCCCATTTTGGGAGCGCTTTGGCCGAAAGCTACGGGGTCGGCAGCGGCGGTGGCGGCAGGGTCGGGAAGCCCGGCGGCGCGACCGGGGTCAGCGCGTTCGGGCCGGTGCCGCCCTGGACGACCAGCCGCTCGGGGCCGATGCGCCGGCCGTCGCGGGTGACCTCGGCGGCCATGATCGAGTTGTCGCTGGCGGCGTTGCGGTCGACCCACACCACCAGGGTCGAGTTGCGCACGGTCGACGACACGTCCGGCGCGAAGCTGAAGGCCGGTCCGCCGGCCAGGGAGTTGATGTTGCGGTAGGGGATCCCGTTCAGGTTCAGCCGCCGCGTCTGGATGTCCGGCGCCGCGCCGCCGGTGCGCTGCTCCCAAGCCAGCAGGTAGCCGCCGCCGGCCGAGTAGAGCGAGCCGATGCTGGGGTAGACGTCGTCGACCGGCGCCGGCAGGGTCACGACCTTGATCTGCGGCCCGCCCGGGAAGGCGTTCGAGTTGAGGCGCCGGCCGATGAGGTCGCGCGCCGGATCGCCGGCCGGGGATTGCGACCACACGACGAGGTACTCGCCCTGGCTGACCTCGGCCGCGACCGAGGGCCGCCCGGGGTCGCCGCCCGAGGCCACGGTGCCCTGCATCCCATAGGTGAAGAACCGCCCGTACGGCGTAAGCTGCATCGACTTGATCGCGCCGCTCACGCCCGAGACCTCGCGCCAGACCATCCCGATCTTGTCGTTCCCCCCGCCGCGCGGCATGTAGCTGATGTCGGGATATGTATCGTCCGCCGGCGAGGTGATGACCGGGAAGACCTGCGACACGCGCTGGCCGCCGACCGACAGGAAGGTGCCGTAGATGTCACGCGACCCACCCGGCTGCACCGGCGGCACAGGCCCGCCCGGCGTGGATGTCGGACCGGGCGGGCCGGGCGTCGGCGGCTGGTCCGGGCTGCCCCCGGCACCCACCGGCCCCGCCCCGGCCAACCCCGCGCCCAGGCCAGCCCCTTCATTCCCTTGGTCCCCTTCGTCCACCAGGTCCTCTACGTCCACTTGCTCCACTGGCCCCACCATGGCCAGGCCACCCCCCGGCCCCACCCACGGCGGCGGCGGTGGCACCGGCGGCGTCGGCGCGCCGGGCGTGCCCGGCACCGGGGTCGGCAGCCCGGGGTTGGGCGGGGTGGGCACGCCGGGCGTGCCGGACTCGCCGCCCAGGCCGCTGTCGTCGGTGTAGACCAGCATGAACTCGTTGACCTGCTCGCTGTAGGCCAGCGAGGGGTCGCTCTGGTGGCCGGGCGCGACGATGACCGGCACCTCGTAGCCCTGGACGATGCCGGACGCGGTCAGGCGCGCCGCGTACAGGTCCAGCCCGGTGCCGGTGCCGCGGTCCTCCGCCCACACCATCAGGTAGCTGCCGTAGTCCGTGGCATAGGCGATGGCGGGCGACACCGGCCGCGCGTTGGTTTGAATCAGGTAGGCCAGGGCCGGCCGGGCGGCCGCGGCGAGCACCGCGACTACCACGACCGGCGCGATCAGGACGGACAGGCGACGATTGCGCATGAGTGCTTCTCCTCAAGATGAGCGCGCCGGGGCGCTCGGGATCAGGGTTCGGGTTGGGTCTCGGGCGAGGGGCGGGTTCGGGATGTCGTCGGGAGCTCGGGTGTTCAAGGAGCGCAGGTGCCCTTGACACTTCAGAGCAAGCGTCAAGGATAAATCTTCTCCAGCATCCGCGGGAAGGCCGTGGTCTCGCGGACGTGCGCCAGCCCGCAAATCCACGCCACCGTCCGCTCGATGCCCAGGCCGAAGCCGCTGTGCGGCACCGCGCCGAAGCGCCGCAGGTCCAGGTACCACTCGTAATCCACCCGGCTGAGGCCGTGCTCGACGAAGCGCCGCTCGAGCAGCTCGACGCTGGTCGTGCGCTGGCCGCCGCCGATGATCTCGCCGTAGCCCTCGGGCGCCAGCAGGTCGGCCGAGCGGCAGACCTCGGGCCGGCCGGCGACCTCTTCCATATAGAAGGCCTTGACCGCGCTCGGGTAGTGGTAGACGAACACCGGCGTGTCGAACTGCTCGGCCAGGAAGGTCTCGTGCGGCGCGCCGAAGTCCTCGCCCCAGGGGAAGTCCGGGAACTCGCCGTCCTGCAAACGCTCTACCGCCTCGTCGTAGCTGATGCGCGGAAAGGGCGGGCGGATCAGCTCCAGCCGGGCGACGTCGCGGCCGATCAGGTCCGCCAGCGCCTCGCGGTGCTCGGCCAGGACGGTCTGCACGATGTGGCTGACGAACTGCTCCTCGATGTCCAGGATGTCTTCGAGCGTGGCGAAGGCCAGCTCGGGCTCGACCATCCAGAACTCGGTCAGGTGGCGGCGGGTCTTGGACTTCTCGGCGCGGAACGTCGGGCCGAAGCAATAGGTCTTGCCCAGGGCGGCGATCGTCGCCTCGTTGTAGAGCTGGCCGCTCTGGCTGAGGAAGGCCGGCTCGCCAAAGTAGTCAGTGGAAAAGAGCGTGCTGGTGCCCTCGCAGGCGGCTGGCGTCAGGATCGGCGTGTCGACGTTGACGAAGCCGTGGCTGTCCAGCCAGTCGCGGATCGCGCGGATGATGGTGGCGCGCACGCGCAGGATCGCCGCCTGGCGCGGCGCGCGGATCCACAGGTGGCGCCGCTCCATCAGGAAGCCCACGCCGTGCTCCTTGGGCTGGATCGGGTAGTCCGGCTCGGCCAGGCCGACGACCTCGACGCTCGCGATGCCCAGCTCGTAGCCGCCCGGCGCGCGCGGATCGGCCCGCAGCGTGCCGACCAGGCGCAGGCTGGTCTCCTGGGTCAGGCCGCGCAGCGCCGCGAAGTCCTCCGGCGCCAGGTCCTTCTCGAAAGCGACCGTCTGCAGCACGCCGCTGCCGTCGCGCAGCAGGATGAACTGCAAGCGGCCCTTGTCGGTGTGGTTGTGCACCCAGCCCTGGACGCGGACGACCTGGCCGGCATGGTCGGCGGCCTGGCGGATGGTGATGGTCGGCG
>CAZCJG010000004.1:22625-30930 GCA_964498575.1 uncultured Anaerolineales bacterium | reverse complement strand
GGACGGATCGGTGACGACCTCGATCCCCGGACCTGGAGGGGGTGGCGGTGGGGGAGAACGCGTGAGCTCTGCCGAACGCGAGTGACCGAGGGGCTCGAGCAGCCCGCCCCAATTGGATACGCCCCGGCGTCACCACGTGGATGGGTGGGCTGAGATGCCGGTTTTGCAGCAGTGCCGACAATGGATACCATTCCGGCAAGAATGCTCGGGCGTGATAGCCTGAGCGGGGAGGTCCAGATGGCTCAGAGTAGCCGTGCACGGGATTCAAGCGCATATGCCCGGGCGATTGCGGCCCTGGTGACCGACATGGCGGTCGAGCAGGCTGCCGAGGTGTACGACTTCGCACGCTTCCTTCAGGCCAAAGCCGAAACACCAGAGGCACGCGCTACCGACCTGGACGACTGGCTGTATGACTCTGAAGAAGAGCTTCAAGCCGAGGACGCGCAATGGGAAACCGCCTATCAGCTTCGGCGCGGTGAGATCACCGCATTGGCCGATGCTGCGCGGGCCGAGATTTTGGCCGGAGCAACCGAGTCGATGTTCAACGAGCACGATGAATTTGTGATCGAGTGAACTCAGGAACGACAGCAGCTTCCGACAAGCGTTCAAAGCTCTGCCTCCCGATGCCAAACGCCGAGCGCGCAGAGCGTATCAGTTGTGGCGAGAGAACCCGGACCTGCCCGGTATTCTCGCCCCTAACGCTACGATCGTTCGGCGGCGCGGTTGGGCCTTGCACCAACCCGCCCATGTGATCAGGAATCTCAGCCCATGCGCTTCGCCAAATGGACCTTCATCATCGCCGGCCTCTACGGCCTTCTGGTCACGCTGCCGCTGTTCTTCCAGGAGGCTGCCTTCGGGCGCGACTACCCGCCGCCGGTCAACCATCCGGAGTTCTTCTACGGCTTCGCCGGCGTCGTGCTGGCCTGGCAGGTCGCCTTCCTGGTCATCGGCCGCGACCCGGCGCGCTTCCGGCCGATGATGCTGCCGGCGATCCTGGAGAAGGTGACCGGGATCGCGCTGATCGCGCTCTACATGCAGGGCCGGGTGCCGGCACCGTTCGGCGCCGGCGGGGTGATCGACGTGGTGCTCGGCACGCTGTTCGTCGTGGCCTGGCTGGTGACCCGCCCCGCCGGCGCCAGCGGCGACCAGCCCGGGGACCCCCGCCCGCCCCATGCCTGACGACGCAAGCCAGCGCCGGCATACACAGGCCAGGGCTCTCTGGCACCGTTCTTTCCGCATGCCGCTCTCAACATGACTCAAGGAGCACCCATGACCGCGACCACCACCCTCATCCTCGGCGGCGGCTTTGGAGGCATCTCGGCCGCCAACACGCTGCGCCGGTTGCTGGGACCGGAGCACGTGATCACGGTCGTCGACCCGTCCGACCGCTTCTACGTCGGCGCCGGCAAGACTTGGATCATGCTCGGCGAGCGCAGCTTCGAGCAGATCTCGCAGGCGCGCCGGGACCTGCTCGACACCGGCGTGGCGCTGGTTCAAGCCGAGGTCGTCGGGCTGGACCTGCCCAACCGCGGCGCCGCCACATCGGCCGGGCCGCTCGGCTGGAACCATTTGGTGATCGCGCTGGGGGCGGAGCTCAGCCTGGAGCGCGTGCCGGGGCTGGCGGCGGCCCACACCTTCTACACGGTCGAGGGGGCCGAGCGGCTGCGGGGCGAGCTGGAGCGATTCGACGGCGGCGACGTGGTGATCCTGATCCCCAAGCTGCCTTTCAAGTGCCCGCCCGCGCCCTACGAGGCCGCGCTGCTGCTCGCCGAAGCGTTCGAGCGCCGCGGGCTGGCCGATCGTGCCCGCATCGCGATCCACACCGTCGAGGGCGTGCCGATGGCGACGGCCGGGCCGGAGATGGGCCAGTGGATCAAGGCGGCGCTGGCGGAGCGCGGGATCGGGTTCCATCCCCAGCGCGTCCCGGCGCGCGTGGACGCCGAAGGCCGGCGGGTGATCTTCGAGGACGGCGGCGAGGCGGCGTACGAGCTCTTGATCGCCGTCCCCCCGCACACGGCGCCGCGGGTGGCGCGCGAGGCCGGGCTGACCAACGCCGCGGGCTGGATTCCGGTCGATCCCGAGACCTTGCGCGTGCGTGGGTCGGACGGCGCCGGGGTTTCCGGGGGCGATGTCTACGCGGTCGGCGACGTCACTGCCGTGCCGTTGCCCGGCCGCCACAAGCCGGACGTGGCCCTGGCGCTGCCCAAGGCCGGCGTCTTCGCGGAGGCGCACGGGCGCGTCGCGGCGCAGCAGATCGCCGCGAAGGTGCTCGGCGGTCCGGCCGCGGAGCGTTTCGACGGCCGAGGGTTCTGCTACCTCGAGACCGGCGGCGGGCAGGCGATCCGGGCCGAGGGCGACTTCTTCGCGATGCCGCATCCCGTCATGCAGCGGCGGACGCCCGACGACGCGCAGCTTCGCGACAAGCAAGACTGGGTCGCCGAGCACCTCAGGCCGGTCTCGCCCGGCTAGTCGAAAGCCCCCTGTCTAATCGAAATCCGGCCCCGGCGCCCAGCCCGGTGCGCGGTAGTGTGCCACGATCACCGTGTGGACGTTGCCGCGCGGGTTGAAGTCGGCTTCGACGCGCAGCCAGCGCGGCTGGAGCAGGGCGGCCAGGTCGTCCAGGATGCGGTTGGCGATCGCCTCGTGGGAGATCGCGACGTCGCGGAAGGCGTTGATGTAGAGCTTGAAGCTGCGCAGCTCGACGATCCACTGGTCCGGGACATAGCGCAGCGTGACCACCGCGAAGTCCGGATAGCCGCTGCGCGGGCACAGGCAGGTCAGCTCCGGCGCGCTGATGCGGATCGTGTAGTCGCGGTCCGCCGCCGGGTTGGGCCAGCGCTCCAGCGCCGCCGCGGCGACGGCGCGGGTGCCGTAGGGCCGGGCGGCAGCGTGCTCGGTGGCAGCCTCCGGGGTCTCGGACTCCGGCGGAAGGGTTGCATCGGGCGCGGTTGTGGCGGCGTCGGTCATCGTTCCTCCTTGCTGGCGCGATGCCGACATGGTAGCGCGCCGGCCGGCGCGGTTCAAGCGCCTGCGGCACATCGGCGCTGTGTCGGAGCCGCGGCGTGGCGGCACATTGACCGCACCGGGCCGGACAGATACGATAGCGTCATGCGATCCCGCCTCTCCATTCGCGCCCGGCGATGAGCTCCGCCGACGCCCCCGCGGCCACGCCCGACGAGCGCGCCCTGCGCGCCGAGATCGTCGAGGTGGGCCGCCTGCTCTACGATCGCGGCCTGGTGGTGGCGACCGACGGCAACATCTCGGCCCGGCTGGCGGCCGACCGCTTCCTGGCCACGCCGAACGGCTTGTGCAAGGGGCGAATGACGCCGGACCAGCTCATCGTCGTCGACGCGCGCGGCCGGCGGGTCGATCGACCGACCGCCGCGAACGCCGCGCTGAGGCCGACTTCCGAGATCCACATGCACCTCGAGGCCTATAGCCGGCGCCCGGACATCGGCGCGGTGGTCCATGCCCACCCTCCCCACGCCATCGCGCTCAGCATTGCCGGCATCCCGCTCGGTCGCTGCGTGCTGCCGGAAGCGATCGTCTTCCTCGGCCTGCCGCCGACCGCGCCGTATGGCACGCCGTCCAGCCCCGAAGGCGCGGCGGCGATCCGCGCGGCGATTGCGGGGCACGACGCGCTGGTGCTCGCGCGGCACGGCTCGCTGGCGGTCGGGGCCAGCCCATTCGGCGCCTACTACAACACCGAGACCCTGGAGCAGCTCGCGCGCATCACCTTCATGCTGCGCTTGCTCGGCGCGGACGCCTCGGGTGGCGACATCTCGGGCGCCATCTCCCCATCCATCGACGCGGCACAGCCGGGCGCCGCCCGCCCCGATGTCGCCCTCGCGCCCGACCAGATCACCCGGCTCCTCGCCACGCGAGAGCAGTTGGGGCTCATGCGCGCGGGCGAGGCGGAGGAATTCTGCGCCATGTGCGGCGTGTGTCATGCGGACGGCAGGCACGTCGACACAAGCGGTGACCGCCCGGCGCCGGAGCGGATGGCCGGGATCAATCCGAACCGCGTGCGAGAGATCGTGGCGCGCGTGGTCGCGGAGCTGGGGCTGGTGCCATGATGACGGACGAAGCGCGCCCGGTCGTCGATCCCGGCCGCAGGGCCAGCCACACCGGTCAGGTCAGCCCCACCGAGCAGACCGACCGCCGCAAACGCCTGCTCCACTGGATTTGGCCACCGTTGCTGCTCTACCTCCTGGCGATCGCCCTGCGCCTGCCGGCGCTCACGACGATCCCGGCGATCACCGACGAGACCGACGAGCTGCTGTGGTCCCTGGCGATCTTTCGGGGCGAGCACTGGCCGTTGACCTCGTCCGATGCCTACATCGGGCCGCTGGCGAACTACGTGACCGCTGCGAGCTACACCTTGTTCGGACCATCGCTCGCCTCCGGCCGCGCTGCCGCGATCGCGCTCGGGGCATTGATCGCCCCGGCCACGTGGGCGCTCACAGGGGCCGCGGCTTGCGCACAATCGCGTCTTGCGGCTGATGGTGCCCCGATGGGTGAGGAGGCGAAAGGCGAGTCGCCGGGCCACCCAGCGGGCATCCTCGCCGGGGTGCTGGCCGCGGTCGCCTTCGGTCCAGTGGTGCTGAGCCACGTCGCCTGGTCTCATGGCGGGGCGCCGGCCTGGTTGGCGCTGGCGCTGGCGGGTTTGGTCGCCGCGAGCGCGGCGCGGACCCCGCGGCGCCGGGCGGCCGCCGCGCTGGCGGGCGGCGTCTGCGGCGGGCTGGCGGTCGGGGCGCACCCGACGGTGGTGGCTTTCGCCCCCGGTGTCGCGGTCGGATGGTGGCTATGGTTACGAGACGCGAAGCCTGAGCGGGATGTCCACGCCCACCCTGCCGCGCCATCGGTTCAGTCGGACGAGACCCGCCGGAGCGCCGGCGCGCGACCGAGCCTCCACGTTCTCGCCTGGACGATCCTCGGGCTGGCGCTCGGCTACAGCCCGGGTCTGGTTGTCTTGGCCCGGCAAGGGCTAGCACCCTTCCGAGCGTCTGCGGCGGATCAGGACTACGTCGGCGTGCAGCTCGATGACTTGGGGATCGGCATCGTGGCCTGGCTGGACGGTGTGCTGCGCAACCTGATCGGGCCGCCGGCCATCGCCGTCGACGATCCCCGCCTGTGGCTCGGCGCGCTGGCGGTCGCGGGAGCGATCGTCTGGGCCGGCTGGCGTGGCCAGCGCTTCCTGGCGGTGACGATGCTGTCGGGCGTGCTGTTCATGCCGCTCGTCGTCGATGCGGACAAGTTTCTCTCGCTGACCGGTTTGCGCTACAGCGCGCCCGGTCTCCCGATCCTCGCCGCGGCCGTCGCGTTGGCGAGCGTCGACGCGCTGGCGGCCGAGCTGCCGTGGCTGGCCGGGCGGCGGCCGCGGCCTCATCGCGCCAGCACGGGCGGTGAGTACGAAGAGGCTGGGCCGGGTTCGCGGCTCGGGCTGCTCGTCGCCGGCGCCATGCTGCTCGGCCTGCTCGCCGTGGCGATCTACGCGCCGATGGCGACCTACCTGTTCTACGCCGAGACCGAACGCACCGGCGTGACCGGCGCGCCCGTGTTGGAGGTAGCCGGGGGCCTTGCGCGGGGCGCGGACCGGCGCGACGCGCTGCTGGTCGATTCCAGCTTCGACATCAAGCTGACCGGCGGCGGTACGGTCGGGCGCGCGATCGGGGCGCTCTTGACCCTCGAAGGGGTCGAGTACCAGCGCGCCAAGATCGACAAGATCCGCTGGTTCCTCGCCAACGGCCAGGGCGCGCGCTACGACCTGGTGCTCAGCGGCGCCACGGCAGACACGTTGGCCGCCGAGTTCGCGCTCGAGCCGGTGCTGGTGGTCCCGGTCGCTCCCGAGCAGGTGTCGCGGGCGGGCGACCACTGGGGCTGGTATCGCTATGCCAGCCGCTGACGGCGTGGCCAACGGTATGACCACCTGTCTGGCAGGCACATGGCGCTACGTTTGATGCGAAGACATCGGGATGCCGCCGTGGCACTTGGCGTCATGCTGCTCGCGCTGGCCGTGCGCTGGCCATACCACCTTCAGGTGCCGCAATTTTCCGACGAGGTCATCGAGGCGCTGCACGCCTGGCGCATCGCCCAGGGCGGGTATTGGCCGATTACCCACCACATTTCCTATCTGGGCGTAGTCTATCCCTATCTGCTAGCCGCTCTATTCGTCTTGTTCGGCCCCCATCCCGTGCTCCCGCGACTGATGGTCATGGCGGCTGGCGTCATCACCACCGGAGTGCTCTATGCCACTGGCCGGACGATGGGCTCGCGCGCGGTCGGCGCGCTCGCGGCGCTGCTGTGGGTGACCTCTAGCGTCCCAGTGCTGCTCAACAGCCATCTCGCCTACTCGAACAGCCTGGCGCCGTTGTTTGTCGGGCTGGCGCTATGGGCTACCGTGGCAGCCTGGCGGCATCGGCGCGGCCTGTTGCTGGTGGCCGCGGGCTTCCTGTGGGGGCTGGCGCTTCAGACCCATCCCACGGTGGTTCCCCTCCTGCCCGGTGTGGCCTTGGCCTTCGCGGTGACTGCGCGGGGGGGGGGGCGGAGACTGCTGCTGTCCCGCTGGTCGGTGATCGGCTGCTTGGCCTTCCTGGTAGGCTACGGCAACATTCTGTGGTTCAACGCTCAGTCGGGCATGGGCACGCTGCAAAGCTTTCAATCTGACCCTGAATATTTCGGCAGCCTGGCCACGCCGGCGATCTACCTCATGCGCTTGCGTGACCTCGCCGCCATGCTCGGGCTGATGGTGCTCGGTTGGCCAAATCTGGATCTCGCCAGCAGCGCACACACCGGTCTCGGGCTGCTGGTCGCGCTAGCTATCGCGTCCATAGCTGCCTTGCTCTGGCGCAGTCGACATGCCTTCCAGGCGGTCGTGGTGGTCGGCGCCTGCCTGGCCATGCCCATGTTCATCGGCAAGTACACCTTCCCGAGCGGCTCGCGGTATTTGAGCTCCCTGCTCGTCCCGCTGTACCTGCTGATGGCGGCGGCGGCCGTGGTGCTGTGGCGCGGGACCGTACCGCGTGGCCTGCCGATCGCGGCGCGTCGCGGGGCGCTGGTGGGAATAGGGTTGATCCTCCTCCTGGCGCCGCTGGCCTGGCTGGCGCGCTTCTATGCGGACGCCGAGCGCCATGCCCGGACCAACGCCGAGATCCTCGCGCTGGTGGACCGCGCCGCCGACCGACCGATCGGCCGGCCGGTCTTGGTCGATACCACGCTCGAATGGCGCAAAGCGGAGGGCGGAGGGCGGCTGGACCACGTGCTGGCCTACCTCTTGACGATGCGCGGCGTGCCTTTTGAGCTGCGCGAGCCGTACGAGCTGGCCCGGCTCGTCGAACACGGCGACCGGCCGGCCACCATCTTGTTCGAGGGCAGCTACGAAGCGCTCCGTTCCTGCGACCCCGACCAAGCGGCGGCCTTCGGCTTCACACCAGCGGTGACCGCGCGCTTCTACAAGTTCGACGAGCCGAGCTGGTCGCTCGGCCTGATCGAGCCACCGCCATGACCGCCGTCATAGGCATGGCGGTGGCTCGCTTCTCCGCGGCGCGTCGCCGTCCCGGCCGCACCCTCTTACGGTAAGTACGGCCAGAAGTTGTTCCGCGGGCATTCCCTCCGCGGCGCGAGGCGCTGGTAGATACCACGGATCTGATCGGCATTCGGGCGTTCGACGAACAACGTGGCCCTGTCGCTGACCATGTCCGGCAGCACCTGTCCGCCGCGGTTACCCGTTCCGGTAGCGAAGAGCGCGATCGTGATGCCCTCGGCCTTGATGCTCTCGGCGACCTTGAGCACCGCGCATTCCTCGTTGCCGTTGCGCCGCTCCTCGCAATCCGGGATGTGCTCGTACGGCACGTTCTTGGCCTGCAGCTCGCTCACCACCAGCATGACCGGCTTGTTTTGCGGTCGTGATGCACGGCCATTGTTGAGCAAGGTGCGCCCGTGCTGCATGCCGATGTCGAAGCGCGCCGTATCACGCGGGTTCCCGAGCCGGAGGTTGTTGACGAAGCCGACTACCGCGTTTTGATCGCCATTGAGGCCGAGCAGCTCGTTGGCCTCGATCGTGGTGCGATGGCGGAACACGACCACCCCAGCCCGGTCGGCCTGCCCGTTGCGGTCCGGCGTGAAGTCCATGGTCCCAAGCATGGTGCGGACGTTGTCCATCGCGATGTCCCAGGCTTCCCGGCCATCGTGGAGAGCCATCATGAAGGATGAGCCGTCGATAACGAAGACGACGTCGATGTGGGATTCCAGCGGCGTGCACGGCGGGTCCTTGATCGCCAGCGGCAGGTAGGCCGGCCGGGGCGGC
>CAZCJG010000004.1:0-22525 GCA_964498575.1 uncultured Anaerolineales bacterium | reverse complement strand
CGGCGTGCACGGCGGGTCCTTGATCGCCAGCGGCAGGTAGGCCGGCCGGGGCGGCTGGGTCGGGCGGGGCGTGGGCGACGTGGTGGCCGTCGGGGTCGCCCCTTCGGTCGCGGTCGCGGCGTCGGTCGGCGCGGGCGTCGGCACCGGGCGGTCGGGACCCTTGATGCCGACGAAGGCGCGATGGCGTAGGAACTTGATCGGCCCCGGGTTCGCCGGATCGTCGATAAACGTGAACTGCAAGTCCGGCGTCCCGTCCTGCTCGAAATCGATCTGGAAGGTGTCCAGCGCCGCCTGGACCAGGGGACCGCGCAGTGGGACCGGCGAGATGTCGGCCGGCAGATCGAACACCGCTTCGAGCTCGTCGTCCTTCCAGGTCACCCAAATCGTGAACATCCGCCCGTCGTTGAGCCGCGTGTCGTAGGTCCCGGCGTATTTCTGCCAAGTGAAGGAGTCCGTGGAGTAGTCCTCCGGGGGTGTCGGCGGCAGCGCCAGCACCTCGCGCACGGCGCAATACGCCGAGCCGGAGAGCGACTGGACCGTGTTGGCCAGCACCGACACGGCGAACTTGTGCTCCGGCACCCAGATGAGCTGCGAGGACCAACCCGGGATGTTGCCGCCGTGGTCGCGCACCTGCACGCCGCGGTACTTGCTCAGGAACACGCCGTAGCCGTAGTAATCGTCCGGCGTGTAGTCCATGTACATCTGCTGGCCCTGCATCGCCGCGGCCGAGGACTTGGCGAGCACCTGCGTGTCGCCGTTCATACCCTCGTTCATCAGCAGGTTGGCCCAGGTGACCATCTCGGTCGGGGTGGAGAAGGCGAAGCCGGCCGGGCCGGACGTGCCGCTGTCGTAGCTGTTGGGCGCGTAGACCACCGGCTTGCCGGTATTCGGGTCGATCAATATGCCGCCGGTCATCGGGTCGATCTCGTGCCCGAAGCTGTAGTTGCCGTGCTCCATCACGTCGTTGGGCTCGAAGGTGGTCAGCGGCATGCCCGCAGGTATCCAAACCTTCTGCTTGACATAATCACGATAAGGCTCGCCGGTCTTGGTCTCGAGGATCAAGCCGGCCAGGCTCCAGCTCGGGTTGCTGTAGTTCCAGAACGAGCCGGGGGGGGCGTAGAGTGGCCAGTCGCCGAGCGTGGTCGCCCAGTCGGCCAGCGCGTGGGGGTCGATCGGTGGGGGAATGAGATCCTCGTCGCTGATCCGGTCGGGGATGCCGGCGCTGTGGGTCATCAGGTGGTGCAGGGTGATGGTCTCGGGGTCCCAGGGATCATCGAGGTCCAGCTCCGGCAGGTAGGTTGTGATCGGCTCGCGCAGGTCCAGCTTGCCGGCCTCGACCTGTTGCAGGACGCCGGCGGCGATCATCATCTTGGTGGTCGAGCCGATGCGGAACATCGTGCCCGTCTCGACCTCGGCCTCGTCGCCGACGGCCTTGAAACCGAAGCCTCTGGCGAAGATCAGCTTGCCATCGTGCATGATCGCGACCGAAGCGCCGGGTGTATGCGTCTGCGCCATCTCGGCGTTGACGCAAGCCTCGACCGCCTCGAGCGCCTCGGTCGGCTGCTGCTCGGCCAGCACGCCGTCGATCCAGGCATCGACCTCGGCGGCCGAGGGCGGCGGGGCGGCGGGATCGTGATCGAACGCGGGCCGATCCGGGCGACCGGCGGTGTCGCTCGGGCGGATCGGGCCGTGGTCGGGACCCAAGACCGGGTGCTCGAAGATCGGCACGGAGGCCGGCGGCAGCGGCGGGCGGGCCCGGGTGGCGCCGGGGGGCGCGCCCGTGGTGAGCAGGAACGCCGTCGCCGCGGTGGCGGCGACGGCGAGTGGGATGACTCGGGTGAAACGCAGGGTCATGGGGGGGAGACTCCTATCGACTGGGTGATGCGGTTGTCAGGATCTGGTCCGCCGCTAGGCTCAACCGCGCTTGCGGCGCCGCCGGCGCCACGGCGGGCTGTCCAGCACCAGCGCCACCCCCAGGGCGTAGCCGGCACCGACGAGTAGGGTCAGCTTCCATGCCGACAGCGGCGGCGTGGCGTCCTCAATCGTGGCAAGCCCGGTAGGCGGGGGCGGCGTGTCCGTCGGCGCCGGAATGCGCGGTGGCGACAGGCTCACGTCGTTGAGCAGTTGCAGCGGCAGGTAGATCTCCGCGGTCCGATCCACCCTCACCTGGATGCTGGCGTTGATCGGGGCGACGCGGGGGCTCTGGTCGGGATCAGGGATCATCGTGATCGTGATCCAGTAGCTGCCGTCCGCGGCGTACTTGTGGGTGAACACCTGCTGGGCCGGGATCGGCTTGGGGTCGGGGAAGGTTTCCTTCTCCACCGGTCCGCCGTCGCCCCAGTCGACCTCGGTGCCGGCGATCAGCACCTCGTCTTCGATGTCCGAAACCTGGACGCTGATCGCCGGCGAGTCGCCGTCGGGCACCACGCCGATGTTGGTGGCGGTGGCGTAGAGGTTGCGCGCCAGGAAGTTGAAGGTATCGCCCAGCAGCCGCGCCCGCGACACCGAGCCGGGCGCGCCCTGGCCGACGCCCTCCAGCCCGAAGCCCCAGTACATCGCGTTCCAGGCCACGCGCGGCTTGGCCTCGGGGTGCTGCCGTCCGGCGACGTAGGTCCCGACGGTCAGGGCCTCGGCGTCGCCGTTCTCGTCCGCTACGGTATAGCTCCACAGCGGGCGGGCCAGCGGGATGATCGAGTTCATCGCGACCTCGCCGTAGCTGACATCCCCTTGCAAGTGGGTGGTCTGCTCCTCCAGGTCGGTCTCGCCGGACTCGACATAGCCCGTCACGACCCGGCCGGAGTTGAACCGGTACTGGTTGCCCGCTGCGCCCTGCGGCGCCTTGCCGCCGGTCGAGATGTCCAGCGGGAAGGTGAACGGGCCGTCCGCTTCCGCATGCGGCGCCAGGACGACGTCCATCTCCGGCTCGGCCGGCTTCATCGGGAAGGGCACCAGCAGCTTGCCGGAGAGCGTCGCCGTCAGCACCGGCGTGTAGCCGGCGAAGTAGCGCGCCAGGCACATCTCGCAGCCCAGGTTTTGCAGCGGCGGGTACCACGGCCAGGGCCAGGAATCGGGGTAGGCGGCGCGGAGCTCGGGAGTATCGGGGTAGGGGCGCGGGGGATTGCAGTTGGGCGCCGGGCACGGGTCGGTGAGCAAATAGCGCCACCAGCCCTGGGTTCCCTGGCCCGCGACCAGCAGGTTGCCGCCCGCCAGCAAGAAGTTTTGATACTGGAATTGCCCGGCGAGGCGCTGCTGCAGCGAGATCGGGCTCATGTTGGTGTTGAGGATCACCAGCTCGTGCCGGTACATCTCGGCGAAGGTCGGGTGGCCGGTCTTGAGGTCGGTCAGGCCGTCCGCCGGCTCGCCCATGTTCCACACCGAATAGGTCAGGCCGAGCGCGTCCAGGGCGTCGGTATAGTACGAGGCGTAGCTCTGCGTGTTCCCATAGGTCCAGTTGATGACCAGCACGTCCTCGCGGTTGTCCTCCTGGTTGACGAAGGCGTAGTAGGCCTGCCGCAGCACCTGCCCCGTCTCCGCGTTGGTGAAGACGAGGTGCCCCCAGTGCTCGCTGCCGGCCAGGCCGGCGGTGTCGAAGGCGACGAAGATCTCCTTCCGCTCGCCCGGCGCCAGGGTCATTTCCGCGGGGTTGAGATCGACCGACGGCTTGCCGTCGCCCGCGCCGACTTCGATTGCGATGCTCCAGGTCGCCGCCTTGTCGCTGGCGCTTTCGATCGTCACCTCGAGCTCGTCCTCCGAGTCCTCCGGCATCACGCCGAAGCTCAGCTTTTGCGGATAGAGGAAGGCGCCGGGGTCCAGCACGCGCGACATGTCCAGCCGCCCGGGGCCGCCGTCGGTGACGGTCGCCGCCGACGGGTTGACTGCGTTGCCATTTTTGAGCACGGGCGCGCTGGTGTTGATCAGCGCGCTCTTGACCTTGGCCAGCGACCAGTCCTTGTGCACCGAGCGGATCAGCGCCGCCGCGCCGGCGACGTGCGGCGACGACATGCTGGTGCCGGACAGCGACGCGATGAGGTGGTTGATCTGGACCTGGCCCTGGGCGTTGGTGGACCGCGTGACGTAGCTGCTCAGGATGGACGTGCCGGGCGCCGTGATGTCGGGCTTGACGCCCCAGTTGAGGCCTGGCCCGCGGCTGGACGAGCCTTGCAGCAGGTCCGGCAGGTTGAAGTAGCCGCGCTTGATGCCGGCCAGGACCCGCGCCGTGCCGCTGCCGCCGCCGCCCAGCCAGCTCAGGAGCTCGAGTCCGCCGTTGCGCCCGATCGTCCAGGTCGGCAGGGCCAAGTTGGTGAGCGTCCCGGAGGGGCCGATATAGGCGTTCTTGTATACCATCAACATGCCGGTCGCGCCGCTCTGCTGCATGGTCGTCGCGCGCACCTGGATGGTGCACGTGCCGGCCACCGCGCCGTTCTCTTCCGAGTAGACGAACACGGCGATCTTGCCGCCGGCGCCGGCGTCCGCCGTGCAGCCGTTGCCGGAGGCGACGAGGTAGAGCGGCGCCTCCAGGTCCGTGGTGATGATCGGGCTGCTCACCGGCGAGAAGGGCAGCGTGGCGAGCGACTCGGGCATACCCGCGCCCGAAACGGTGGCCTGGAGGCCGAAATTGCCGACGCTGGTCGAGTTGCCCACCACCAGGATGTCGTCGGAGTACTTCCAGGCGCCGGAGAGCGAGGTCCGCCCATTGCCGCCCGCGTTGCCGGCCGAGGCGACGGTGAGCAGGCCCGCGGTGGCGGCCGCGCGCTGGGCCAGGGCGATCGGGTGGTCCTGCTGCCCGGTGAGCAGCCAGCCGGCATGGCCCTGCGAGATGTTGACCACGTCCACCTCGTCCTTGAGCATCTGCTCGTAGATCGCCAACATGCCGGTGGTGCCGCCCTCGCGGTTGATGTAGACCAGGAGGTTGGACATCGGCGCCACGCCGCCCATCGTCACCGGCACACTCTGGCCGGACGCCGTCACGTTGTAAGTGCCGTAGCGCCCGCCCGCGATGCCGGCGACATGCACGCCGTGCGGATCGTTGTCGGGGGTCAAGAACGCCCACGGCAAGATCGTCTTCACGGTCTCGCTCGTTGCTTCGGCGGCGAACACGCGGGTGGCGATGACCTTGTTGTTGGTCAGGGTCGGATCGGAGTAGTCCAGCACCGCGTCGTTCTTCCGCCCGTGCAGCGTCGCGGCCGGGAAGCCTTCGGGGGCGTCGGGCATCCCTTCGTCGTTGAACATCGGGTGCGGGGCGTCGGCGCCGCTGTCCAGGATGCCCAGGCGCACCCCCAGCCCGGCTTCCTCGCGGCCGCCGGCTTCCTCCCACGCGGCCGCCGTGCCGAGGAGCTGGGCGGTCGAGTCGAGCTCGAGCTCGAGCTTTTCCTCCGGATACACCAGCCGCACGCCGGGCATCCGCAGCACGTCGAGCGCATGCTCGGGCGTCATGTCGGCCGAGAAGCCGTTGCTCGCCAGGACGTAGCGCCAGCCGACGTCCAGCTCGGGTGCGATGCGGCGGATGCGGTTGATGTAGAGGTTCTGGGTGCGCTCCAGGAAGCGGACGTAGCTCTCGCTGGCGACCGAGCTCGAGTCCAGGTGCGCGGTCGCGTCGTCGCCGGCCGCGCCGTCGGAATTGACCGCGTCGATCGCCGTCGGGAGCAGCCCGCCGATGCCGCCCGCGTACTCGGCGACCGGCGGATCGGTGAGCAGCACGATGTAGCGGTGGATGCCCGGCGCGACCTCGGGCCCGGCCGCCAGCGCGCCGGCCAGCATCGGGTCGTTGGCCGATGGATCGGCGGGCGGCAGCTTGCCTGTCGCCGGATCGGCGGTCGTCAGACCGCTCGCGGCCGGGTCGCCCGAGTCGAGGACTGCCGCGCCGGGGTCTCCGGCCTCCAGGCTCGCCTCAGGTGCCTCGCCATCCGGCGCGCCATCCAGCGGGTAAGCGGCGGCGGCGCCCGCTCCCGACAGCAGCAGCGCGAGCAAGGCCACCGCCATCAGGCGCGCCCGCATTGTCGTACCAAGCTTGCTCAGGGTCATGTTGGAGCCATCCTTTCCGCTTCCTCTCCCCAGATCGAACCGGCGTGGTAAACTTGCCCCGCCACGCCGCGCATCCTACGCCGAAACGGCGTTCAAATCAAATCATAACGTTCCCGACACCCCAAGCGTGACCGAGATGCAGCCACCTCAGCCCACTCCAGCCTCAGCCGACCATGACCCGGTCCACCCCTCCCACGGCGCCCCCCCGCCCGCCTACGAGCGCGAGCCCTACGCCCGCGAGCTTCACACCGAGGTCCTGGCCTCCGGCCGATCCGATGGCCGCGCCTACCTGGTCCTGGCCGACACGATCCTCTACCCCGAGGGCGGCGGCCAGCCGGCGGACCGCGGCTGGACCGGCGAGACGGCGGTCGTCGATGTTCAGCGCGTGGACGGCGAGATCCGGCACTACCTGGACGCCGGCCGGGACGCCGGCGATGGTCCTGTGGATCCAGCGGGTGGTCCGGACGTCGGCCCGATCGGCGCGCCAGCCCCGGGAACCGCCGTCCACCTGCGCCTAGACTGGCCGCGCCGCTTCGAGCACATGCAGCAGCACACCGCCCAGCACCTCCTGACCGCGATCGCGGCGGACCGCTTCGGCTGGCCGACGACGGCCTTTCATCTCGGGACGGAGGCCAGTGACATCGAGCTCGACGTGCCCGCCCTCGCGGACGAGCAGCTTGCCGCGCTGGAGGAGGCGGTCGCCGCCGAGATCCGCGCCGCGCGCCCGGTCACCGCGCGGCGCGTGGCGGCGGGCGCGCTCGCCGCGCTGCCCGTCCGCACCCGCGGCCTGCCGCATGGCCACGTCGGCGACGTGCGGCTGGTCGAGATCGAAGGTATTGACCTGAACACCTGCGGCGGGACGCACCTCGGCTCGACCGCCGAGATCGAGGCGCTGGCCTTCGTCGGCACCGAGCCGATGCGCGGGGGGACGCGGCTGTACTTCGTCGCGGGCGGGCGGTTGCGGCGCCGGCTGGCCGAGCACGAGGCGCGGGAAGCGGAGCTGCGGCGCATCCTGGGGGTGCCGGAGGACCAGCTTGCCCGCGAGGCCGCCGCGCGGCTGGAGCAGGTGCGGGCACTCACCCGGACCGTCGGCCGCCTGGAAGCCGAGCTGGGCGAGGCGCTGGTCCGGGCATGGGCAGCGGACGCCGCGCCCGTGATCCACGCCCACTTCGCGGATCGCGACCTCGGCTTCTTGCAGGGCTTGGCCCGCCAGTTCGCGGCGGCGGCACCGGGCAGGGTCGCGCTGCTCACCGCCGGCCCGAGCGGGGACTCGGCGCGCGGTGCCGGGGACGGTGCGCGCGGGGCGAGCGGCGACGGCGCGTTCGTCTGGCTGGCCGGCGACCGCGGGGGGCGCGTCGTCTGGGACGTGCCGGCGGTCGGGGGGCGGATCGCCGCCCTCCTCGACGGGCGCGGGGGCGGCAAGGGTTCGATCTACCAGGGTCGAGCGACGCGATTGGACCGTACGCCGGAGGCACTGGCGCTGATCGAGACGCTGATGGAGGAAGCGGCTTCGTAGAGGCTATGCGCCCTACAACAGGTACAGCACACCCTCGATGCCGCTGATCACCTGCTTGCGGGCCAGGGCCACCGCGGCGCTCTCGACGAAGATCTCGATGCGGTAGGAGATGTAGGTGCCCTTGCGCGAGGCGCGTTCCTGCACCAGGAACGGCGCGGAGCCTTGCTCGTCGAGCAGGGTCGCGTGGAGCAGGGCGCGGAACGCCTCGCCTTCGTGGGCGATGACCACCACGGGATAGTAGCCGGGGAACTCGTGCGCTTCCTCCATCGCGCTGATCAACTGCGCTTCGTCGATCTCCGCCGGCGGGAGGGGGAAGGGATCTTCGGTGAAGAGACTGGGATAGGGTGGCCACATGATCCTTCAGCTCCATTTCCACGTGCTGCGTCCCCGGGCTTGCGGCCATCGCAACCAAGGACCAAGCCGTGGCCTAATCCTAGGCCACGCCACCCGCTTGGTCAATCTGGCTGTCAGGGGGGCAGGGGTCAGGGCCCGGCGCGCCGCTCGACCTGGCGCGCGGCCTGGACCGCCGACAAGAGGTGGCAGATCCAGCCCAACATGCCGCCGGACCCGATCCAGAAGCCGGGGGTGACGATCAGCCAGAACAGGCCCCAGAAGTAGCTGCCGGCGTAGAGCTGGCCGACTCCGGGGACGATGAACGAGAGCACGGCCGCGATGCCGGGATCGCGCGGGCGGGCGCCGCGCGCGGAGCGAATCGGGTTGGATGAGCTGTTCATGGGAGGAGCGGGTTCCTTTCAGGATTGGTCCGGTGACTCGGGACGTATCGCTTGAGCTGCTCGGCGCAAGCCGTGGGACGGCCTGAACGGTCGTCGGCGAAGCTCTACGCGCCGAATGACCGCGGCGTTGCAGCCGATCGAGCGGCGCGCACAAGCTCGCCGACACTCCCGGTTGCAACCGACGCGCGAAACCGCCGTAGATTGGGCGGGTCTGGCGATCTGTCTTCGCTTGCCGGCCGTCTGGACCGCCCGCACAGACGAACGCGGCCCACGGCACGGTCAGGCCCGATGATCAGCCGACCTTAACCAGCGACCAACCGCAACCTGAACTTGGGAGGGAACCACCATGTCCTCGAACCACTCGAAGCGCCTTCAACGCTCGCGCGACTCGCGCATGATCGCCGGTGTCTGCGGCGGCTTGGGCGACTACTTCAACTTGGACCCGACGTTGATCCGCCTGATCTTCGTGATCCTGGCCCTGGCGGCCGGCGGCATGACCATCATCCTCTACCCGATCCTGTGGATCGTCATGCCGCTGGCCCCGTTGGGCGCCGAGCCGATGGCCGCCGCCGCGAGCGAGCCGGCCACGGCGTCCCAGGCCAGCGCGACGACGGAGCAGGCCTTCACGCCGGAGGAGGTCAAGGCCTGGGACCTCGAGCCGGCCGGGGTCAAGTCGGAGTCTGACGGCTAGGCACGTCACCGCCGACGGAACCACGAGATAGCGGCGGCTCCCGGTCGGTAGATCAGCTCGGGCAGGCAGCAGCATCAGGCGTCTTGGACGGGCTGTGCCGGCCGGGAGCCGCCGCCTCCGTGTTTATCTTTCGGCGGTATGCTCGCGTACGAACTCGGCGAAGGCGGTGGAGAAGATGTGCCCGTCGAGCACGTAGCCGCGCCGCTCCAGCGAGCTCATGGCCTTGGCCAGCCGCTGCTCGGTCTCGCCGCCATGCCGACCGCCCGCCGCCAGCCAGACCACCGCTTCGCGCTCGATCTCCGGTAGCTTGGCCCAAGCATCTTCAAACAGCACCCAAGTGCGCGACATGAAGTCCTGGATCACCGCCTGGGTCTGCTCGGGCGTCACGTGGCTCTCGCCGCCGGCGTATACGTAGAACAACGCTGCGGCCACCTGCATGTAGTAGGGGAAGCGACCGGCCAGGTCGTAGATCACGTCGCGCACCGCGGCGAAGTCGAAGTCGGTGATCTCCGACTTCTCGCGCAGGAAGGTTTCGACCGTCTCCGGCTTGAACGAGCCGATGTAGACGCTGCGGAAGAGGTTGAAGAACGGCGGGCCGCCGGATTGGGCGCGGAACTCGCCCGGATCCTGGCGGGTCGAGGCGATGATCGCCACGTCGTACTCGTTGACCAGCACCTCGAACCACTCCCAGAAGCTCGCGTCGAAGTTGCGCAACACTTCGAGCTCGTCGAGAAGGAGCACCAGATGCTGACGGCGTGACCGCAGGCCCTCGAGATAGTCCTCGATCCACACCCGGTCGACCGGCGTGCCCGGCTCCAGCCCGGCTTCCGAGTCCACCCTGCGCAGGGCGAGCGCCATCCGGCGATAGAAGCCTTCGGGGGTCTCGCCGGCGAGCTGGCAGCTTACGAAGGCGAACACCAGCTTGGCATCTTCGCGCGCAGGTAGATAGTGCGCGCGGACCTCTTCGTGCAGCAACTGGTAGAGCACCGACGTGTTGCCGCAACGATGCTCGCCGACGACGGCGACCAGCTCGGTCGCGATCGCGGCGTCGAACAGCTCACGCAGCACCGCCTTGCGGCCGTAAAAGTCCAAGGGGTTCTTGATGGGCTTGCCCAACACAAACGGCGTGCGCCGATCGCTTTGCTCTGTCATCTCACCTATCCTCGCCGGGTGCTCCCATCGACAGCTCCGGCCCGTGGGGCGGCCGCGCCCGATGGCCGATGCTATCACAGGCAGCTCAGGCGGTCAACTCAAGCCCTATGCGGTGTCGACCCGCGGGTACCTTTGTCGCCCGGACCGCTTGGTCCCCACGCAGTCTGGACCCGAGGAGAAGATCGTCTTGACCGGGTCCGCTTTCCACACCCATCGAGGAAGCATGATATAATCCCGCGCTGGACGCACCGCTCGGGTCCGGCACCCGAAACCCATCTCATGCGTCGAGCTGCTGTCAAGAGCCAGGGGGAATCATGGATCTTGAATTCAGGGAGCGCTGCCCGCGGGAGCGGCTATGCCTCATCATCGTCAACGGGGTGACCAGCCTTAACCTCCTCCTCGGCTTGCTTGCGGTCATCGCGGCCGCCAGCGGCAACCTCACCCTGGCGGCGTCGTGCGTGCTGGTCGGCGCGATCTTCGACGGCTTCGATGGCCCGCTCGCGCGGCGCTGGCAGGTGGCGACGGAGTTCGGGGCCCAGCTCGACTCGCTGGCGGACATGACCTCGTTTATCGTCGGCGGGGGGGCGCTGGCTTATTTTTCCGTGGTCGATCCGGCCGATCCGGCCGATCCCAGCGTGCTCTTGATCGTCGCGCTGGCGGTCTGCGCGTCCTATGTCCTGGCCGGCGCGATCCGCCTGGCGCGCTACAACTGCTCACCCGCCAACGCCACCTACTTCCAGGGCCTGCCGACCACCACCGTGGCGGCGATCGTGGCGATCAACCTCCTGATTCACCCTTCGCTCAAGGACTACTGGGTGGTCGGGCTGGTGCTGCTGCTCTCGGTGCTGATGGTCAGCGTCTTTCCCTATCCCAAGCTCTCGTCGCTGATGCCGCGCTTCCCGAGCTGGAGCTTCCCGCTGCTGCTTCTCGGCGCCGCCATCGACTTCTCGCTGACGGTCTCGATCGCGACCTGCCTCTATATTCTCTCCGGCCCGTTCATCTCGGCGCGCCGTCGCTACGGCGCGCGAGCACAGTAATCCCGCCGACCACCTTGTCCCCCACGTCGACCGCCGGCGCGAAGCGATCCGCCGGCAGGTAGACGTCGGTCCGCGAGCCGAAGCAGATCAGCCCGAAGCGCTCGCCCTGGGCCACCAGCTCGCCCGGCCGCGGCCAGCTCACGATCCGCCGCGCCAGGATCCCCGCCCGCTGGGCGACCACGCAGTGACCGGCCGCGCCCTCGATCACCGTGTAGCGGCTGTGGTTGTGCTCCGCCGCCGGCGTCGCGGCGTTGGCGAAGCCGCCGGTTTCGTCGACGACCTGGACGACCTTGCCGGCGATCGGCGCGCGGTTGATGTGGACGTCGGTCAGGGCGAGGAAGACGGCGATCCGCAGCCAGGCGCCGGCGCCGAAACGGTCGTCCCGGACCCGCTCGATCGCCAGCACCCGCCCATCCGCCGCCGCGTAAGCGACCGCCGGGTCGGCCTGCACCTCGCGCAAGGGATCGCGGAAGAAGGCGGCGACACCGGCCGCGCCCAGCCCCGCGAGCAGGGCGGCGGCGGGCGACCGCCGGCGCAGGAGCAAGGCCGCCCCGGCCAGCGGCCCGGCCAGCGGGAGCGCGGTCGTCGCGATGCCGGCGGGATCGTCGAGCGCGACGCGGTGGTTGTGGACCAGCGGCGCCAGGTCCAGCGCGTCCGCCGGCGCCGGATCGACGAAGCGCAGGTGGCGCACCCAGGCGGGCGGGAGGTTGGCGACCACCAGGTCGCGCCGGAAGACATGAGGCTCGACGTCGCGTCGCAGCACCGCGACCGAGGCCTCGGCCCGGGCGCGCGCCGCGTCCGGCAGCAGGCGGAGCTTCAACGCGCGCAGGTAGGCGTACTCGATGAAGGAAAGGACGCCGTCCGGCTTGAGCACCGTCCGGTACAGCGCCAGGATGCGCTCGACCAGCTCGGGCGGGCAGTTGACGAAGGGGATGGCCGAGACGATGAAGTCGAAGCGCTCACCGGGATCGAGGTCCAGCACGTCGCCCTGGTGCAGCGCGATCTGGCCGCGGGCGCTCGCGAATGCCGCGTCGCCGTCGATGCGCCGCCGCAGGTAGTCCGCGAACTCCGGGTGCAGCTCGTAGAGCACCACCTCGTCGCCCGGCCGCAGGTGCCGCGCGATCTCGGCGGTGATCGCGCCGGTGCCGGGACCGACCTCGAGGACCCGCCGCGGCCCGCGCCGCCGCGCCATCTCCGAGGCCATCGCGCGGGCGGCGGCGCGCGAGGTGGGGACGAGGGAGCCGACGCTCGCGGCCGACCCGCTGAACTGGCGGAGGAAGTAGACGGATTCGTGCAGGCTGCTCACGGGCATGACTCGATGGGAAGGGTTGGGGGCGGCAGGACGGCTAACCATAGCCAGGTTGGCGGACGTGGTCAAAGTCTGGCCGGCGCGCCAGGCATTTTGGAGGCAAGGCGTAGCGCCGGATGCCCGGTTGAAGTTTTTCTTGGACCGCGGGCTTCCAGCCCGCTTGGCCGTCCAAGCGGGCTGGAAGCCCGCGGTCCCAGGAGCTCCCCCCAACGACGAGATGCGCCCATCGTCGCCCCCCACCACACCGCACCGCGCAATCGCACGCGGCTCGCACCCGAATCCCCGCAGGCCGCGCGTATCTCGGATCGTGGGCTGTGCGTTATTATTGTTGGCGACACCGAGCGGTCCGGGGGTGGGCATGGGGGATAGCCTGGCGGCATCGCGGGTGAACATGGCCCGGCATCGCGGGGTGAAGTTGCCATTGTCGGCTTGGGGGTGCAGAATTGCCGCATCGAAGTCTGGATGCGATGGATTCGGTGAGGAGGCGCAACATGCAGCGACGGATCGCGACG
Source organism: uncultured Anaerolineales bacterium (assembly GCA_964498575.1). Classification (GTDB taxonomy): domain Bacteria; phylum Chloroflexota; class Anaerolineae; order Epilineales; family Epilineaceae; genus CAZCJG01. Next base: position 9,553 of record CAZCJG010000004.1, on the reverse strand, counting down.
CTCGCGAAGATCCTGGCCGCGATGCTGGGCTTGGCGGTGCTGGTGGCTGCCGCGGGCCTGGTACGGGCGCAGGGCACCGGCGGCGTGGTGTGGGTCGACGGCGTGGCCGACCTGTGGTTCCAAAACGCCGACCCCACGTGGCCCGCCAACCTCCATATCGACTTCTACCCGGTGCCCGGCGACCCGAGTGCGCCCTTGCCGCTGCCGCCATGCAACACGTCGCCCGCCCCGTGCACCTTCTCGCCCAGCCCGTTGCTGCCCTTCGAGACCATCGCGCTGGTTTCCCCGTTCAATCGGCTGGGCAACCTCGCCCAATACGCCGTGATCGCCCGCTCGAACCGCCATACCGCCGCCGTCAACCGCACGCGCGAGCCGATCACCGGCGCGGCGGTGATGTACAACAACGTCCAGGTCGCGCCGAGCATCGTCGTGCCGCTGGTGACGCTGGCCTATACCAGCCCGACCGACGTCACCTCGATCGTCTCGATCCAGAGCACGGAGAAGAACCCGAGGCTGCCGATCACCGCGACCTTGTATTCCAAGACCTACTTCCAGATCCTGAACGGCACCCAGCGCGAGTACCAAGCGCGGAAGAACGATGCGATCGGCCTGGGCGAGCCGGACCGCTGGACCGGGGGCACCTGGCTGGTCGATCTGACCGACCCGCGGATCGCCACGCCGATCGCAGCCCTGCCTTCGCCGACACCGCCGGCGGGCGCCGTGCCGATCCGACAGTACGGCAGCACCGGCTGGATGCGCATCCAACCGGCGACCGCGGCCCCGCTCCCGCCGGGCACCCCGCCGCCCACCGCCGAGCGCCAGGTCGGCGCGGAGTCCTTCCTCAACCTGCGGCGGGTCAACACCGCCGTCTCGGGCTTCGCCGGCGTGCCGGAAGACCACAAGGCCCGCAAGCTGTTCATGCCGCTCTTCCGCGCCGACTTCGCCGGCATCACCGGCTTCTCGATCGTCAACCCGGGTCCGCGGGAGCTGCGCATCAAGGCGACCTACTACGGATCGCCCCAGGCGCCGAAATCGGATTGCCGGAACCAGACCTTCATCCACTATGCCAACAAGGCCGGCACCATCGGCACCATCCCGATCCAATCGAACGAGAACATCGTGCTCTACCACCTGCCCGGCGACCCGCCGCCGGTCGCGCCGGGCAGCGTCGGCAACCCCAGGCTGCCCGCCGGTTGCTTCGGCTCGGCGGTGGTCGAGGTCGTCGACGACGGCGGCGATCCGGGCGCCGGGATCATCGCGATGGTCAACGACTTCAGCGTCGACGCCGGCGGCATTCCGCGCACGGCCGACGCCTACATGCCGACGCGCCTGGTCGACGCCGACGGGCTGGTCGCCGTCCCGGTGATCGAGCACGACGGCACGCTGCGCGCGGGCTTGCCGAGCAAGCACTCCAGCCTCCAGGTGATGAACGTCGATCCTTCGGTCCCCAACGCGCAGGTGACGGTGAAGATCATCCCCGCGACCGACCCCGAGATGCCACCGGCCGCGCCGCTGCCGCCGATCACGGTGACGATCCCCCAGTACCAGGCCCATACCTTCTGGACCGGGAGCATCCCGGCCCTCGCGGGCCTCAAAGACTTCACCGGCTCGGCCGTCATCGAGTCCGACGCCAAGCTCGCCGTCGTCGTCACCGTCGCCGAGTTCAGCCGCGACAGCACCGCCTACAGCGGCATCGGCCTGCCGACGGCGACCCCGCTGCCACCGCTGCCGTAGCACGCCGGCGCCGGCGCTCCCGGGTCGCGGCGCCGCTCAAATATGCAGCGGCCGGCCATCCACCCCCAGCGCCGCCTCGTGGATGGCTTCGGACAGCGTGGGGTGGGCGTGGACCATCGCGACCAGCTCGTCGGTGGTCAGCTCGGCGGAGCGGGCCAGGACCAGCTCGTGGATGATCTCGGTCGCCTCCGGGCCGACGATGGTCGCGCCGAGGATCTCGCCGTAGCGCGCGTCTGCGACGATCTTGACCCAACCCTCGGTCTCGCCGATGGCGACTGACTTGCCGATGCCGACGAAGGGGAACTTCGAGACCTTGACCTCGTAGCCGGCCTCGCGCGCCGCGGCCTCGGTGTGGCCGATCGACGCGACCTGCGGCTGGCAATAGGTGCAGTTGGGGATGAAGGAGGCGTCGACGGGGTGCGCCGGCAGCCCGGCCAGGCGCTCGACCACCTGCACGCCCTCGTGGCTCGCCTTGTGCGCCAGCATCGGCGGCCCGGCGACGTCGCCGATGGCGTAGATGTGCGGGACGCTGGTCCGCAGGTCGCGGTCCACCTTCACCCAGCCGCGGTTGAGCTCGACGCCGATCGCCTCCAGCCCCAGGTTCTCGGTGTTCGGCGCGCGGCCGATGGCGACCAGGACTTGATCGCCCTCGATTGTCTCGCCGGCGGTGCCTGACGCGCCGGGTCCGCTGGCGCCCGCACCTGCCGCGCCGGACCTGTCCTCTACCGGCGAGAGGGCCAGGCGGACGCCGGCGTCGGTCTTTTCGATAGCATCGACGCGCGTGCCGGTGCGGATCTCGATGCCGCTGCGCTCGAAGGCCTTGGCGACCAGCGCGCTGGCCTCCGGGTCCTCCAGCGGCAGCACGCGGTCCAGCATCTCGATGATCGTCACCTGGGCGCCGTAGGCGTTGTAGACGTAGCCGAACTCCATCCCGACCGCGCCGGAGCCCATCACCAGGAAGCGCTTCGGCGCGCTCTTCAGGCTCACCGCGTGGCGGCTGGTGAGGATGCGCTCGCCGTCGGCCTGCACGCCCGGCAGCATCCGCGAGCGCGAGCCGGTGGCGACGATGATGCTGTTGGCGGTCATGCGCGACGCCGCGCCGTCCGGCCCGGCGATCTCCAGCGTGTGCGCGTCGGCGAAGCGCGCGGTCCCTTGCAGCACCTCGCACCCGGCCTTCTTCAGCAGCCCGACGACGCCGCGGTTCATCCGCCCGACCACCCGGCCGGAGCGCTCGACCGCCTTGGACCAGCTCACCTGGGGGTCCGTGAAGCTGATCCCGAACTCGTCGGCCTTCTTGTGGAGGAAGGTGACCATCTCGGCGTTCTTGATCAGCGCCTTGGTCGGGATGCAGCCCCAGTTCAGGCACACTCCGCCGAGCGCCGGCTCGCGCTCGATGACCACGGCCCGCAGGCCGAGCTGGCCGGCCCGGATGCCGGCGACATAGCCGCCGGGACCGCTGCCGATGATGGCGACGTCGTAGGGTTGGGTCATGGATCCTCTGTCCTGGGCTGAGATGGGGTGAACACGCGTCGAGATTATACCCCAGGAAGCGATCCAGGTCCCCCTGTGCCCGCCGACTTGATCATGGTCTCCGCGATCGTGCCCGGCGCCAAGGCGACGCGAGACTGCGCCACCCTCGGCTCGCTACTGCTGGCTACCGCCCACCCCCGAACGCCCCCGCCGGGCAAGGCAGCGCCACCGCGATCTGCGTGTAGATCCCCGCCAGGTCCTCCGCCGCCGGCGCAGGGCGGCAGGTCGCCGACCCGCCGTGATTGCTTCCACTTGGGCGGCATCGAAGGGCGGATCGGCGAGGTCCGGGGATGCGTGGTAGGCGCGGAAGAGGTCGGCGATGAAGTGCATGCGTTCCGGCAGGTCGCCCCAATCGCGCGCGCCGCTATCCCGCGTGCTGTCGGGCGTCGGATCGACCTGCGCGATGAGGGCGCGCAGCTCGTCGTTCTCGATCGTCGCCAGCTCCGGCGGGTAAGCGGCGGCGATGTCCGAGCCGAGCCGCAGCAGCTCGCCGCGCGGCAGGGCCAGCGTCATCAGCCGCTCGGTGATCACCAACCGCGCCTCGCGCTGGGCCGCCTCGACCAGCGCCCGCACCGCCCGGTCGAGCGGCGTCGGTCCGCCGAGCACACGCTCGACGAACCGCCGCGCCCGCGCAAGAAAAGCCGCCCCACGCGGCAGGACGGCGGCGATGAGGCGCGGCGTCACCGCGTTCGGGTCGATCACCGGGGCGTTCAGCGCCTCCAGGATCTCAGGCTGCAGCCGCGCCTGCTCGTGCAGGCCGACCTCGAGGTTGGCCAGGAGCATCAGCTCGGCGCGCGGCTCGGGTCGCGGCTCGAAACACGCGGCATAGTAGTGCGAGAACGCCTGGCGGAGGTAACGCTGGCCTTCGGGCGGTTCGCCTTCGTGCAAGGTTTCGCAGAACCGCGTGATCGCCGCGGCGTCGACGACCTCGTCCGCCGCGCGCTCGGCGAGGAAGCGCGCGAAAACCAGGCCGATCTCCGCGAAGACCTTGAGGTTGCCCCGCGCGACGGCGTCGGCGACAATGGCGGCGGCGGTCTGGATGTCCAGCGCATCCTTGACGATCCGCCGGATCTCGTCGATGCCGAGCGCGGCGCCGAGCGAAACCAGCCGCTCGGCCACCCCTTCGGCCAGCTCGTCGAGCGCAGGCGAAGCGTCGAAGGCGTGACTCAGCGCCGCTTGCAGGTCCTCCTGGCGGATTGACTGGCCGGCTTGCTTCGAGGCCCAGGTGGCGAAGGCGCACCAGTTGGCATGGCCCGGGATCCGATCGGCCAGGGCCGTCGCCAGCTCGTGGTAGCACTGGGTGATCCGCAGGTTCCGCGACACCGGATCGGCGACGGCGGCGATGCTTTCGACATGGGCCGGAGTGGGAGGGCTTGGGATCACGATCGGATTCGTCTCGTTGATGCAACCGTTCTCTTGTACGCATCATACCGCCCGCTCCTCGGCGCGTCAACCGATCTCCTTCACCGAATAACCCTCACCGATGGCGCGAGTGTCCGGCAAGCTCGATCACCTCACCCTGACGCAAGGACGTCCCCGGCATCCGCGCCGATTGACATGCCCCTTCACCGGGGTAGAATTCGACCCGGCCGATCGTCGGCGCTCCTGCTCACTTGCCCCGATCGCCCGCTGCGGACCTTCACCACCGGGCCACACGGCTCTACCCCGAACTCCCCTGATGGACGACGACCCTTCGATCCGCGTGCTCATCGCCGCCACCGATCCCCTGGCCCGCGCCGGCCTGGCCGCGGTGCTGGCTGAGGAGCCGGGCGTGCGGGTCGCCGGGCGCTGCGGGGCGAGCGATCCCGCCGAGATCGTCGCCGCCACCGACCTCGCCCTGCCCGATACCCTGATCTTCGACCTTGGATGGTCCGCCGACGCGGCGATCGCCTGCCTGTCCGAGCTCGCCCCGACAGCGCCGCCGATCCTCGCCCTGGCGCCGGACGCCACCGCCGCCCTCGCCGCCTTGCGCGCCGGCGCCCGCGGCATCCTGCCCCGCGAAGCCCCGGCGCGCGACATCCTCGCCGCCCTTGCCGCGCTCACGCACGGCTTGCACGTGCTGCACCCCGACTTCGTGCCGGACTTGCTCCCGCCATCGTCATCAACCAGCCGCAATCTTCTCGGACCACCGGACCTAAGGCTCGGACCATCCGCCGACCCCTCTCGCGATTCCCCTCGCCCCCCCCTCCCCCTCGAACCCCTCACCCCCCGCGAGCTCGACGTCCTCCGCCTCCTGTCCGAGGGCCTGACCAACAAGGCCATCGCCCACCAGCTCGGCATCAGCCCCAACACCGTCAAGCTCCACGTCCACACCATCCTCGCCAAGCTCGGCGCCGCCAGCCGTACCGAAGCCACCCGCACCGCCGCCCGCCACGGCCTGATCTGGCTCTGATCCCGCCCCCCAACCCCGCCCCGCGCTCTCTGCCCTTCCTTTTCCGTGCCATCCCTGCTCATTCGTGACTCCGGTCCCCCACACGAGCGACCCTCTCCCCACCCAAACGGGTGATGCGAAGCCGCGGCGCGCACCGTAAACTGGGCACCACGGGAACACCGGTTGCTGCCAAGCGCTCGCGTATCCCATTCACCACAAGACCAATGAACGACAAGGAGATCCCTCCATGGACCCCAACCTTCAATCCCTTTCCAACGCCCTCGCCGCGACCGTCGCCGCCGCCGGTGCCTCCGTCATCCGCGTCGACGCGCGCCGCCGCATGCCCGCCAGCGGCATCGCCTGGTCCGCCGACGGCCTCGTCGTCACCGCCCACCATGTCGTCGAGCGCGACTCGGATATCCGCGTCGGCCTGGCCGACGGCCGCGAGCTGCCCGCCGACCTGGTCGGCCGCGACCCGACGACCGACCTGGCGGTGCTGCGTGTCGCGGCGAGCGATCTCGCGCCTTTGGACTGGACCGACCCCGACGATCTCGGCGTCGGGCAGCTCGCGCTGGCGCTCGGCCGACCGGGGCGGACGGTACAGGCGACGCTGGGCATCGTCGGCGCCCTGGGCGGCGCCTGGCGCACGGCGGCCGGTGGCAAGGTCGACCGCTACTTGCACACCGACGTCGTGATGTACCCCGGCTTTTCCGGCGGACCGCTGGTCGGCGCGGACGGGCGGGCGATCGGCCTCGGCTCCTCGGCGCTCGTGCGCGGCGCCAGCGTCGTGCTGCCGGCACCGACCGTCCGCCGCGTGGTCGGCGAGATCGTCGCCCACGGCCATGTCCGCCGCGGCTACCTCGGCGTCTCGGCCCAGGCGGTGCGCCTGCCCACGGCGGTGGCGGAACACCTGGGCCAGGAAAGCGGCCTGCTCCTGGTCGGCGTCGAGCCGGAAGGGCCCGCCGCCCAGGCCGGCCTGCACATGGGCGACACCCTGGTCCGCCTGGACGACCAGCCGCTGCGCCACATGGACGACCTCGCCGCGGTGCTGAGCGGCGACCGCATCGGCGCCGAGCTGGGGCTGCGCTACCTGCGCGGCGCGGAGGTCCTCGTCGGGCACGTGCGCATCGGCGAGCGAAGCTGAAGCGGCGGCTTGCGATCGCCATCGGACAATCAAAAAGGGCCGGGGGCGACACGCCCCCGGCCCGAACATCGCGTCTATTCACTTGTTGGTGGACCACCGGAGCGGCGCGCCCCGTGCGGTCCGGGTTGCTCCTAGTAGCGACACCAGTAGCCCTGCCACTGCCAGTTGCTGGTGTAGCAGCGGCAGCTGTAGTTGTAGGACTGCGTCTGCTGCCAGTAGTAAGCCGGCTTGTAGCTCAGGTTGCCGTAGCACGGGTTGTACGAGCCGCAGTTGTTGCTGTACGGCAGGTAGTAGTACACCCCGGAGTTCCGGTAGCAGCTGTTGTTGAGGTAGGAGCCGTTGTAGCCGTAGAAGTACTGCAGCGACGGCGCGCAGCGGGAGCAGCGCAGGTAGGCCGCCATGCTGTTGCACAACCCGTAGTAGTTGTTGCGATAGCTCTGGTAGGTGTTGTACGAGTTGTAGTACATCGCGCCGGTGTTGTAGTTCCAGACGTTCCAGTCCGGAACGCCCGCGCTCGGCTGCGCGCCGCCCGGCGCGCCTTCGAGGCTGGGGCCAGGGATGCCCGCGCCGAGCTTGCCGAGGTGGAAGTTGTAGTCCAACTCCTTGGACCGCGTGACGCCCATGTCGGCGTCGACGCTGATCTCGCCGCGCTCGATCAGCTTGTTGGACTCGGTGAGCGCGTCGCGGTAGGTCGCCAGGAAGTCCTCGCTCACGCCGAGCTCGGCGGCGGTGACGTTGGCGTCGAGCTGCACCAGACCATCGGCGTCAACCGAGAGATAGGGCTGGATGCGCTCGGTGATCGCGACCAGGTCGTCCATCTCCTGAGCGTCGATCACGTTGTCGAAGGTGCTGGCCTCGGGCGGCGGGGCGAAGGCCGGGCCGGCCGGGGACGCGGCCTGGGTCGTGCCGGTCCACAGGCCGACGCCGAAAGCGCCGGCCAGGACCAAGGCCATGGCAGTGCGTTGAGTCCGATTCATTGGGTGTCCCCTCCTAGGGTACCTGCGGTTGGAAAGCGGAAACAAACCGTTGATCTGGGCAGGGACTGACCTGTGGTCCCGTCCTCGGTTGATCGACATACGCCGGGCACGCCGGCCCGCGAGCCACCGCTGGCGGAACTCGGCTTGGATCATAGCACCAAGGGCCACCCAAGGCCAGCAGCGGCCAGGGCCCTGTGATCCAACCCCGATCTCCAAGCTTAATTAACGCTAGCGGCATCGCCGTCGTTACGGGTGCCGCGAAGCTTTCCCGAAGTTGGCGCCGGACTGCTCAAGTGGGCCTGCCCAAGCCACCCGGCTCCGGCCGCCTGGTCCGGCCGGCTTCCAGATAGATATGCCCCGAGGCGTCGATGCGAGCCGGGCGGCCCGTGGCAAGCCAGTCCGTCGCGGCGATGTTCGGGCCGGCGAGCTCGAGCCGGCCGCTCGAGCCGCCCGCCGGGGCCAGGCGCGCCGCGACGCCGGGCAGGGGCAGGCCGATGCTCCCGGCGAGGCGACGCCCGTTGACCGGATTGCAGGTCGCCAGGCCCGCCACGCCGGGGGCCGCGTAGCCCAGGCACAGGCTGATCTTGGTAGCGGCCTCGAAGGCCGAGACGCATTCAGCCTCCAGATCCGCGCCGCTGATCCATGCCCGCACCGAGCGCGGGTCCAGCCGGGACAAGGCGGGATCCGCGACGAGCCGGGCCACGGTGCGGCCGTCGGCGACGACATAGCTCGGCCGCAGGCAGCGCAGCGCGTCCTCGACGTCGCCGGGGGTCCAGGCCGGGAGCAACACCAGGCGGTCGCGGAGCAGTAGGGCGGCGCCGAGGCCGACGACGAAGCCGAAGGCCGAAGCCAGCGGCGCGAGCAGCAGCCAGGTGTCATCCACCGGTATGGCGTCGGCGAGCCAGAGGCGGACCTGCAGCGCGCCGGCGACGAGCTGGCGGTGGGTGTGGACCACCCCTTCGTCCACACCATCCTCAGTCGCGAAGAGCAGCGCTGGCGCATCGGGGTCGACCTCGACCGGCTCCGGCTCGGCGGGCGCCGCGCGCTGCCGTGCGCCCCAGTCCTTGCCATCGCTCGCCCGCCGCGTCCTGCCACGCCCCGCACGGGCCAGACCGCGAATCAGGCGCAGGCTGATCGGCAGGTCGGCGGCCGGGTCGGCCACGATGACGGTCGCGCCGTTCGGTGCCAACAGCTCCACCAGATCGGGCGCCAGCTTGGGCGCCACGATCGCCAGGCGCGGGGCCAGGCGCGCCCCCAGGCGCCGCGCGGCCGCGCGATCCATGCCGGTGCTCGCCAGGGCGACGACCAGCCCCGCGCGCAGCCCGCCGAGCGCGGCGACCACACCGCTCGGGCAGTTGGGCATAATGATCACGATCGCGTCGCCCGGTCGCAAGCCATGGGCCTGTAGCGCGGCCGCGGCGCGCGAGACCCGGGCATCGATCTCGGCATAGCTCAGGCGCTTGAGGCAGAGCTCCAAGGCCGGCGAGCCCGGTGCGTCCGCGGCGGCCGCGCCGAGCAGGCCGTCGAAGCGGCGGCCCGCCGGCGGCAGCTCGGTCGGGACACCGGGTTCGTAGGCCTGAAGCCAAGGCGCCGGGAGGGTTGCCGTCATACCGACTGAACGATACCATAGTGCGGGCGGCGGAGGCTAACGACGCGCCGGCCTTCGCCCGCGACGGGCGACGCCCGGCCATGATCGGGCCGCCAGGGCTGTTACCACTAGTGCATGGGGCGTGTTTCGACTATAATGATCGTTCGGGTTGCTCGACAACCCACACTATCACGCATGCCCCCGACCTG
>CAZCJG010000003.1:0-33714 GCA_964498575.1 uncultured Anaerolineales bacterium | reverse complement strand
CTCGCCGCCTTCGAGCTGGACGCCGCGATCATCTTCGCCGACATCCTGCCGCTGCTGGAAGGCATGCGCCTGCGGTTGGACTTCGTCCGCGGCGAGGGGCCGGTGATCCACAACCCCCTGCGCCGGGCGGCGGACATCGACGCCCTGGCCGATCCGCCGGTCGAGGAGAGCCTGGCCTTCACGCTCGATGCGCTGCGGCTGATGCGCGCCGAGCTGGACGGCCGGACGCCGCTCATAGGCTTTTCCGGCGCGCCGTTCACTCTTGCCGGCTACGCGATCGAAGGCGGCGCCTCGCGCCATTTCCAGCGCACCAAGGGGCTGATGGCCGCGGATCCCGCCGCCTGGCATCGGCTGATGGAGAAGCTCGCCGAGCGCGTCGGTCGCTACCTCGCGGCCCAGGTCGGCGCCGGCGCGCAGGCGGTGCAGCTCTTCGACAGTTGGGCCGGCGTCCTCAGCCCGGAGGACTACCGGACCTACGTCCTGCCCCACAGTCGTCATGCGCTCGCCCTGGCCGCGCGGGCCGGCGCGCCGGTGATCCACTTTGCCACCGACGTCGGCGGATTCCTGGAAGACTTCGCGGCGGCCGGCGGCGATGTGATCGGGCTGGACTGGCGGGTCGACCTGGACCGCGGCTGGGCGCGGGTGGGTCCGGAGGTCGCGATTCAGGGCAATCTGGACCCCGTCGCCCTCGCCGCGCCCTGGGAGGCGCTGCGGGCGCGGGCGGACGCGGTGCTGGCGCGGGCCGGCGGGCGGGTGGGGCACATCTTCAACCTGGGGCATGGCATCTTGCCGGATACGCCGGTGGACAACGTCAAGCGCTTGGCCGAGCATGTCCACGCGGTGGGCGCGAGCGAAGCACGCGCGGCGACATGACCCCCGGCACGGCGGCGCCCGATCGCCCGCTCTCCGTCGTCATCGCCGGCGGCGGCATCTCGGGCCTGGCAACCGCCTACTACCTGCGGAAGTTGGCCGAGGAGGCCGGGCAGGCGGTGGACATCATGCTGTTCGAAAGCGGCGCGCGGGTCGGCGGCAAGATCGTCACGGAGCGTGCGGACGGCTTCGTCATTGAGGGTGGGCCGGACTCCTTTTTGACCACCAAGCCCTGGGCGGTGGACCTGTGCCGCGAGCTGGGCCTGGGCGATCGGCTGATCCCGACCAATCCGGCGCAGAAGACCGTCTACGTCTACAGCCGCGGCAAGCTGCACCCGATTCCCGACGGCCTGCGCCTGATCGCCCCGACCCGCCTCATGCCCTTCCTGCGCTCCGGCCTGATCTCCTGGCCCGGCAAGCTGCGGATGGGGCTGGACTTGGTCCTGCCGGCACGCAAGGACGGCGGCGACGAGAGCCTCGGCGCCTTCATCCGCCGGCGCCTGGGCGCCGAGGCGCTGGCCCGCCTCGGCGAGCCGTTGATGGCCGGCATCTACGTCAGCGATCCGGACCGCCTGAGCCTGGCGGCGACCTTCCCGCAGTTCGCCGCCCTGGAGCGCGAGCACGGCGGCGTGATCCGCGGCTTGCGGGCGGCCGCGCGGTCCGCGGGGAACGGGCGAGGAGCACAGCGGGGCCAGGAGCGGGCACGGTCATCAGGCCAGGACCAGGGAGCACCGGGTGTCACGCCCAAGGGCGCGGCCGCTTCTTCGATGTTCGTCAACCTCATCGGCGGCAGCGCGGAGCTGGTGGAGGCGCTGGAGTCCGCGCTGGGGCCGGCGGTGGTGCACAAGGGATGTGCGGTGGTTGGAGTGGGTCGAAATGGCGATGAAGCCGCCGGTGATCGCTACCGCGTCCTGCTCGCGGATGGCTCCACCCGCGGCGCCGACGTCCTGGTGCTTGCCACGCCGGCGCCGGTCGCCGCCCGGTTGGTCGCAGGACTGGCGCCGGACCTGGCGCGTCGGCTCGCGGCGATCCGGCATCTGGCGACCGCCACCGTCTCGCTGGCCTTTCGGCAGGCCGATATCCCACGTCCGCTCGGCGGCACCGGCTTCGTCGCGGCGCGCGACGCGGGTGTGCGGATCGTCGCCTGCACCTGGTCGTCCGTCAAGTACGCCCACCGCGCGCCCGACGACGCCGTGCTCCTGCGCGCCTTCGCCGGCGGGCACGGGCGCGAGGACGACGTGGCCCTGGACGACGACAAGCTGATCGCGCTGGTCCGGGCCGACCTGCGGCGGATCATGGGCATCGCCGCGGAGCCGATGCTGGTGCGGGTCTTCCGGTGGCCCGGCGGCAATCCGCAGTACGACGTGGGGCATGTCGAGCGCGTCGCGGCCATCGAGGCGGCGTGCCCGCCGGACCTGTTCGTGGTCGGCGCGGCCTACCGCGGCGTGGGCATGCCGGATTGCGTGCGGGCGGCGCAGCGTACGGCGCGGACGATCGTCGAGCAGCAAGCGAGGCACAACGGAACACCGGGAGGCGTGCAACGGAGGGAAAATCCACCTGGTTAAGATAATCTTAATCTTAGACGTCGAGCGATCTCTCGACCAGCGGGTGGCGCTATCAGAGAGAAAGCAGGACTCGGTGCAGCTCTCGGGTGGTGATACTGCTCCGCACGACACTTGACAGCCGCGGTGATTTCGCCTAACTTTTGGACCGCCCACTCAATTAACGTTCGCATAACCCGGGCGAACGAGCAGCCATTTGCTACCCCACCGTTTGCGCGGGGCCATCACTAGCAACACAACGCAGGAGGTTTGACAGATGAGGTCTCGATCTTTGTTGGTTGCGTTGGCGATCGTCGTCGCCGGCGCTTTGTTTGCCGCCCTGCCCGCCCAGCCGGCGAGCGCCAGCTACGGCCGTCAGGTTCACTGTGTGCGCTACGGCGAGACGTTGTACGGCATCGGCTACATGTACGGCGTCTCGGCGCACGCGATCGCCCAGGCCAACGGCCTGTGGAACCCGAACTACATTCGCTCGGGCCAGTGCTTGGTCATCCCGGACGGCTGGGGCTACGGCCACGGCGCCGGCTACGGCCACGACGACTGGGGCTACGGCCATGGCGGCTACGACAAGAAGGACTGGGGCTACGGCCACGGCGCTGGCTACGGCCATGACGACTGGGGCTATGGCCACGGGGCCGGCTACAACAAGAAGTACGACGGGGGCTATGGCCACGGGGCCGGCTACTACAACGCCGGCTACAAGTACGGCGGCTACCACAACGGCGTGTACTGCGTCAAGTACGGCGACACGCTGTCGGGCATCGCGTCGTACTACGGCGTGTCGACCTACGCCCTCAGCAAGGCCAACGGGCTGTGGAACCCGAACTACCTTCGCGCGGGACAGTGCCTTTACATCCCTTCGTGGTAAGGCCTGGTCGCTCGCACCAACGCTGACCAGCAACCAACACGCAGGCCGGTGGGTTCGAACCCACCGGCCTGCGGCGTTAACGCCATCGTTGTTCGCTGATTACAGGCCGTCTGCGCAGCGAAGTCCACAAACAGCGTGAGCAGAGCAGGCGGAGTCGTTTCCCGCGCGTCAGCGCACCTTCTCGTTGCGATACCCTACGGGAAGGAAGACCTTGAGCCGCGTGCCAGCGGTGGTCGGCGCCACGGTCGGCGTCACGGGTGTCGGGGTCAACGTGGGTGAGGTTGCGGTGGCCGTGGCCGTCGAGACCTGCGCCGTCGCCGTGGCGGTGGCGGTCGGCGTCGGGCTTGGGGGCGCGGCCGTCGTCGCGCCGCCGGTCGGCGTCGGGCTGGGGGTGACCGCCCCGGACAGGCGCACCGGCCAGTAGATCGACGTGTCGTGGCTCGGCATCAGCCAGTTGCTCGAGGTCGTCGCCGTGTCGTTGACCAGCACCGCGACCGGGACGTCCGACGTGATCGTCGCCGGCTTGTCCGCGCCCTTGGCCTCCAGCGCGATAATCCGCATGGCGCCGGCCGGGATGGCGGCGCTCGGCCCCGCGACAGGTTGGCCGGGATCGTTGTAGGCGATCGATACGTTCGCGGCATCCGTCCCGGGATTCATCACCGCCAGCTCGGTCTTGGTCGCCCCGGCCGCGGCGCCGTAGCGCACCTTGGCCAGCGCGAAGCGCGTGCCGAGGTCGGCGGCGCCGAAGGCGTTGTAGGCCGCGCTGGTGGTGCTGGTGATCACGGCGGCGTTGGGATAGGTCGACTGCACCACCGCCGCCAGCACGCGGCCGTTGGCCTCGATCACCGCGCTGCCGTAGAAGCCGCGGTTGGTGGCGGCGCCGCGCGGCAGGCCGGGCGCCGGGCGCGTGCCGCGGCCACGGCCACTCAGATCGACGAACGCTGCGCCGCGCCGGCCGATCTCGAAGCTCTGCTCGAAGACCTGCCCCGCGCCGGCCGGGCTATCGGCGGCACCGCGGTAGGTGACCTTCACCGAGATCGGCGTGGTCTCGCGGCTGGCGATGCCGATCCACGAATCCCCGAAGTAGTTGGCCCGCACCAGCGGCAGGTACTGATGGTTGCTCGCCGCGGCCACCGGCCGGGCGACATAGGCCGCCGAGCCGCGGCTGTCCAGGTCCAGCTCGTCGCCGTAGGCCAGCACCGCCACCGGCGCGTCCGCGCTGAAGCGGATCGCCCCGACGAAGCCGCCGCCGGAGGCGTTGGCCGGCAGGTCCCCAAACCGCGGTGGATCGACATAGGGGTCGTAATCCGCGACGCCGAAGGGATCGAGATCGACGATGATGTCCTTGAGCAGCTCGCCGTTCGTGTCGTCGAAGATGTTGAGCTTGACCTGGTTCACCTCGTCCGACCCGCTGGTGTTGTGGATGTAGAAGCTGGTGGTATGCGAGAGCACGTTGCGCGCCATCAGGGGCAGGATCAGCTCGCGCGCCGCCTCGGGCGCCTCGTACGCCACCTCGGCGCCGCCGGCCCAGGTGGTGCGCGCGATCACGCCGAGCGGCGCGTTGCTCGCAATTCGCGCGCTGTGGCTGCCGAGCGCGACGGCTGACTCCGATTTCAGGACAATCGTGGCGCTGCCGCGCGCCGCCACCTGCCGCTTGAGGTTGCGCGTGGCTTCCAGGTTGGCCAGGTTGATATCGACCGTCGCCGCCTGCGCCGCCAGGTTCTGCAGCTCGATCGTCGTGTCGCCGAAGCCGGACATGCCGGTCAGCCCCTCGGCGTCGAGCAGGCCGGCGAGGGAGCGGAACCCGCTGGATTGCACGTTAGGCAGGAAGTAGCTCTGGCCGGTCTGATCCGGCGCCGCGGCGACCGGCGGCCGACCTGGCGTGATCGCGGCCGCGATCACGAGCGCGGCGGCGACCGCGGCCGCCAGGGTCGTCAGGCCCGCGGCGAGGGCGTGTCGGCCGGGCGCGGCGCGGCGCCGGTGCAAGGGTGTGTTCATCATCGTTCGAGGTCTCCTGACTAGGGGGTGAGGGGTTGCTTGGGGCGAGGGCGGAGGCAACCAGACGGAGCTTGGGCGATTCGAGCAAGGGCTATGCGGAACTCAACACCCCAGCCGCGAGGGGTGTTAGCGCCGCCGCGAGCTTGAGCTGAATTTCGGCCACCTCGGCGTCCGGTTCGGAAGCGGCGACCAGTCCGGCGCCGGCGAAGGCGGTGGCCGAGCCTGGCCCGAGCAGGAGCGAGCGGATCGCCACCGCGAGCTCGCCGTTCCCCGTGCCGTCGATCCATCCGATCCCCCCGCCATACCAGCCCCGGTCGATCCCCTCGAAACGCCGGATCAGCCCCAGCGCCGCGCCGCGCGGCGTGCCGCCGAGCGCGGGCGTCGGATGCAAGCGCGCCACCTCGGCCAGCACCGCGCCCTGGCCGGGAAGCCGCGCGCGGATCGGCGTCTCGAGATGCTGGATGTTCGCCAGGCGCCGCAAGCGCGGCTGCGCGGGGATCTCGACGCGGTAGTCCCGCAGGGCCTCGCCGATCGCCGCGACCACCAGCGCGTGCTCGGCGCGGTCCTTCGGGCTGGCGAGGAGCGCCTGCCCGAGCGCGGCGTCCTCCGCCCCGTCCGCGCCGCGCCGCGCCGATCCCGCCAGGGCCATCGTCGTCAAACGGTCGCCTTCGACACGCACCAGCCGCTCTGGCGACGCGCCGAGGAAGGCCACGCCAGGGCGCGGGGCGAGCATGAAGTGGAAGCAGTCCGGCTGCAGCGCACGCAGACGCGCCACAAGCGCCAGCGGATCGAGCGGGTCGGGCACGGCCACCGTCCGCGCCGTCGCCAGCACCACTTTGTCGGCCTCGCCGCGCCGGATCGCGCCGACCACCTGCGTGATCCGCTCGCGCAGGTCCGCCGGCGCAGGTGCCGCGCTCGCCGGCACGCCAGCAGCGGCCTTGCTCCGGTCCGTGCGGGACGAGCCGGCCGTGCCTGATTCGACACCGGTACGCGTGCCCTGGCCCCGATCGACCGCCGCCAGCGCTTCGAGCAAGGATCGCGCCTGCGCCACGAGCGCCGACCCGTCGGTCGATCCCGCCACCCAGAGCCAGGCCTGCCCGTCCCGGACCACGAGCGCGACCGCCGGAAGCGTAAAGGCGGCGGCCGGGAAGGCCGCCCATGCGCCATCCCTGGGCGCGCCGTCCTCGAAGGCGAAGCCGCCCAGCCAAGGCGCAAGCAGCGGGACGGCCGGCGCAGGGCCATCCGCGGCGACCGCGATCTGCGCTGCGGTGGTCGCGCAGGCGCGGGCCACGACGGCAAGGCGATCCGCGCCCTCGGCCGTCACCGTGTGCGCGGCACCGAAAGCAGCGATGACCTCCCCACGGTCCGGGGCGGACCAGTAGAACCGCGGCGCGCCGGCCGGCGCCAGCGCCAGCAGAGCGAGCGGGTCGAGCGGCACCCCGCCGGCCGATCGGACCAGGTCGGCCCGCAACGCGACACGACACAGGCTCAGGCGTGGCATGTCGGTCGATGACCCAGCAGCGCGCCGGCGCTTGTCACGCGGCCAGCCGGACGATCCCCGGTGCGGCTCCTAATAGCGCGCCATCCCCGGGTCGATCTCGGCCGCCCAGGTGTCGATGCCGCCCTCAAGCGAGTAAAGCCGGGAGAAGCCCTCGGCGGCCAGCGCGCGGCAGACGTTGGCGCTGCGGACGCCGTGGTGGCAGTAGAACACGATCTCTTCGGCCGGGTCGAGCTCGCGCCACCAGCGGCTGATCTCGCTGAGCGGCTTGAGCTCGGTGTCGGCGAGACGGGCGATCGACCACTCATATGGCTCGCGGACGTCGATGATGCGCGGCGCCGTGCCGCGCGCCCGGCGGTTGGATAACTCGTGGACGGTCAGGATCTGGAACGGGGAAGCAGCTTGTTTCTCGGACATGATCGGATTATACTCCACCGCATGGCGGCGCGCGCGAGCGGAGGTCGGCTTCCGGAACCGGATTTTGACCCGGGGCTGTCCATTTTGGCGCCGACGCGTGTTAATAGTCAGCGGATGCCCAACTATGACGAGGACTGGCTGGTCGACGCCGCCCGCACCGATCGGCAGGCGTTCGGCGTCTTGTATGATCGACACTTCGACGCGATCTACCGTTACGTCGCGCGCCGGGTCGGCGACCAGGCAACCGCGGAGGATCTTGCCAGCGCGGTCTGGGAGCGCGCCTTGGTCGCCATCGAGCGCTACGAGATTCGTGGCGTGCCCTTCGTCGCGTGGCTCTATCGCATCGCCGGCAACTTGGTGGCCAACCACCATCGCAAGGGGCGGCTGTGGCAGCTCGTGCCCTTCGGGCCCGGCCATGCGCCGACGCAGCCGGAGCGCCGGGTCGACGAGCGCGCCGCGCTCGAGGCGGCGCTGGCCCAGATACCGGGCGCCGATCAGGAGATCTTGAGCTTGTTCTATTATGCCGGGCTGACCCCGCCCGAGATCGCGGACATTCTCGACTGCACGCCGGCGGCGGTCCACAAGCGGCTGCACCGCGCCCGCGAACGGCTGCGCCTGCGCCTGGAAGGAGACTCGCGTGTCCCGGTCGCCTCGGCCTGAGCCGCGCAGCGGGGGGGCCGACCCCTTGGCCGAGCGCTTCGGACAGGGCGAGCCGGTGCTGCCGCGGCCGGAGTTCCGCGCCGGGCTACGGCGCGACCTTCTGGCACGCCCGCCTACCCCGCCCGGCTGGCGCCTGCCGCTGCCGAGGGGCCGGGCGCTGGTTGTCCCGCGCGGCCTGGCATGGACCGCCGGCGTGCTCATCAGCCTGGTGGCGCTCACCTGGGTGGGGTTGAACAGCGTGTCGATCCGACCTTGGCCGGGCGGCGCGCCCGCAGCCGACGACCGGACGGCGCTTCCCACACCGATGGCCCTGCGCCCTGTGCCGGACGAGCCGGCAGTCGCGGGGGTAAAGGCGCCGCCTGCCGTGCCGAGCAAGGCGCCGGCAGCCGCGCCCGACGACAGGAGGGAAGCGGCCGAGCCCGCCGAGCTCGCCGAAGCCGCGCCGACCGGCGCGCGCGAGTCGGTGCTCGTCCAGGCACCGGTGCCGCTCGCGACGGCGACGATCGAGGCAAGCCCAGCACCGGCCGTCGTCGTGCCGCAGTCCCGCCCGCCGAACGAGAAGTCCGAGAGCCCGGCCTCGGCGACGCCGACGGCGCCGCCCGCGCCGACCGACGCGCCGGCATCGCCCACAGCAACGGAGGCACCGCCGACCTTCCCTCCGGCCATCGTCCCCGCGGCGACCAGCACGGCGATTGTTCCGACAGGCCCGCTGCCGACCGTCACCCGGCCCCCGACCGATCCACCCCCGCCCGAGACGCCGACCGATCCACCCCCGCCCTGAGCCATGGACGGACGACTCAAGCCGGCAGCCCACCTGACGCAGATCTGCGCAGCGCATTGTCTGCTTCTCGGTCTGACCCTGGCGCTCGCGCCGACGTCCGCGCGAGCGCAAACCCCGGTGGCGGTGCCGGCGGCGCGCGAGCATCCGCTGTTCCTGCCCTACGTGGGCACGCTGGCCGCCGAACCCTGCGGCCCGGCCGTGCCCGAAACCTGCCCGGGCGGCGAGGGCTGGACCGCGGTTTGTGGTGGCATGGGGCGAATCCGTGACCTCTTCGCGCTCGGGGACGGCGAGGGAACGGTCATCGCCGTAGGGGATGGGGTGGCGCGCTGGCGTCCTGATCGCGGCGCGCTGGGCGCGGCCGGCGCCGGCCGTGGGGGTCGGGCGGGTTGGGTGCCCCAGATCGGCCAGGAGCTGACAGGGCTGAACGCCGCCTATGTCGAAACGGGCTCGGGCGGAGCCGTCGGCTGGGCCGCCGGCGACCAGGGCCAGACGCCCGAGCTGCGCGCCGGCTGCTGGCGGGCGCATCCTCTCCAGCATCGCTACGTCGACGTCGAGCTGCTGTCGATCCGGATCATCCCTTACAACGGCGTGCCGGTAGGCTGGGCGGTCGGCCGCAGCGGATCGGATCTCGCCGTCGTGCACCAGCTTACCCCGGCCGGCTGGCAGGACCACAGCGACGTTGCCAAGCTGGCGCCGCTGCTCACCGATGTCGCCTTCGATCCCCACCCCGACGCCTTTGGAGAGATGCCGCGCGCCTGGGCGGTCGGTTCCAACCTCGAGCGGCGCGAGGGCGTCTTCCTGCGCACCGGCCGGGATAGCACGTGGTCCATTCGGCAAACCGATGGCTCCGGCTGGCCGCGTGAGCTGATCTTCGGGCGCGACAACAGCGAAGGCTGGGCCTTCGGCGAGCGCTGGGACGGCTCGGCGGTGCTTGGCTGGGTCTGGGACGCCGAAGCGGAAGCCTGGGGTCTTGACGAACAATCCCCGGCCAAGGATTGGGCGGGCCATGCCCTGGTCGATGCCTACCAGGTGCCGGGCACCGAGATCTGGGTAGGGGTCTCCCCCCTGCCCGGCCGCGCGGTCTTGCACCAGCGCGACGGCGACACCGGCGAGTGGACCGCCTACGGTCCGTCGCCCTACGCCGAGGACGACCTCGGGATCGACGGCAGCAGCGCCATCGCCGCGGTGCCGGCCGGCGAGGCCGGGATGCAAGGGCCCGGCGCGGGCGTGCTCTACGCCTGGGGTGAGCAGGTATGGTGGTTCGATCGCGCCAGCGAAGCCTGGACGCGGGTTAGCGAACGCCATCGTTTCGTCGACTTCGTCCCCCAGGCAGGCTTTGGCTGGCTCCTGGCCAGCTCCGATCAAGGCGCGGGCCTGTTCACCCGGCTGGGCGATCAGCTCTTCCAGGCGTTACCGCTCGATGCCGATCTGGACCCGGCCTTGGCCGCCGCGCCGATGCGCGCACTCGCCAGCGGCGGCGGCGACACCTGGGTGGTGGGCGAACGCGGGGTGAGCCTGCGCTTGCGCGGCCCGCTGGATCGGCCGCGCGCCTTCCAACTGCCCGAAGCGGGCCAGCCGCGCTTCGTCGACGTCACGGTCTCGCCGGCCGGCATGGCCTGGGCGATCTCCGAGAACGACACCGGCAGGCGCCAGGTCTGGTGGTTCGACCAGGCGGCCGGGGCCTGGCGCGAGCAGGCGCTCGGGCCACAGGCGGGCGCGGGCCACTGGAATGCGCTGACGGCGACCGCCCAAGGCGATGTGTGGGTGGTCGGCGACCGCGCCAGCTTGTTGATCTCGGCGGCTTGCGGCGGGGCGCGGCCCGCGTGTTGGTGCGATACCGGGGGCACGGGCCGGCAGGTCTGCAGCCTTGCGAACAGCCCGATCACCCCTGACGCCATCGCGGTCAGTGCGCTGGACAATGGGTCGGTGTGGGTTGCCGGTGCCCAAGGCGTCGCCCGCAACGACGGCCTGGGCTGGTGCCCCGTCCCGGCGCTGACGGGCCGGAGCGGCGAGAACCTGCTCCGATCGGGCGCGCAGCTCGTCAACTTGGCCGTGGCCGCCCCTGACGACATCTGGGTGGTGGCGCGCTGTGGCCGCGAGCGTCGCTTCAGCGATCGGATCGCGTGCGGCGACGGCCAGCCGATGATGAGCACGGTGCTGCACTTCGACGGCCAGGCATGGTCGGAGGCGACGACGGTCAACGTCGCGATCCACGACATCGACGTCGCCAGCGCCCTGGACGGCAGACGCACCGTGTGGCTCACCGGCGACTGGTCGACGCTGATCCGCTATGGCTACGATCCCGCTCGGCTGCCGCCCGCCGAGCTCGGCGCGCCGGCCATGCCACGCTGAAGGGAGCTTGAGGCTGACCGGACGGGGCAGTCGGGATTATAATGCGGGTTGTGCCTACGCCCGTTCGGTCCGCCGCTTCCGCCCCAGCCGCTCTGGCTCAGATCGATCTCTTCGGTGGCTTGGACGCGGCCGCGCTGGATGCCGTGATCGCCGCGGCGCAGACGCGCCATGTGCCTGCCGGCGGCTTCTTCTTTCACCAGGGCGCCCCGGCGACCACGTTTTACGTGCTGCGCGAGGGCCGCGTGCGCCTGTCGCAGGTGACGCCGGAGGGGCAGCAGGTGGTGATGCACTTTTTCGGCCCCGGCGACGGCTTCGCGATCGTCGCCGCGCTGGGCCATGCCGCCTACCCCGCCTCGGCCGAGGTGCTGGAGGACGCGGTCGCGCTGGCCTGGGATGGCGAGGCCTTCAGCGGGCTGATGGCCGGGATGCCCCGGCTCGCCGGCAACGCGATGCAACTCCTGGCGCACCGGATGCGCGAGTTTCAGGACCGCATGCGCGAGCTGGCCACCGAACGGGTCGAGCGCCGGATCGCGCGGGCCGTCCTGCGGCTGGCGGGGCAAGCCGGGCGCAAGACCGACGCGGGCATCCTGGTCGACCTGCCCCTTTCGCGCCAGGATCTGGCCGAGATGGCGGGAACCACCCTGTACACCGTCAGCCGCACCCTCTCAGATTGGGAAGCCCAGGGCATCGTCGCCACCGGCCGCAAGCGGGTGGTGATCCTCCACCCCCATGCCTTGGTCGCCATCGCCGAGGACCTGCCGGCGGCCGGCACGGCGGCGCACGCCGACGGCCCGTGAGGGATCCCTTCAGCCTGCCCGCACCGCCGGCCGTGCGAGGTCCCAACCCGGTCCGACAACGGTCGCCATGTGGTCGTCGCGGCCGCCTGTTTGCGCAAGCGCAACCAAACCGCGGCTCAAGCCGGGTATTCTGGGTGCGTCTCTCTTCCATCCCTGGCGGGATATGGATCAACCCGAAGCCCCCACCTCGTGCGCGGGGTGGGGGCGGAGGGCGGGGGAGGGCGACCAACGAGCGCACGAGATCGGGCATCGAGCGCGGGAACCGTGCCCGGCAAAGGAAGGTGGGTATGGAGCCGGCCAGCCCATCGAGGGATATGACCGTCGAAACCGTCCTGCGGGCCTGGCCCGCGACCATTCAAGCGTTCTTGGCGCTGCGCCTGGCGTGCGTCGGTTGCCCGATGGCGCGGTTTTGCACCTTGAGCGATGTGGAGCGGGTCTATCAGCTTCCGAGCGCAGGCCTGATCGAGGCGACCCGCGCGTCGTCCCGGGAGCGGATGGACGTCGGCGGACCGGATTGTGACACCTGAAAAGGGGAGGACCACCATGAAACGCAGTTTCGCCATCATCGCCGTCAGCCTGCTGTTGCCGGCCGTCATCCTCGGCTGCCGGCGGCAGGATGTCGACACCAGCGGCCAGCCGCGGCCGACCGAGGAGCAGGCCGCCGACACGTCCGGCGGTGCGGCCCCCGGTGGCGCGCCGGCCGCCTCCGGCTCGGCCTCCGTCGACGAGATCGCCGCGGCGCGCGGCCTGTCTCCGGCGGACGTCGAGAACGCCGTCAAGACCTATCTGCCGAGCGGCAAGCTCGACGACTACATCATGTTCGCGTCGGGCGGCCATTCCGGCCAGATCCTGGCGGTCGGGCTGCCGTCGATGCGCCTGCTCAAGGTGATCGGCGTCTTCACCCCGGAGAGCTGGCAGGGCTGGGGGACCGGCGCCGCCGGCACCGAAGCGATCCTGGACGCCGGCAACGCCGGCGACCACAAGCTGCGCTGGGCCGACACCCACCACCCGGCGCTGTCCGAGACCGCCGGCGACTACGACGGCGAGTACCTGTTCATCGGCGACAAGGCCAACGCGCGGGTCGCGGTGGTCGACCTGCGCGACTTCGAGACCAAGCAGATCGTCAAGAACCCGGTCGGCGACATCGACCACGGCGGCATGTTCGTCACACCCAACACCGAGTGGGTGGTCGAAGGCGGCCAGTACGCCCAGCCACTGGGCGGGGGCTACGCGCCGATGGAGGAGTACCAGGACAAGTACCGCGGCCATATCACGTTTTGGAAGTTCGACCGCGCTCAGGGCCGTATCGACCCGGCTCAGTCCTTCGCCATCGAGGTGCCACCCTACTGGCAGGATCTCTGCGACTCGGGCAAGCTCGAGAGCGAGGGCTGGATCTTCTGCAACAGCATCAACACCGAGCTGGCGACCGGCAAGGACGCCGAAGGCAACGGCGTCAACTTCGAGTCCGGCGTGTCGCAGAACGACATGGATTACCTGCACGTGGTCAACCTCGACAAGGCGGCCGAGGTCGCGGGTCAGGACGGCAAGACCACCCTGGTCAACGGCTTCAAGGTGATCCCGCTGCAGACCGCGATCGACGAGCAGCTCCTGTGGTTCGTGCCCGAGCCGAAGAGCCCGCACGGTGCGGACGTGACGCCCAAGGGGGACTACCTCGTGGTCGGCGGCAAGCTGGACCAGAATGCGACGGTCTACAGCTTCAAGAAGCTGCAGGACGCGATCGCCGCCGGGAAGTGGGACACCGATGCCTACGGCGTGCCGGTGCTGCCCTTCGACGCGGTGATGGAAGCCCAGGTCCAGCTCGGCGCGGGGCCATTGCACACCCAGTTCGACGACAAGGGCTTCGCCTACACCAGCATGTTCCTGGATAGCACGGTCAACCGCTGGACGCTGGGCGGGGACTATCGCCAGGACGGCCTGGAGCCCTGGAAGCTGGTCACGGCGACCCCCGTGCAGTACAACGTCGGCCACATCGCCGCGGCCGAGGGCGACACGGTCAGCCCGGACGGGCAGTACTTGGTTGCGCTCAACAAATGGTCGATCGACCGCTTCGCCAACGTCGGCCCGCTGCTGCCGCAGAACTTCCAGCTTCTGGATCTCGGCGGCACGCCCGAGAACATGCCGGTGCTGTACGACATGCCGATCGGCAACGCCGAGCCGCACTACGCGCAGATCATCAAGGCGGACAAGCTCAAGGCCTTCGAGACTTATCCCGAAGTGCCCTGGAACCCCGAGACGATGTCCAATGCCGGCCCCGACGCGCCCGTCGCCGGGAGCGAGAAGGTCGAGCGCGACGGCAACAACGTCGAGATCTGGATGACCGCCGTGCGCAGCCACTTCACGCCCGAGCGCCTGAACCTGCAGGCGGGCGACAACGTGACGCTGCACATCACCAACGTCGAGACCGCGCGCGACGCGACCCACGGCTTCGCTATCCCGGCCTACAACATCAACCTATCGCTGGAGCCAGGCGAGACGCAGACGGTGAAGTTCGTCGCGGATGCGGAGGGTGCGTTCCCCTACTACTGCACCGAGTTCTGTTCGGCGCTGCACCTCGAAATGGTCGGCTACATGCTGGTCGCGCCGGGGACGACGGCGCAGCGGTAGGCGGTCACGGTCGACGACCGGATAGGCTACGGTCTACAAAGACGCCGCCGGCAGGCCTCTCCCCAGCGGGGACAGGCTGCCGGCGGCGCTTGTGTTAACTATACCTGCGGCGATGCGGCATCGCCAAACATCCGGTGCGGACTGCGGAGCACGGGGCTTGGCGCCGCGCGCCCGCGACCATCACAGGCGGATGCGGCTGTAGGGCAGGAGGATGATGTCCCGGTCCGCGACGGCTTCGACAGCGGTGGGGTGAATGTTCATCGCGACGATGAGCTTGAGCACCTCTGCCTCACCCGTGGCCGCCGCTACCCGATCGAGCTTGTCGGCCAGGCGCCGCGCTTCCGTGCCGCCGATGCTCGTCTTCACCTCGGCGAGCACGACCACGGTCGCGCCGTCCCGCAGGCCGTGCCCATAGAGGTCGACCTCGTCGGTTGCGCCCGCGACGTCCTGGAAGTAGCGTCGCTCCAGCATCGCGCCGGTGATGTCGAATTGCTGATCGAGGTAGGCGGGAAGCAATGCGCCGGTGTACTCCTCCAGGTTTAAACCGAAGGTGTTGACCAGGCTCCCGACATGCTGACCGAGCGTAGACATCTGCGCCGTAAGTTCGGAGATGGCGCCCCATACGGCGGCGAACCCGCGCTCCATCGTGGCCTCGGTGCGCGCCTGGGCCTCGGTGAGCGACTTGAGCTGGACATCGGTGCGCGCCTGGGCCTCGGTGAGCGACTTGAGCTGGACATCGGTGCGCGTCTGAGCCTCGGTCAGGCCGAGCACCGCATCGGCCAGCACATCGACCTTCTCGGTGAGCACCCGCTGGCCATCAGTGAGCACCCGCTGGCCCTCCCGGATTGCCCGGGTGTCGGAGGCGCGCTCGACTTCGAGCGCGTTGTAGCTGTCGAAGACGTCGACCAGCACCGTCGTCTGGTCGGGAGTGAAGGAGGGGGCGAATTGCCGCTCCAACTCCTTCCGCGTCAGTAACGCGGCCATAGAATGTACCTTTCGCTGAATTGGCTCGCTGGTGTGGGTGGCCATCAGCGGGCAGCGGATGCCGGGAGGCATTTCTGCAAGTGGACTTCTACACTATACCTCAATCGAGC
Organism: uncultured Anaerolineales bacterium; assembly: GCA_964498575.1. Classification (GTDB taxonomy): domain Bacteria; phylum Chloroflexota; class Anaerolineae; order Epilineales; family Epilineaceae; genus CAZCJG01. Next base: position 18,195 of record CAZCJG010000003.1, on the reverse strand, counting down.
AGCAATGCCAAATCATCCAGCGAACATCTGTTCTATTTGGGATGATCTCGCTATATCCCGTTATCCCGCACCACGATCGCCGATGGGGGCGAAGGGCCAAAGGGCAGATCTCGCCTACTCGGTGTTCGATGCGGGTCCCCATCCGACTTGTTCGGCACAGCCTCGGGGCGATTGCGAGGTTTGCCGGCCATGCGGATCGGGAGTAAGATGCGCTCAAGTCTCTTATCCTGTTGACCCGACCCGTTTGAAAGCCCGCGATGTCGCAGGATCGTCCCGCAGGCATCGTGCTATCGAGGAGGTCCTCCCATGAGCGCAGTGGTCACGACCCGCCAGGGTGAGCTGCGGGGCAGCTTTGTCGACGGTGTGCACACATTCAAGGGCATTCCCTACGCCGCGCCACTCGCCGGGCCGCGGCGCTTGCTGCCCCCACAGCCGGCAGAGCCGTGGAGCGGCGTGCGCGACGCCCTCGCCTTCGGCCCGAAGGCACCCCAGCCGGCCTATCCGCCGCAGATCGCCCCGCTGCTCCCGCCGGAGCTGGTCGGCGCGGGTGAGGACTGCTTGACCCTCAACGTCTGGTCGCCCGGGCTCGGGCCGGCGGGGCGCCCGGTGATGGTCTGGATTGCCGGCGGGGTGTACGCCTATCACGGGACAGGCGCCTCGCCCTGGTACGACGGCAGCCGCTTCGCGCGCGACGGCGTCGTCTGCGTCAGCATCACCTACCGGGTCGGCGCCTTGGGCTTCCTCTACTTCGGCGAGGGCGACGCCACCCGCGGCTTGCTCGACCAGATCGCCGCCCTGGAGTGGGTGCGGGAGAACATCGCCGCGTTCGGGGGTGATCCCGGCAATGTGACGATCTTCGGCGAGTCGGCCGGGGCGATGAGTGTCGGCACGCTGCTCGGGATGCCGCGCGCCGAGGGCCTGTTCCGGCGCGCTATCGCCCAGAGCGGCGCGGCGCATCACGTGATCCCGGCCGCGACCGCGCGCCTGGTCACGCAGCGTTTCGCCGAGAAGCTCGGCGTCGAGGCGACCCGCGCGGCGATCGCGGCGGCGCCGCTCGATCGCCTGGTCGCGGCCCAAGGCGAGCTGGAGGCGGATCTCGCTACCAGTCCCGACCCCCAGCGCTGGGGCCCCGAAGTGGCGATCTGCTACATGCTCTGGCAGCCAACCGTCGACGGGGACGTCATCCCCGCCCCGCCGCTCGATCGCGTCGCCGCCGGGGCGAGCGCGGGCGTAGACCTCATCGTCGGCACGAACGTCGAGGAGAACCGGCTGTTCCTGGTGCCGAGCGGCGCGATCGACCAAATCCCCGAGCCGGCGCTGGCCGGCGCCGCGGCAGGCTATGGGCTCCCGGTCGAAGCGGCGCTCGCCGCCTATCGCGCCGCGCATCCCGGCGCCAGCCCCGGCGACCTGCTCGCGGCGATCCAGACCGACTGGTTCTGGCGCATCCCCGCCATCCGCCTGGCCGACGCCCACGCTCCAGGTCCCGCGGCCACCTACATGTACGAGCTCGCGTGGCGCTCGCCGCAGTTCGACGGCCGCCTCGGCGCCTGCCATGGGATCGATATGCCCTTCGTCTTCGACACGCTCGGCAACGGGACCGAGCTGCTCTGGGGACCCCACCCGCCGCAATCGCTCGCGGATGCCATGCACGCCGCGTGGGTGGCCTTCGCGGCCAGCGGAGACCCCGGCTGGCCGAAGTATGATGTCGGGCGCCGGGCGACGATGCGTTTCAATTCGACGTCCGAGGTGGTGGACGATCCGCGCGCCGCCGAGCGCGGATTGTGGGAGGGCGTGCGTTAGGCGCGGGTTCCGCCGCTCGACCGAGTGTCAGTGGAACCCGCCATGTCATCCTCTTGTCATCGCGAAGGGTCAGGCCCGATCGATCTCCCTGAACGCCTCCGCCAGCCGCGCCAGCACATCGCCCGCCAGGGTCCCCCGGCCACCGATCGCCGCGCCCGCCAGCTCGCCGGCCAGGCCATGCACGTGCGCGCCGCAGGCGGCGGCCTCGAACGGCGCCATCCCTTGCGCGAGCAGGCCGGCGATCAGCCCGGACAGGATGTCGCCGGTCCCGGCGGTCGCGAGCGCGGGGCTGGCGAAGGGGTTGACCACCACCCGCCCGTCCGGCGCGGCGATCACGCTGAACGCGCCCTTGAGCACGACGATCTGACCCCAGTCCCCCGCCGCCGCGCGCGCGACCCCCACGCGGTCCGCGTTGATCTCCGCCGCCGATCGCCCGGTCAGCCGCCCCATCTCGCCGGGATGCGGCGTCAGGACGCAGGCCGGCGGGAGCGCCGCAGGTCCCCCGGCCAGGCCCGCGATCAGGTTGAGCCCGTCGGCATCGACCACCAGGCGCTGCGGCCGGGGCGTCGTGGTCCCGCGATTGCCGGCTACCGGCTGTCCTTGCGAGCTCGTCGGCCGTCCTGGCAAGCTCATCGATGGCGCGAGACCGGATGCGTCGAGCAGGCGTCGGACAAAACCCGCCGCGCCCGCCCGCGTGGTCAGCCCCGGTCCAAGCAGCACCGCGTCGTAGTCCGCCCAGATCGCCCGGACCTCGCCGGCGGCCTCGGGTGAAACGCAGCCTTGCTCCTCCGGCAGCGGCAGATAGGTCGCCTCGGGCAGCAGGCCGGCGATGATCGGTTGCAGGCTGGCGGGCAGGGCCAGCGTCACCAGGCCGGTGCCGGCGCGGCAGGCGGCCGCGGCGGCGAGGTAGGCCGCGCCGGTGTAGTTTGCCGAGCCGGCGACGACGAGCGCCCGCCCGAAGCTGCCCTTGTGCGCGCTGAGTGGGCGGGCAGGCAGGCAGGCGGCCACCTCAGCCGCGGTAGAGATCGCGAGCGGGGGGAGCGGGGGCGCGCGCTCCGCCGCCGGTTCGAGCACGTCGGCGCCCGGCGCCTCCCACCAGCCCGGCCCCGCTTCCGCTCCCAGCGCTTCGGGAATTCCGATGCCCTCGATGACCAGCTCGCCCACCACCTCCGCGCCGGGGAAGCGAAGCTGGCCGACCTTGGGGAAGCCGAAGGTGACGGTGATCGCGGAGGGGACGGTATGCGGATCGACCGCACCGTCGTCCGCGTGCAAGCCGGTCGGCACGTCCACCGCGACGACCAGCGGGCCGCCCGAACCACCCGCGACCATCCCGACGGCGTCCAGGATCTCCGCCAAGACGCCCTCGATCGGCCGGCTCGTGCCTGTCCCCAGCAAGGCATCGACCACGACGCCGGCCTCCACCAGCCAAGCGCGCAGCATCGCAAGCCCGTCCGGGCTTTCGGCGGCCATGATCGGCACCTGCGGCTGGGCGGCCAGCGCGGCGACCAGCGGATCGTCCGCGGTCGCGCGGCGCCAGCCGAGCACCCGCACGTCATGGCCGGCGGCGGCCAGCGCGGTGGCGGCAACCAGTCCATCGCCACCGTTGTTGCCGGGACCGACGAGAACGACGATCGCGCGGCCCGCCGTGCCCTCGGCCTCGATCAGTGCCGCCACGGTCCGGGCGACGCCGGCACCCGCGTTGCGCACCATCTCGGCATAGCTCAGGCCGGCGGCATCGGCCGCGGCTTCGAGCTGGCGCATCTCCTGGCTGGTGACAAGGCGCATGGCGATATCATGTTACGGTGCGGAGGGACGAACGGGGTGTTCGCTTGGATGCCGAGGCTTCCCGATCTCCGGATGACGCCGAGCAAGGATCATTCGCGGCTCATCGTGGTGGCGATGTCGGCCTCGTTGCCCGCCGCGTCGGCCAGGGTCCACCAAGCGGGCGCGAACGTGTCGCGCACCATCCGGCCGCCGGCCGCCAGGGTCGCCGCGACGCGCGCCTCGGCCTGTTCGTAGGGCACCCAGACGGCGATGTGGATCGCGCCGCCGCCGTCCGCGCGCGGCTCCCGCATCGTCTCGAACCAGAAATCCGGGCCGCGGCGGCGCGGATCGACCAGGTCCTCGGCGGGATTGTCGGGGCGAGGCACGTAACCGAGCACGCTGCGCCAGAACGGCATCACTTCGGCGGTGTCCAGAGCGCCGGGGATGACCAGCACGCTTTGAATGACGGAGGGATCGGCGGGCAAGCCCTGCTCCCGCGCCAGCGCCGAGATCCGGCGGGCGAGGTCGAGGTCGCTCCGGCTCAGGCCGTACCAGTCGTCCGTGGCCGTGATCAGCCGCACGGTCACAGCGCCGGGCCGCAGGTCGACGTCCGGCGAGTGCTCGTCGATGCCGGCCAGCGCGCCGATGGCCTGGATCAGCGTCGCGCCGGCCGCTAGCGACCCGATACGGAAGCAGGCGCAGGCACCGTCGCCCACCACCCGCCAGTCTTCTACCCCGCCGGACTCCTGGAACTGCCGTGGCGTGATCCCGTCGGTCATGTTCGTCCTCGATCCTGTCATCGCTTGCCCGCCGGCCCGCGTGACGGCGACCGGCGGGCGGGAGCTTCAGTGCTCGCCCGGCCGAGTATACTCCTCCAACCGCGTGGCGTCCATCGCCCTGCAAGCCCGGGCAGGGGCGATCGCCGAGCGGCACCCTCCCGGCGACTCCCGGGTCGCCCTCGGCCCGGCACCCGATCAAGGGGCCGCTGTTTCGGGGGAATCGGCCCGCAGCGTCACGCTGACGGCGGTGCCGGCCAGCAGGAGCTCGCGCAGCCGCTCGCCCGGCACGCGGTCGATCATCACCGCCAGGAGCAGGTCCCGCATGGCCGCGGACTCCGCCGGCTGCCCGGCCAGGCGCGCGATGCGAAGGCGCAGGTTCAGGAGGCCCCGCGTGCCCGATGATGCCCATCCACGTCGCTGCCCAACGTCCGCCGGTCATCGCCACTCTCCTTTTCCATGTGAAGGCTCGATGTTTGCCACGGGGCAGAGGGTTGGAAGCGCAATCGCGCGCACCCCAGAAACTTCCCGCCCGTCCCCACCGTCAATCCCCCCAGCCGCCCTGTCTTTCCCCCCGTTCGCCGCGGCCCCTGGCTGTTTGTCATCGAGCCTTGGCGCTATCCCCGCGCAAGATCCGCCGCAGCGGCTTGCCCAGGGGGTTGCGCGGGATCTCGGCGATTCGCCGGAACTCGCGCGGCACCTCGTAGTGCGCGAGCCCGGCCCGGCAGTGCGCGTCGAGGTCGCGGTCGCTCGCCTCCGCCAGGAGGACGACGAACGCGATCGGGATCTCCCCCTCGCGCTCGTCGGGGCGGCCGACCACGACCGCCTCCTTCACGGCGGGGTGCCGGAGCAGGCGCTCCTCCACGGCGTTGGGGCTCACCGTGTAGCCGCGGAACTTGAGCATGTCCTTCTTGCGGTCGACGATGGACAGATAGCCCTCCTCGTCCATCACGCCGACGTCGCCCGTGCGCAGCCAGCCCGCGTCGAAGGCCTCGCGCGTCGCCTCGGGGCGGTTCCAGTAGCCGCGCGTTACCTGCGGCCCGCGGAGCTGCACCTCGCCGTCGACGATGCGGCAGTCCGTGTCCTGCAGCGGCACGCCCACCGTTCCCGCCTTGAAGCGGGCCGGCGGATTGTTGTGGCTCTCAGGCGAAGCCTCCGTCAGCCCGTACCCCTGCTGCAGCGGCGCATGCGGGTAACGCTCGTCCCAGCGGCGCTTGAGGTCCCCCTGTGAGAGCATCGCCCCGGCCTTCACATGCCGCAGGCTCCCCAGGCGGCGCGGGGGCCGGTCGAGCAGGCGGTGGAACATCGTCGCGCTCCCGTAGAGGACCGTCGCCTGATGGCGCTCCACGAGGTCGAAGGCTTCCTCCTCGACGAACCGATCCGCGAGCACGAGCGTGCCCCCCACCGCGAAGGTGGAGTTCATGCACGTGCACATGCCCCAGGTGTGGCATAGCGGGAGGATGGCGAGGTTGACCTCGTCCGCGCGCCAGCCGAACCATCGCGCGTTTTGAAGCGCGTTCGCGACGAGATTGCGATGGCTCATGATCGCCCCCTTGGGTGCGCCCGTCGTCCCACTGGTGTATTGGAGGACGGCGATGTCCTGGGGCGCAGAGTCCACCGGCGACCCGTCCCCCGGCCCCATGTCCAGCACGAGCCGCGGGGACGCGTCCGCTACCTGCGCGCGGAGCTCCGCTTCGCCGATCAAGGGGCTGCTGGCGACGACGATCGCTCCGGCCCGGAGCGCCGCGTAATAGGCCAGGATGAACTCGGCGCGATTGCCCATCCGCAGGAGCACCCGATCCCCGGGCTCGACCCCCTGCGCGCGAATCCAGCCCGAGCCGGAGAGAATCGCCGCATGGAGCTCGGCGTAGCTCCAGCTCCCCGCGCCGTCGACGAGGGCCAGCTTGTGCGGGTGCCACGCCGCGGCGCGCTCCACGAAGCCCTGCAACGGGATCGCGGGATATCGGTCGCGCGGGGGCAAACCCTCGGGATAGAAGGCGTGCCAGGGGCGGCTCAATTGCACGCATCGCAGTATACAACAGTCCGCCGGCCGATCGCGGAAGGACCGCAGCTAACCGTGGACCTATCCCAAACCGGCAACACCCGGAATATGCTATACTGCCGGCCCGTTGACCACCCCGCACCGCCTGCTGGTTCTCCTCGTCGTGATCGCGGCCTTCGCGCTGCGGCTGGTGGCGGTCGATAGCTTGCCGCCGGGCCTCTATCATGACGAGGCCTACTACGGCATCGACGCCACCGGCGTGCTGGCAGGTGACCGGCATCTCTACTTCCCGGCCAACAATGGCCGCGAGCCGCTGTTCATCTACCTGGTCGCGGGCATGATCGGGATTCTCGGGCCGACGCCGGCGGCGGTACGGCTGGTTTCGGTGTTCGCCGGGACGGCCGGTACGGCGGCGGCGTTCGCGATGGCGACCGGGCTCTACGGGCGGCGGGTCGGGCTGCTCACCGCCGCGCTCTTCGCGGTCGCCCCCTGGCCGGTGATCCTCGGGCGGGTGGGCTTCCGGGTGGGGCTGCTGCCGCTCGTCCTGGCGCTCGCCGTCGCCGCCACCACCCGCGGCGCGCGGCGGTCAAGCCGGCGCTGGATCGCTTTCGGCGGCGCGCTGGCCGGGCTGACGCTGTACACCTACACCGCGGCGCGGCTGCTGCCCGTGGCGATCGCGGCCTGGGGCTTGTGGTGGCTGTGGGCGCGGCGAGCGCGGCAGTCCGCCCCCGGGAGCACCGGCGGGACGCCGGCGCCCGTCCCCGACCAGCCAGACGACCGCCCTGTCATGCACCCTCCAGCCAGCCATCTGGCCGCGGTCTGGCTCGCCGCCGCGCTTCTGGTCGCCGCGCCGCTCCTGGTCGCCTTCGCTCGCGACCCGGGCGCCACGCTGGGCCGGGCCGGCCAGGTATCGGTCTTCGCGCCCGAGATCCACCACGGCGACCTCGCCGGCGCGCTGGCACGCAACCTGGGGGGCACGCTGGGCATGGTCTTCGTCCGCGGGGACTTCATCCCGCGTCACAACATCCCGAACCGGCCGGTGCTCGGGCTGCTCGGCGGCGCGTTGTGGCTGGCCGGGCTCGGCCTGATGCTGTGGCGGCGGCGGCCGGCGGACGTCCTGATCGCGGTTTGGATCGCGGTGATGCTGATCCCAACGCTCCTGGCCGAGAACGCGCCGCACTTCCTGCGCGCGGCGGGATCACTGCCGGCGCTTCTGGTCCCACCGGCCGTCGCCGTCGCCGCGGTCGCCGAGCGCGCGCGCGGCAGCCCACGCGCCGCGAGGCTCGCCTCCGCTCTCGCGGCGCTGCTCGCCCTGCTGCTGGTCGGCGGCGAGCTTGCCGCGACGCTGGGCTATGCGCGCGCGGCCGGCGCGCCGGGGCCGACGCGCGACACGCTCGCCTTCGCGTTCGAGGGCGCGGCGGTGGATCTGGCGCGCGAGGTCAACACCGCCCTCGGCTCTGGCTGGCGCGGGGGGTGGTCCAGCGGACCGGCGGCCAGGTCAGAGGAGGCCGGCACGGGAGAAGGCGGTGCGGCCACGGCGGGCGCGGTCTGGCTGGACCGGCGGCTGCGCGACGGCTGGGCGGCGGTGCCGTTCCTGGTCGACGTCGACCGCGTCAAGCTCAACGACGGCTACGATCCCATCCTCGACGTCGGGCCGGGCGTCGCCTTCCTCCAACCGGAAGGGCTGGAGCCGGAGCACGTCTGGGCGGAGCATGTGCCGGGGCTGCGGATCGACTTCGGTGACGGCCCGCTCGCCCGCGGCGATCTGGAATCCACGGCGCGCCCGCTGTACATCCGTATCGACGGCCGGCCGGCGCCGCCGATCGCCCCCCCGCGGGCGCGCTTCGCGAACGGCTTGGTGCTGCTGGGCGCGGTGCCGGTGGCGCGCCAGCCGTCCGCCGGCGGCGAGCGGCTGATCCTGGGGACCGTCTGGGGGATCGATCGCGCCCCGGACGCCGAGCCGACCGTGTTCTTCCAGGTGCTGGAGGGTGACCGCGTCGTCGCCGCGAGCGACGCACCCCTGGGGCGCGACCTTTTCCCGGTCGCACAGTGGAAGCCGGGCGACCAGGTGGTCGAACGGCGCGTGATCGACGTGCCGGGCGGCTACGATCCGACCCGCCACCGCCTCGTCGCCGGCGCCTACACCTGGCCTTCGGTCGAGCGCATCCCGGTGGTCGCGGAGGACGGGGCGGTGGTTGGGGATCACGTGGTACTGGCAGGCGGGCCGAAGTAAACAGCCTCTTGTGAAAACGATTTCCGATGGGATACGCCCCGCCCAATCGTTTTCATTCGTTGTGGTGAGCGATAGCTCATGGGGAACTCTTATAAAATTGGCTCGCGATTCTGCAAACATCGTGTTTGGAGTAACACCCCTGGGGATCGGGGATTGACATTCCTGCCTTCCCCGCGTAACCTCAGACCATCGCCGCGCCACTTGCCGCGAACCGGCCACTCGGCACGCCGCCCCGTGCTCCCGCCGATCCAACACGCCTTCAGGAGAGAAGCCGCATGGACCGCCCGCCCACCGACCCGATCCCGCATCGAGCCGCTCGCCGATCCGCCCTACGCTCCGCCCCCCCAACCCGCCGCGCCGCCCTCCTCACCGCCGGCGCCACCGCCGTCCTCGTCCTGCTCCTCGCCACCGCCTCGCTCCATCGCCTGGCGACAGCGGCGCCCGCGCCGGAGCCGACGACCGCCGGTGAGAGCGCGCATGCCGCGGGGGTTCCCGGCGACGTCCGAGGACCGGATCGATCACTCGCGCCGCAGATCCCGCCGGAGGTCCCGCTTCCGCCGGAGGTCCCGCCACCCGCGATCCCGGCCGAGATCCCGGGCCGCGCCGCGCCGGCCAAGGGAGACGCGTTCATCAGCTACGTCGAGCCCGGCGAGTTCCTGGTCTATCAGAGCGCCCGCGAGCGCGCCGGGCCGGGCGCCAGCGCGGCCGAGATCGAGGCCGCGGCGGAGGCCTTCCGGCGCGACTGGGCGGCGGACAACTATCACGGGCCGGACCCGGCCAAGGCCGAGGCGCTCTACGCGCGCGAGCAGGCGTGGCTCGACGCGACCTCAGGCGGCGGGGCGGCCGGCGGTCGCGGCAGCGGGGTGAAGGACGACCAAGCCGAGAGTGCGAATCGATCGGACACCCCCCTCGCCCCGGCCGTCACCGGCACGCTGAAGCTGTTCGCGGTGGCGGTGGAATTCGACGGGGAGGATACCGTCGAGAACTTCAGCCATGAGGTCGGCATCCGCGCCGGCGGCACGTGCGTCACCGAGACCGTGGAGTATGCCGGCCCGCTGCACAACGAGATCGCTCACCCCGGCCCGCGCGACAATGCGACGACCTGGCTGCCGAAGTTCGAGCGCGACTTCTACGAGAAGATGGTCTTCTCGGAGGAGGGCGTCACCGAGCGGCTGCGGCCGGATCTGGTCGATCCCGAGGACGGCCTGCCCGGCATCGACATCAGCGGCCACAGCATGGCCACCTTCTACCGTGAGATCTCCGGCGGGCGGGTGACCTTCGACGGCGGGCCGAAGGGTGTCATCGCCTGGGTCAAGGTGCCGCATTCGGTGGGCTACTACTCCGCCAACCCCTGCGTGCCCGATCGGAATGGGGTCGTAGGCCCCGGCGGCAGCGGCCTGCCGACCAACCCGCGCTTCCCCAACGGCATGTCCTCGTTGATCGCCGACATCATCACCGCGATCAACACCGCCGACCCGGACTTCCCCTGGGCGGACTACGACACCGACCGCGACCGCGAGCTCGACCACGTGCTGATCTTCCACGCCGGCATCGACGAGTCCGAAGGCGGCGGCGTGGACGGCAACCAGCAGATCTGGGCGCACCGCGGCACGATCTTCCCGAACACCACCACCGGCGTCGTCGACGATCGCGGCACGCCGGACACCAACGACGACCTGCGGATCATCGGCTACACCATCCAGCCCGAGAATTCCAGCCTGGGCGTGCTGGTCCACGAGTTCGGCCACGACCTCGGCCTGCCCGACCTGTACACCACCACCGGCGACGACGACGTGACCTGGTGGGACCTGATGAGCGTCGGCGCCCGCACCGGCCGGCTCAACGGCGCCGACCCCACCCACATGAGTGTCTGGGGCAAGACCGCGCTGGGCTGGGGCGCGCCGGTCGTGGTCCAGCCCGGCGACGATCCGGAAGACTACCTGCTCGGCCAGGCCGCCCTCCCGCCCGCCGGCAGCCTGCCCGCGCTGCGGGTGGACATCCCGCCGGCGATGGAGCGCATCATCACCCTGCCGCCCGGCTCACGCCAGGCCTGGTGGAGCGGCGACGGCCAGATCTGGGCGGACCACCGCCTGGAGCGCGCGCTGGACCTGTCGGGCGTCACGGGGCCGGTGTCGCTGACCTTCCAGCTCGACTTCATGCTCGAGAACAACTGGGACTACTTCTTCGCCGAGGTCTCGATCGACGGCGGGCAGACCTATACGCAGACCAAGGGCTTCCGGGCCGGAACGCACCAGGAGCTAACCACGACCGACGCCTACACCGATGCCAACGGCGCCTTGGCCGCTTACGGCGGGCTCAAGCACGGCTACACCGGCAACAGCCAGGGCTGGCAGCGCGTCTACCACGACCTGTCGCCCTTCGCCGGCCGGGCCGTCAAGCTCCGGCTGCGCTACGCCACCGACGACGGGACCCAGGGCCGCGGCGTCTTCGCCGACAACATCCGGGTGCAGGCCGGCGGACAGGTGCTGCTCGACGATCCTGTAGAAGGTGGCAACGCGAACGGCTGGACCTCGACGCCCGGCACCTTCCGCGGCACGCCCCGGACCGACGAAGGCTGGCGGCTGTCGGACGGCAACAAGCCCTACGCGCGCTACTATCTGCTGGAATGGCGCAACGCGGTCAACTTCGACCTCGGCCTGAAGTACACCTACAACACGGTCTTCGCCGAGCTGACCGCCAAGGGTGAGCGCGAGCTCCTGGTCGACTGGGTGAAGTCCAACGTCCCAGGCCTGGTGGTGTGGCTGCGCGACACGCGCTTCGGCCTCAACTCGCCGAGGAATGACATCCTGGCCAACCGCAACCTCACCTCCTTGCCCAGCGAGGGCGCCAAGGGCGGGCTCCTGGTCATCGACGCCCACCCCGAACCCCTGCGCGCCCCGCGCGGCAGCCTGTTCAAGAACGCCTTCGGCAGCTTCCCCTTCCCGCCGGAGGACAACTGGCGCGGCCGGGTGCAGACCACCAACAGCGCCTTCTCGCTCGCGCCGACCACGCCGGTGACGCTGACCTTCGCCACCGGCGCCCAGTCGCCCGACACGACGGTGATGACGGCGACCCGCTACGCCGCGCTGCCGGCGGTGACCGCCTTCCACGACGCCCTAGGCTACCTGCCCGGCGTGGAGCTCCTGCCGGTGCCGATAACAGTGCAGTCGGACGCCACGCGACAGCGCATCAAGCGCTACGCCTTCACCGATCCCGACGGCGGCGTGGTCGTGCCCGCCGCCGGCTACTACCCGCCGCGCACGCCGCCCGGCTTCACCGGCCTGGGCGGCGAGACCAGCCCGCCCAGCGCCGACGTCAGCAGCGACGAGACGATGTTCCTGCGCGGCGCGACGCCGGCTTACGTCAACCTCGGCGGCGGCGCGGGGACGAACGTCACCGGCGAGCACAGCGGCAACCCCGGCGACAACGGCGTCCACTTCGGCTTCCACTTCCAGGTGATGGGGCAGGCCGCGGACGGCTCGACCGGCACCATCCGCGTCTGGCGCCAGGCCGACGCGGCCGAGGCCGGCGGATCGCTGGTCCCGAGGGCCGATGGGACGGGCCTGGACGTCGAAGCCAGCCTGTCGAACACCGGCGGCGCCTACACCCTGACGCTCTACAGCGACTTCGACGAGCTGGCGGCCAGCCTGGCCACTGGCAGCGTGACCGGAGGCGCCGTGCCGGTCGCCGCCTCGCCCGAAGCCGTGGTCCGCGCGGTCGCCGAGAACGGCCCGGCCGGATTGGCCGCGCTGGCGGTGCCGACGGAGCAAGCGGTCGCCGTCGCCTGGGCCGGCCGGGTCGGCAGCGGCGCGCGCGCCGCCTTCACCTACCGCCTCACACCGCACCCCCAGGCCAGCCGCATCGCGCTGACGAACGCCGTCTACAGCGCGGGCACGCCCGTGCGAATGCTGGACCGGATGGAGATCAGCCGGATGGTGGGGTCTCGGGTTTACCTGCCGGTGGCGCGGAACGGGGAGTAGGAGACGACGCCTGGGAGCGCGGGCCTCCGGCCCGCACCGCCCTGCAAGGAGAGACGACCTCGCGGTGCAGGCTCATGCGGGCCGGAGACCCGCGCTCCCAGGCAATCACTCACGGCCCCATCCCCCCGCCACACCCCAGCCGCACCGAGATCGCGCCGTAGATCGCCGCCAGGTCCGCCGCCGTCGGGGACTCGTGGTAGCGGTCCGGCGCGCTCGCCACCGCCCGCAGGAGCTCGCGGTCGACCTCGTCACCCAGGCCGATCGCGTGGACCAGGGTCCCGGCCGCCTTGAGCCGGTCGGCCTGGGCCAGCACCGCCGCGTTAGGCGCCTCCGCCGCGCTTTGCAGGCCGTCCGAGAGCAGGATCACCGCCGGCGTCGCGTCCGGCCGGCCGCCTTCGGCCAGCACCGCCGCGGCTTCGGCCAGGCCCAGGTCGATGCGCGTACCGCGGAAGGTGGCGAGCAGCGACAGCGCCTGTCCCAGCGCGGCGCGATCGCCGGTCAGGCCGGCCGCCCGGCGCGCCGCGGCGTCGAAGGCGACGAGCGCCACCCGGTCCGAGGCCAGGTCGAGCAGGTCGACGAAGGTCCCGGCCGCCGCGCGCGCCGCGTCCAGCTTGCTGCCACCGCCCGGCGCGGGATCGCTCATGCTGCTGGACGTGTCGATCACCAGCACGACGTCGAGCGGGCGCGGGCGGCGCAGGCAGCTATGGTCCGCCGTGATCGGCAGGTAGATCTGGTGTGCGGGGCCGGTGACCTCGACCTCGGGGATCGGGAAGACCAGGCGGCCCGGCGCGCCCAGCACGTCGTGGTAGTCGGCCTCGGCGTGGACGTTGGTCGGCCAGACACCGACTTGCAGCGGCAGCACGTGGTAGCGCAGGCGCAGGCCGTCAGTCGCCAGGATGTCGGCCAGGGTCCAGGTCAGGGTGCGGCGCGCGGGGTCGAAGTGGGCGGGCGGGATCGCCGAGTCGTCGACGTAGCGCATGTTCGCCGGCACTTCGTCGGTGATCTTGATCGTCTCGAACAGGCCCTCCTCGGGCTGGTAGCGCACCATGTCGCGCCCCAGGCGTGTCAGGTCGCCCGGGGTGGGTTCGAGCAGGACCCGCTCGGTCGCGCCGGTCATCGCTTCGAGCTCGAGCATCGGGTCGATCCCCAGGCCGTCGAACTCGATGTTGCGGAAGACCAGGGCGTAGAGCTCGATGCCGGCCGCCCGCACGCGGGCCGCGGCCGACTGCGGGCGGTCCTTGAAGGCGCCGTCGCTGACCAGGACGATCACCCGCCGCCGGGCCGGATCGCCACGCGGACCGGTCAGCTCGGCGCGGGCGATGTCCAGGCCGGCGCCCATGCGCGAATCGCCGTCCGCGGCCAGCCCGGCGACACGCGCGCCGATGTCGGTGAGATTGCTGGACAGCGGAAGTTCGAGCGTCCCGCCGTCGCTGAAGCTCACCAGCGCAACCTCGGCGGCGCGCGGGTCCAGCGCGCCGAGCAGGGCCAGCACCGCGCGGCGGGCGCGGGTCAGGGCGTCGTCCATACCCATCGAGCGCGAGGTGTCGACGACCAGGGCGAGCTGCACGGGGTCGTAGACTCCGGGACAGGTTCCCTCGACGCTCAGCGTGATCTCGACCGTCGCGCCCAGAGGGATGCGGCGCGGCGCGGCGCGCTTGTCGGGCACGGCGACGCAGGCGCCGGCGGCCGGCGCGGGTGAGGCCGGCAAGGCCTCCGGCTCGAACACCCACAGCCCGGCGTGAAAGATGTCGAAGCCGCCCGAGCCGGACCACAGGTTGGGCGCGCCCAGGCCGCGATCGACGAAGTTGATGTAGACCCGCTCGTCGACGTCGACCGCGATGTCCAGCGCGTCGAGGGTGCGATCGGGCATCGGCCAGGCGGCGACCAGGCGGCCGTCCGCCCGATAGCGGAAGCCCCAGCCGCCGCGGCCGAGCACGAAGACGTCGCCCGACGGGCCGAGCGCGACGCGCAGAGGCCCGTCATGCGTCGGCCACTCGCCCAGGTCCGACCCGTCCAGTCCGCGTACCAGGATGCGGCTGGCGCCCTGGTCGGCCAGGTAGACCCGCCCCGCCGCCGCCGAGATCGCGAGGTCGACCGGCAGGCTGCCCGTTGCCGGGCCGGCGATGTCCCAGGTGGCGACCACGGCGCCGCTCCGGTCCGCCATGATCACCCGGTTTCCCCCGCTGTCCAGCACCGCCACCCGCCCCTGGTCGGCGGCGATGGCGGAGAGGAAGGCGCTGGAATCCGGCTCGACCACGATCTCCGGCACCAGGGTCCAGGCCGGCGGCAGGTCGTCCGGCCGGCGCTGGACGGCGAAGGCATCGACGGTGTACACGTCGCGGCCGTCGATCGCCACGTCGTGGGTCGGCCGGGCGGACCAGCCGCCGCAAAGCCCGAGCTGCGCGGCCAGTCGCCCGCGCCCGCCGTCGCCCGCGGCAGGTGGGCTGGGACTGCCGGGTGGGTCGGGACGGCCGGGAGGCGGCGCGATCGCGCTGCCGCCCGCCGGAACGCCGCGCCGGGTCCAGCGCTGCACGGTTTGCGGCTGCTCGGCTTCCAGGGCGGTGCTGTACTCGAGGTGCGGGCGCTCGCCCCAGACGTCGAAGGCGCCTTGCAGCACGGCGATCTCTTCGGAGGCCGCCATGCGCAAGGGGAAGACCGGTCCCTCCAGGTCCGGCTTGTCCAGCCGGCCGAGGTAGCGCCCGGCCGCCGGCCGGCCGCGGGGGTCGGCGATCTCGACCAGGCCCTGGAAGTAGCAGTGGTTCATCCCGGCCAGCACCCGGCCATCCACCGGCACGTCCAGCCGCATGCCCGTGCCGTAGTAGCCGGCGGGACCGGCGAAGACCGGCTCGCGCTCGCGCAAGGGGTAAATGTCGGAGTCGCGCGACACGAAGACCCCGGCCGGGCCGACGGCGACGTCGCGCGCGTTGACGAAGGGCACGGTCTCGCGGTAGCGGTGGTCGGGATCGAGGATCAGGACGCCTTCGATCGGGGTCGCCGCTTGATCCGGACCCTCCGCTTGTGCGGGCGCTCGATCCTGGTCCTCCTCCCGGGCGAGCGCCCGGTCCCGACCGTCCGCCCCGAGCAGGGACGGCCGCGGCGTCGGGTCCGGGATGCCGGGAACCGACGCGCCGGCATCGGGCACGCGGTTGACGACGTAAGCCCTGCCGTCCTCCCCGACGTCGATCGCGCCGGGCATGCCCAGCTCGGGCGGGCTGAGCGAGACTTGCAGCTCGCCATCCGGGCTGAAGACGTCGACCGCGCGCGGGCCGTCCAGGGTCAAGGGCTCGCCGTCGGCGCCGAAGCGGCTGAGGTAGAGCCGCCCGTCGGGGTGGACGGCCAGGTCGGCGTAGAGGAAGCGCTGGGCGGGATCGACGTCCAGCCGCGCCAGGAGCCGCCCATCCGGCGCCAGCCGGTCGACGCGCGCGGCGCCGTAGCCGCACAGGTCCGGATGGTCGATCTGCTTGCTCAGCACGTAGACCAACCCGTCGAAGCCGACGTCCATGTTGCAGGCCAGCCAGGGATCGGCGCCGCGGCCCTGGTTGGTGTCGGGCACGCCGAAGTAGCGCAAGGGCGTGCCGTCGGGCGCGAGCACATGCACGAAGCCATGCGTCACGTCCAACACGAAGATCGTCCCGTCCGGCGCCGAGCTGATGTCGCGCACCCGCCCGAAGCGCCCGGCCTCGGGCTGCCAGGGCTGGTCGGTCCAGGTGTCGGCAAGGCGGTAGGTCAGGCCGCCGGGGGCGATCGCCTGGTCCGGCGGGGCGGCGGCCAGCGGCAGCGCGCCTGATCCGGCGAGGATGCACGCCGCGATCCCGATCACCAGAGCCGACCGTCGCTGTTTCATCATCTCACCTCGCGTTGGATACCTTGGATCGCAAAGCCTTACGGTAGATCACCGCACCTCGCACCACAACCGCGCCGAGATGGCGCGGTAGATGGCCTCCAGCTCCGCGGCGGAGGGCGACTCGTAGTAGCGGTCCGGCGAGGTGGCCGCCCCCCGCAACAACTCGCGGTCGATCTCCCCGCCCAGGCCGATGGTGTAGACCAGCGCGCCGGCTGACTTCAGGACCTCCGCCCGCGCCAGCACTTCCGCGTCGGGTGCTTCCGCCTGGTTTTGCAGACCATCGGTCAAGAGGATCACCACCGGCTGCGCGCCTGCCCGCCGCCCGTCCGCCAGCACGCCGGCCGCCTCCGCCAGCCCCAGGTCGATCCGGGTGCCGCTCGCGGTCGTCAGCCCTGCCAGCGCCTCGCGCACGCGCGCCCGATCGCCGCTCAGCCCGGTCACCCGCGCCGCGCCGTGGTTGAAGGCGACCACGCCGACCTGGTCGCCCGGCAGCTCCATCAGGTCCACGAAGGCCCCGGCCGCCGCCTGCGCCGCCTGGAGCTTGGTCCGCGAGCCGCCGCCGCCTTCGACCTCGTCCATGCTGCTGGACGCGTCCAGCACCAGCACCGCGTCGATCGGCCGGCTCGGGCGGAAGCAGGCGCGCTCGGCGGCGAAGGGCAGGTAGAGGCGATAGTCCGCGCAGAGCACGTCGACCTCGGGGATCGGGAAGACCAGTTGACCGGGGTTGCCGAGGGCGTCGCGGTAGTCCGCGGTGGCCTGCACGTTGGTCGGCCAGAGGCCGCATTCCTGGGGGATCAGCTTGTAGCCCAGCTTGACCCCCGCGGCGGCCGGGATGTCGGCGAGGGTCCATGTGAGGATGCGGCGCGTGGCGTCGTAGACCGCCGGTGGGTTGGCCGAGCCGGGGACGTAGCGCATGTTGGCGGGGACCTCGTCGTCGATGGTGATCGTATCGAACAGGCCGTCCTGGGCCTGGAACCGCGCCAGCTCGCGCGCCAGGCGGCGCAGCAGCTCCTCGCCGGGATCGTAGAGCACCGCGCCGGGAGTGCCGAGCAGTCCCGCCAGGCGAGAGGTGTCCGGACCGCCGTCGATCCAATCGTTCGAGAGTACGAGCGCCCGGACCTCGATGCCGGAGGCCTCGGCGCGCCGGATCTCGGCCTCGGGCTCGTCGGTGAAGCCGCCGTCGGTGACGACGAGGATGACCTGCCGGGCGGCGGGATCGCGCCGGGAACCGCCGAGCTCGGCGCGCGCGACGGCCAGGCCGGCCGCCAGGCGCGTGTCGCCGTCCACGCCGAGGCCGACCACCCGGGCGCGCAAGGCGGCGAGGTCGCGCGTCAAGGGCACCGCGAGCGTGCCGCCGTCGTCGAAAGTAACCAGCGCCCCCTCGGACGCGGCCGGGTCGAGCTCGCCGAGGACGGTGAGCACGGCCTCCTTGGCGCGCTCAAGCGTGCTGGACGCGCCCATCGACCGCGAGGTGTCGAGCAAGATGGCGATCTGGGCCGGATCGAAAGCACCCGGGCACTGGCCGGCGACGTCGAGGCTGACCGTGACCGTCTCGCCGAGCCGGATGCGCCGCGGCGCCGCCCGCTTGTCCGGTGCCGCGACGCAGGCGCCGGGCTCGATGGCGTCAGGAGCTTGCTTGGGCAGCGTGGCTTCCTCGAACACCCACAGGCCCGCGCGGAAGATCGTGATGCCGGCCAGAAAGGCGTCCTCGGCTGGGTTGTCGCTTTGGACGTAGTTGACGTAGACCCGCCCATCGACGTCGACCGCGATGTCCAGGGCATCCAGGCTCCCCCCTT
>CAZCJG010000002.1:12200-35319 GCA_964498575.1 uncultured Anaerolineales bacterium | reverse complement strand
GTCGCTGGCCATGTACATCATGTCGCCGCGGCCGAGCAGCTTGTCGGCGCCGACGGCGTCCAGGATCACGCGCGAGTCGAAGCTGCTGGACACAGCGAAGGCGATGCGGCTGGGGAAGTTGGCCTTGATCAGGCCGGTGACCACGTCCACGCTCGGGCGCTGGGTGGCCAGGATCAGGTGGATGCCGGTGGCACGCGCGAGCTGGGCCAGTCGGGTGATCAGGCGCTCGGTGTCCTCGGGCGCCTGCATCATCAGGTCAGCCAGCTCGTCGATGATGATCACCAGGAAGGGCAGGCCGGTGTCGCCGCGATCGGCCCGCGCGCGGTTGTAGACCTCCAGGTTGCGCGCGCCGGCCTCGGCGAACAGGCGGTAGCGCCGGTCCATCTCGCGCACCGCCCATTCCAGCACGCCGACCACCCGCTCGACCTCGACCACTACCGGCGTCGCCAGATGCGGCAGGCCGCGGTACTGGGTCATCTCGACCCGCTTGGGATCGACCAGCACCAGCTTGAGCCGCTCCGGTGTGTGGGTCAGGAGCACCGAGCAGATCAAGGCGTTGATGCACACGCTCTTGCCCGCGCCGGTGGCGCCGGCGACCAGGAGGTGCGGCATCTTGGTCAGATCCGCCGCGACCGGGTTGCCGCTGGTGTCGCGCCCGAGCGCGAGCGGCAGGCCGCCGCCGGCGACGATCTTCTGGAAGACCTCGTGCTCCATCACCCCGCGCAGCGAGACCAGCGCCTTGGCGGAGTTGGGCACCTCGACACCGACGTAGGGCCGGCCGGGCACCGGCGCGAGGATGCGGATCGGGCTGGCGGCCAGCGCCAGCGCCAGGTCGTTCTGCAGCGCGACGATCCGCCGCACCGTCACCCGCGTGCGCTGGCCGGCGCGCTCGATGTAGCCGGGGTTGAGCCCGAACTGGGTGATGGTCGGGCCGGTGTTGATCTTGACCACCTGGACCGGGATGCCGAACTCCGCCAGGGTGCGCTCGATGGTGCGCGCCAGCATCTCGGCCTCGTCGGGCGAGCGCTGCACCTCGACGGTCGGGTCGAGCATCTTGTCTACCGCCGGGAGCTGCCAGTCGGCGTGGGACAGGCCGTTGGCGCCATCGCCCGGCGCCGCACCGTTCGACCCGGTCGCCTGACCTGCCGTTCCGGCACCCGTCGTGGCCGTAGTCGGCGCCCCGCCCGACATGGTCGCTCCGCCGACCGCGGTGGACCCGGCCGGCGTGGACCCGCCGGTCGCCGCGGCGTTCGGGGAACCCGCGCCCGGGAGCAGCGTTCCCGCCGGGGCCAGGCCCGGGCCGGTCGGCTGCCCTCCCGTCGGGTTCGCGCCGGCCTGTCTCGCCTGACCTCCGGCGAGCCGGCGCCAGTGGATCGTCCCGTCCAGCCGCGGCCGGCGCGCCCACAGGCCGGTGCCCGCCTCGCGCGTCGAGCGGGCGAGCAGGGCGGCGCTGTCGTTGACGCCCAGGCCGATGGCGAAGCTGGCCGCCACGGCGACGACCACGACCAGCACCGCGACCGTGGGGATGACGCCCAGGATAGGTGTGAGACCCAGGGTCGTCGCGTAGCCGATCCAGCCCCCCCCCTCGCCGGCGACCGCCATCTCGCGCGCGATGGCGCTGACGAGCAGGCCGTCGGTGGCGCGGCTGGCGGCGACGAGGGTGTGGACCAGCCCGAAGCCGGCCAGGAAGACGAGCAGGGCGCCGAGCGGGCGGACCCAGCGCTCGCGCCGGGCGGCCTCCCCGCCGCGCAGCATCAACCAGGCGCCGATCCCGCCGACGACGAAGGGCAGCACCGCCGCGCCCCAGCCGAAGCCGGCCATCAGCCAGCCCAGCCACAGCTCGGTCAGCCAGCCGCCGCGGCTCATGAAGGCGACGACGGTGAGCACGCCGGCGACGACCAGCGCGGCGCCGGCGATGTCGGATCGGACGGCCGGCAGGGCGAGGCGCGGCAGCACCGAACGCGGCGCGCGCGACGCGCGGCCTGTACGCGGCCGCGCGGGAGACTGTTTCGATCGCGCGGCTTGGGAGCTGGATCGGGAGATTGATTTCCGGCGGGCCAAAGATCCTCCGGACGGTGAGCTCGGCCTGGAGCGGGATCGGGCACGGCTGGGGTCGGTGCGCCGAGGCGGCGACCTGGCGCCAGCCAGCCGAACGTCAGTTCGCATTATAGCATGGGAGTGCGAAGCGCTGCGAGATTTTGGGGGGTAGACAAGCGCGCTGCGATGTTGTATAATGGCCAAAGCACTCATTCTCAATCGCAGGCCTGGGCGGCGCGATGTGCGCCGCGGCCCCCCGCTCTGCCGCAGCACGGGGCTTGCTGCCTGATCTCAGCGGATGGCTCGCATCATTTCATGATAACGCCCCGGGACCCCAAGAGCATGCTTGGCGCCCCCGACCTCCGTCGCTTGACGCTACGCTTGGCGTTGGCTGTCGTCGGGTTGGCGGTCGTGGGGGGGGTTGCGCCCCCCGTGGCGCGCGCGTGGCCGGACGTCAGCGGGCCAGGGCCGACCTTCGTGCGCTCGATCGGCCGGCCCGCCCAGCAACCGGGCGTGCTCAACGCACCGCTCGGGATCGCGGTTTCGCCGGCTGAAGAGCGGTTCATCTTCGTCGTCGATGCCGGCAACGCCCGGATTCAGGTGTTCCAGCCCACGGAATCGCCCGTCGTCGGGCAATGGGGGCAGCGCGGCGAAGGCTGGGGCGAGTTCTGGCAGCCCAGCGACGTCGCGGTCAGCCCGGATGGATCCCTGGTCTATGTGGTCGATGCGGGCCGGCAGACGGTTCAACGCTTCCGGACGGACGCCCACTGCCTGATCCAACCCGATTGCACCGGCAGCGGCACCAAGCCCGACAGGGTATGGGGCGGCCTGGGCCGCGGCCCGGGCCTGTTCCAGGAGCCGACCGGCCTGGCCGTCGACCGGCAGGGCAACGTCTACGTGGCCGATCGCGGGGCGAGCGAGATCCAGGTTTTCGATGCCGACGGCAGCCACCTGCGCACGATCGGCAGCCCGGGCAGCAAGCCGGGCGAGGTGCTGATGCCGACCGACGTCGACATCGGTTCGGATGGCCGCGTTTGGGTGGCCGACACGATGAACAATCGGGTCGCGTGGTTCAATCCGGATGGCACGTCCGCCGGCATCTTCGAGGGCGGCAGCGGCCAGCACTTCTTCCAGCCGACCGGCCTCAGCGTCGCACCCGATGGTCGCTTCGTCGTGCGCGACTTCGACGAGTCCTACTCCAAGCCACGGCTGTGGCGCTTCAGCGCCACGCGCCAGCGGATCGGCGATGCCCTGAACCTCGACGGGGTGGACATCGGGTCGCCCAAGCACTTGCAGGGCGTGGCCTACCTGCCCCAAGGCGACCTGGTGTTCGCCAACGCGGTGGCCCCGGACTTCAACCTCTTCCTGTGGCGCAAGGACCAGTCCGCGCCGGAGCGTTTCGCGATGCGTGGGCGCGAGCCGACCCAGCTCGAGGCCCCGGCCGCGGTCGCGCTCGACGAGCAGCTCCTGGCCGTAGCCGACACCGGCAACGCGCGCGTGATGATTCTCAGCCCGTCCAAGGACTTCCAGCCGGTGCGGATCGTCCGCAAGCCCACGATCGACCTGGATGCGCCGGAGGGCGTGGCGGTCTATCGCGAGACGCCCGGGTCGCCGTTCAACGAGGCCGTGATCTATATCGCCGATCCCGAGCGGCACTCGATCTTCCTCACCTCGCCTCAGGGCGAGCTGCTCGGCCGCTGGGGGAGCGGCGCCACGGGCACCGCCCCGGATGGGCTGGCCGGCCCGGAGGACGTGGCGGTCGACCTGGCCGGCATGGTCTACATCGCCGACACGCGCAACAACCGGGTGGTGCGCCGCAACCGCGACGGCAAGGTCGTCAACTTGATCGGCGCCGACCGGCTGAAGTATCCCAACGCCGTCACGATCGGACCGGACGGCTGGGTCTACGTGCTCGAGCGCGGCGGCAACCGCTTGACCGCCTTCACCCCCGAGGGTGGCCTGGTCGACGCCTGGCCCGCCGCGAGCGGGCGCTCGGATGCCTGGCGGCCGGGGATCGCCGATCAATACGTTCCCCCGGGCGAGCTGTGGGCGCCGGTCGGGCTGGCTTCCGACGACAAGTATCTGTACGTGCTGGAAAACGACATGTGGCGGCACGCGCGGGTGCAAGTGCTGAGCCCCGTGCCAGGCAGGCCCCTGACCGCCGACGGCAGCGTGGTCGCGACCTTCGCCGAGCGATCGGGCGCCGGTCCGGGTCAGGTCTTCCGCCCGCTCGGCATCACCGCCGCCAAGGGCCGCGTCGTGGTCGCCGACGCGGGCAACAACCGCCTCCAGCTCTTCGACTGGGACACGATCGGGGCCACACCCACGAGCACGCCGACCGACA
Organism: uncultured Anaerolineales bacterium; assembly: GCA_964498575.1. Taxonomy (GTDB): domain Bacteria; phylum Chloroflexota; class Anaerolineae; order Epilineales; family Epilineaceae; genus CAZCJG01. The sequence continues at coordinate 30,938 of CAZCJG010000002.1, read as the reverse complement.
GCCCGACCGCCCCCGATGACCCAACCCCGACCCACACCCTCACCGCGACCGACGTCCCGACCGCCACCGACGCCCCGACCGCCACCGACGCCCCGACAGCGACTGACGCGCCTACCGCCACCGATGTCTCGACCGCCACCGACGTCCCGGTGGCCAGTCCAACGCCAGCGGAGACCGACAGTCCGGTAGCGACCGACACGCCGCAAGCCACCGATGCGCCGACGATGACCAGCGCTCCCACGGCCACGGATGTCCCGCCCGCCACGTCGACACAGAGCCCAACACCCATCCCGACGGCGACCAACACTCCGACGGCCGTCCCGACGGCGACACGTACGCCGACCGCGACCCAATCTCCGACCGCCACGGACGCCCCGACCGCCACCGAGGACCCGCCGGCGACATCGACCGACGAACCCCCGCCCGAGCACACCGAAGGGCCCAGGATCGTCGACCCGGTGCCGCGGGTGTACGTACCCCTGGTGCTCAACCAGCAGGCGCCGGGTTGGGGTGGGGTCGGGCTGGGCGCGCATCTCCAACGACCCGCCCCGCGCGATTGGTAAGACCTTGTTCTAGGTTGTCCTTGATCTAGCTTGTCATACTCGACCGCCCGCCTCGTATTGTCCAGCATGAGTTCGCTGGCACGAGGAGGCGAGGGATGGCGGTGGGTGTGATGGAGCGGGCGCGGCGCGTGATCCACCTTCGGTCGGGACTGGCCGAGGCCGACTTTCGGGCGCTCTATCGCGAACAGCTCGGCCCGGTGCTGAGCTACGCGCGCTATCGGCTCGGCGCACCCGATGCCGACGACGTCGCAGCCGAGGTCTTTACCCGCGCCTGGGCGGCGCGCGCGAGCTACGATGCCGGCCACGGGCCGCCCGTCGCCTGGCTGTGGGCTATCGCGCGCAACGCGGTCATCGATCGGCTGCGTTGCCGCCGGCCGGCTCCCGCCGATCTCCCTCCGGACCTGCCCGACGAGCACGATCCCCCGGACGAGATCGCCCGGCGCGACGAATGGCGGCGCCTCGGCGCGGCCATCGCGCGCCTGGCGGAGCTCGACCAGGAGATCATCGCCCTGCGCTTCGGCGCCGGGCATACCAATCGGGCGATCGCCGCGATGCTCGACCTCAGCGAATCGAACGTCGCCCAGCGCTTGCGCCGAGCACTGCGCAAGCTGCGGCTGGAGCTGGAAGGAACGGGTGTGGGATGAGCGAGCGGAGTTCGATGGACGCACAAGACCCGATGAGCGACCAGGCTTTCGAGGCGGCGCTGGCCGCGGTCGAGCGCGGCGCGCCGCTGCCGGGCGACCTGTCGGCCGATGACGCGGCGGATCTGGTGGTGGCCGCACGGCTGTTCGCCCAGCGGGTCGTGCCCGCCGAGTCACAGGCCAGCCGCGTCTTCGCAGACGCATTCGCGGCACGGCCCGCGGCCGGGGAAGATGCCGGCCGGCGCACGTCGGCGCAGGGTCGCGTCGAGCTGGGGCGTGCCCGGCGCTGGCTGCCCGAGGCGGCGGTGCTCCTCGCCGTCGTCGGCCTCGGCGCGGTGGTGGTCACGCAGCTTCCGCGGATCACCAGAGGTCCGGAGGTCGGGTCCAGGCCGACGGCTACGGCGGGCGCGACAATCGGGGGCGGCAGCACGGCGGTGGAGGGCATCACGACGGTGGGGGGCGTCACCACGTCGGTGGGGTCGGTCGGCGCACCGGAGGGCACGGTGGCAGCGCCCTCCGGCGCGACACCCGCCCCTCCCAACCCAACGCCCGCCCCGCTGACAGACACCGCCACCGGCCAAGTCCTGGAGTTCCGCGGCAACCGCGTGCTGTTCGACGATCCCGAGGCCGGCAAGATCGTCCGCACGCTGGACACCGATGTGCGCCGCGAGGATATCGGCCAGGCGGACGACGGGCCGCTGCCGATCACGAACGCGCTCCTCGATCCGGACCGCCGGATCCTGTATCTCGACTTCATCACCTACGTGTCCACGCCCTGGAGCACCCACACGCTGGTCGCCTACGACCTCGAGTCCGGCCAGGAGCTGGGGAGGGGACCGGGATCATCATCCTACGTCGCGGCAGCCGCGGGTGGCGCCTTGTACGGCGCGAGCTGGAACAGGATGGGTGTGTCCCACATCTGGAAGTGGCGGGATGGCCGGCCGGAGCTCTTCTCGGACAACTGGGGCGGCGTCCCGATGGGCTTGGCGCTCGATCCCGGCCGCGGGCGCGTCTACGTCGCGACCCGCGACCAGCTCCGCGTTTTCGACGCCGCGACGATGATGCTGCTGCGCGCGATGCCGCTGCCCTTCCAGCTTGACGTTTCGCCGGAGCATCCGTCCTCTCTCGTCGGCTACGACGCCGGGACCGACCGGCTGTTCTTCGTCGTCGATGGCCGCCTGGAGCATCTGCGGGCAGAGGACATAGAGCTGCCGCCGGCGGTGGCGCCGGCGGAGGCGAGCCCGCCCAGGACGGCGGTGCGCGAGCTGCGCTTCGCGCCGGGTTGGCCGGCCGATCCGACCTTGTTCGGCGTGTGGGACAGCGGCGTCGCGGGCCCGGCCTGCGAGGCCTTCGGGCAGACCGGCGGTCCGTTGCTGGTCAGCGCGGACGCCGGGCGGACGTGGAAGCGCGCCGGCGGCAACCTGCGCGCGATCTGCGACCAGGTGTCGGCTTTGGCCGTCCTGCCGGCATCGGCGACCGATCGGCCGCCGGTGCTCGTGGCCGGCGTGCCGGGGCTGGGCGCCTTTCGCTCCGAGGACGGCGGCGCATGGTGGCATCCCTCGGGCGGTGGCCTCACCGACGCCGGCATCGCCCAGCTTCGCCTGGCACCGGGCGGGGACGGAACGCTGTTCGCCGCGGGACCGCTGGGCGCGCTGCACCTGTCCGGCGCGGCGGACGCGGGGCGGATCTGGCGCGGGCTGGGCCAGAACTTGCCGGTCTTCGACATCTCGCCGGACTTCGCGGCGGACGGCACGCTGATGGGCGCGGGCTACGGCGAAGAGGGCGCCGCCGAGATCCGGGTCTCGCGCGACCGCGGCGCGAGCTGGCAGCGCGCCGGCCCGGTGCCCGATTGGGCGGATGCCTCGCGCGGCGTCGGCGCCGAGACGCTCAGCCTCGCGCCGCTCTTCTCCAAGTGGGGCGTGGCCTTCCTCTACCACAGCGATGGCGCGCTCTACCGCACGGCGGATGGCGGGCGGACCTGGGCGAAGGTCCTGGGAGGCCTGGAGCACGCCACCGTGACCCCGTGGATCGTCTACGGGGCAAGCGAGGAGAACCGCCCGGTCTACCTGCTCACCGCGACATCCGACGACCCGGCCCGCGATCCGGCCGCCGGCCGCCTGCGGTATTTCAGCTCCGGCGATGGCGGGCAAACCTGGCAGGAGCGGCCCGTGGAGGCCGGCGACCCGCCGAGCACGCTCGCGCCCGCCCCGGATTTCGCGACGAGCGGGCGGCTCTTGGTCGGGACGGTCGGCGGCGATGTCGTGGAGCGGCGGATGGAGCTATCGCCGGACCCCCGGTGACCGGCCCGCAACCGGCTTCGACCGATTGGACGCGCGGTCGTTCGGCGTGTCGCAGCGAATGTGAAGGAAAAGCGCATCCATCCGTCAAATCCGGGCATCTCGAAGACTCTTTGTCACTGAGAGCAACCGATGCCCCACGATGGAGTCGATGGAGTCGAGCCGATGCCGGCCGTCCTGACCGCGCGGATGGACAACCCGCGCGAGGGTCCGCGCCCGGTTGCGCCCGATCCACGCGCCGCCACGGCGGGCACGGGTGACCAGCAGCCTGCCGGAGCGGGTCCAGATGTCGCACTATCGGTCAAGCAGGGTCCAGATGTCACGCGGTCGACCGAGACGGGCGCGGATGGCCCGCGGCCGGCCGTGGCGGTGAACGCGGTGGAGGCAGCCTTTCTCCGGCATGCGGAGAACCTGTCGCGCTATCTCTACGCGCGGACCGGTCGGCAGCAGGACGCCGAGGACTTGCTCGGCGAGGTCTTCATCCAGGCATGGCGCTATCGTGGGAAAATCGAGCACATCGATCACTGGCTGTACAAGGTCGCGCGCAACGCGGCGCACCGCCACCTCAAGCGCCGCGGTTCGGAGGCCAAACACAGGGTCGAGACCGCGGCGGGCGAGATCGACGAGCTTGTTGATTACGGCGCGCTGGGCGGCCCGGCGAGCGGGATCGGTATGGCACAGCAGTTCGGGCTGGATCGCATCGATCGCGGCTCGCCCGAGATGATCGCCCTGCTCGCACTGGATGATGATGAGAGGGAAATCTTGCTGCTGCGCGCCCTGGCGGGATTCCAGATCCGCGAGGTGGCGGTGCATCTTGAAATCAAGGTTGCGGCCGCCTATCAACGCTGGCAGCGCGCGCGCAGCCGCTACTCGGCGCACCTCGTGGCGGTCGGCGTCGAGCCGCCGAAGGGCCGGCAGAAGCCACGGCACGGCGGGGCCGCCACCGCGGATCCGGGTGACAGGTCCGCCACGCCCGATGGGGGCGATAAACCCATCTCACCGGGCGCGGACGATCGCTCGATCCCGCCGGACGGCATCGACCGTCCCTGAAGAACATCTTTCGCCAGGAGCTACCGAATCATGACGTGCCACGAATGCCAGGAGCGCATCGCCGAGCTCGGCGGCGCCGATCCGCTGCCACTCGAGATCGAGGCGCACGTCGACACCTGTGAGGACTGCGCCGAGGCGCTGATCGCCGAGCGCCACGTGCGCGCCGCCCTCGCCGCCGCGGCCTGGCCGGAGTCCCCCCTGGCGCGCGATATCGTGGCGCTGAGGGCGCTGGCCGAAGCCGCGGACGCCGAGCGGACGCGCCGGCGGCGGCGCTGGGCGCTGGGCGGACTCGCTGCTCTCGGCGGGCTGGCCGTCCTTGGCGGGCTGGCGGTGCGGGCGATTCCGACAGGTGGTGGCGTGATGGGGACAGAGCGGCTGGACCCGGTGCGGCTCGTGGTGCTCCTGGTCGCCGGCGGCGTGCTGTGGGTGGGGCTGGACACGGCCGGGCGGCGGATGGCGGCGCGCGGCGCGTCCAACGCGGTGCTGACCGGGCTGGGGGCGGCGCGGGCGGTGCTGGCGGCGGGGCTGATCCTGGTGCTCTTGCACCCCGCGGTCCGGCCCGCCCTGGGCGAGCTGATGTGGCCGCGGGCCGGCCGCCCGGCCGAGGCGGGCAACGCGGTGTACGAGGCGACCCTGGTTTGCGTGAGCAAGGCGGATGGGCGCTACCGCGTGGTGAGCTGGACCGAGAACTGCGCCGACGACGAGTTCGTGGTGCAGCCCGGCGCCTTCGGCGTGCCGAGCACGGCGGCGACGCTGCCGACGGTGGAGTACCGGGCGGAGAGGGCGGTGATCCCGGCCGGGCAGAGCGCCGTGTTCATCCAGTTCGAGCGCGAGATGCCGAGCGCCGACTATCGCGTGACGGTGAGCCCCAGCGGCGCCGGCTTTGACCTCCCACCCTTCGCGCCGGACTCGGAATGCCGCATGCCGGTGGTGATGGGCAAGAGCCGCGAAGGCTTCAGCATCGGCGTGCGCCGCTGCTGGTTCGAGGGCGCCACCGTGCCGACCGACCCGCTAAAGGGCGATCTAGCGCTGGACTGGATCGCGATCGAGCCGCGCTAGGCGCACGCTCCCTTCGCCGGCTTGTACGGTCGGCTTGACGGCGATAGACCTCGCCACGCCTCACTCGACGTGAGCATGCCAATCGACGGTGTTTGCAGGCTCACGATTCCTCTGATTCCCTTCCATCGCACATGTGCATTCCACATTCCCCATAGGACGTGGGAGTGCGTGATGCGTCGTGTCATGCACCACTGGCGCTGAACGGTCAAATTGCAGCCAGATGTCTAATTTCGCGCCGCACGGGTGTCAATCCTATTGGAAGCGCTTGCTGTTGACTGTGCTTCGGGGAGATGTAAGGACACCAGACGATGCCACCGATAGATCCGCCAACGGCGATGATCGTGCGTGCGATTCGAGGCGAACGCGATGCTTGCGGCATGATGTACGAGTGCTACGTGGATCGCGTCTTCCGCTATGTCGTCCTGCGATTGGGCGATGCCGCGGATGCTTGGGACCTCACTCAAGACATCTTCATCAAGGTAATCCAGGCGATATCGACGCTCGACGACCCCGATCGGTTTGATGCCTGGCTGTTCAAGATCGCGCACAACGCCGTGCTCAACCGCTGGCGCGCCCGACGGCGGCGAGACCGATGGGTCGATTCGACCGCCAGTGTGTTCGACGACACCCGCAACGATCCCCAGACCAATCCAACCGGGTCCGACGACGAGCTCGACATCTACGGCCAGCTCCTCGATGGCGCTGGCGAGGCGCTGGGATCGCGTGTGGAACAGAACGTTGCGATCGCGACCGGGCCGGGACTTCAGTTGCGGCCCGACGTCGCCTTCAGTCCCGTGGCCGGCGCATACCTCGTCGTCTGGTCCCAGGAGACAGGCGCCCGGACGCAAGACTTCGACATCTACGGTCGCTTCGTCGATGGCGACGGCAAGCCGCTGGGGCCAGCGCTGGCGATCAGCGCCGCGCCGGGCAACCAGCACGCACCGGTGGTCGCCTACCATTCGACATCGCGACGCTTCCTCGTCGTGTGGCAGGAAGGCGACGAGAACGGGACGGCGGACCTCGTCGGCGCGTTCGTCGATCCGGCTGTCGCCGGCCCCGAACCGCCTGCCACGCCGACGATGCTTCCGCCGTCGACCGAGACCCTGACCCCGGTGCCTCCCGCAACGCCAACCGCCGTTCCCACAGAGACGTCCACCGTCCCCCCGCCCCCCACGGCCACATCGACCGTACCGGCCATGACCACGTGGACTGCGGTGCCCAGCGCCACGGCGACGCGGGCCGCGGGGCTTGTCCACTTGCCGATCGCGCTCAGGGGCGTGCCGCCCCCACAGGTCGAGCTCACCGAAGTGCCCATCTGTGGCGACTGGGGACCGCTCAAAGGGCGTGTGACCAACGGCTGGCCGCAGATCGACCTGACACAGCACAAGGTGGCCGTCTACATACGCGTCGAAGGAGGCTGGTGGACCAAGCCCACTTTCGCTCAGCCGCTCACCGCAATCGCGCCTGACGGCACTTGGACTTGCGACTGCTTCAACGCTGGCCTCGACAACCAGGCAACCGAGATCGCGGCCTTCGTCGTGCCGGACACGCTGTGGCCGGAGCGGCGCGGCGGCCAGTCGAATCGACCGATCATCAAGGAGGCTGTGGCACACGTCGCCACCGAGCGGCCCTGCGATGGCAAGGCGCTCGATTTCTCGGGCCGCCGCTGGCGGGTCAAGGCCAGCGTGTCCGCGGTCGACCCCGGTCCGAGCCCCTTCTCCGACCGGCCGGAGGACGTGTTCGTCGACGATCATGGCCGCTTGCACCTGCGGATCGCGCAGCACAACGGCGACTGGCACAGCAGCGAGGTGCTGACCGATCAATCGCTGGGCTACGGCACCTACACCTTCGGCGTGGACAGCCGGCTAGACGAGATCGATCCCAACGCGGTGCTCGGCCTGTTCACGTACGACACGGCGCCCGACTTCAGCCATCGCGAGATCGACATCGAGTTCTCGCGTTGGAGCGATCCGGCCAACGATGTCGGGCAGTTCGTCGTGCAGCCTTACACGAACCCCCGCAACATGTTCCGCTTCCCGGTCGGCTCGCGCGTCGGCGAGACCACACATCGCTTCGACTGGCGGGCGGGGCGGATCGAGTTCCACAGCTTTTACGGCCGCGACTTCCCGCCCGCGCCCGGCGACCTCATCGCCCACTGGATCTTCCAGGGCGCCGGCGTGCCACGGGAGGGTGCGGGCCGGGCGCGCATCAACCTGTGGCAGTTCAAAGGCGCCGCGCCGGCCCGCGGGCAGGCGCAAGAGATCGTGATCAACCGCTTCGAGTTCGCGCGGTAGGCCAAGCGGCTTGCATATCGTCCCGGCGGACTACTGCGCCAAGCTCATCGCGCACGCCGCCTGCAACCCGACGCCCGCCCAGGCCTTCCACCTCGCCCCCGCCGATTCCACACCACATGCGCTTTACGTCGGGCGGATGTTGGAGTGGATCAAGGTCGACGGCGTCGAGTTAGTGGACGAGCGACCCGTGGACCTGAGCCGCTTCGAGCGGATGTTCTACGAGACGCACGGCGACATCTTCGACATGTACGTCACATCCCCGCCGCTAGAGCTGGATCGGGCGACCGCGTGCGTGCTCGAACGCGAGGCGGGCGTCGAATGCCCGGTGGTCGATGGCGCAGCATTCGATCGACTCATGGCCTATGCGATCGATCAGGGGCTGGGGCTACCCGCGCTCAAGCGCGCTGCCCAAGAGCAAAGGTCGGGGGTGCCGATCTGACAACAGCCGGGACCGGGCCCCACCGCCCTAGCCCGGATGCGCCAGCAGCGCTTCTCGCCAGAAGCGTGACCTGCCGTCCTGGAGCAGGAGCACTCCGTGGTCCCGCGCTTGCTCGATCGCGCCTTCAGTAGCCACCTCGCCAGCCGCGACCGGGATGGTGCGCAAGCCGAGCTTGCGCAGCGCGGCCGCTCGCCGCTCCGCCCGATCGACGTCGTGGCTGTCTACCACCACCGACACCTCCACGGCCAGCCAGATGTCCGGTTGGTCGGGTTGCCCTGGCAGCTTGCCCCTCACGAGCACATCGAGGTTGAGGATGTCCTTGAACTCGTCCTCGCTGAGGCCCGACGTCAGCTCATCGGCCAAATCGACCAGCGGCACGGCGCGTGCCTTGTGAACCAGGGTGCCGAAGAACGAGTACGGGCGCTGGAGGTACTTGGCTTCGAGGTAGTGCCCGTCCAATCGGCCCAGCCGAACTGTAAACCGCTGCTCCATCTCACCCAGCGACCTGGTGAGGGTCGCGATGCTCGCCTGCAGCTCCCGCTGCCCATCGGCCAGCGTATCGACCTTCCCGGCCAACGCCTGGATCTGCGCCTCGGTGCGCTGCTGCGCCTCGGCCAGCACCCGGACTTGCGCCTCGGTGCGCTGCTGCGCCTCGGCCAGCACCCGGACTTGCGCCTCGGTGCGCTGCTGCGCCTCGGCCAGCGCTTCGACCTTCCCGGCCAGCGATTGGACTTGAGTCTCGGTGCGCTGCTGTGCCTCGACCAGCGCCTTGATCGAGGATTGGACGCCCGTCATACCGCTTGGAAACAGCATGATCTGCAATTCGCGCTGGGCCTCAGGGTCCTGAGCCAGCGCACGCATGAAGTCGGTCAAGTTCACTACATTCGATGCCATTTGACTTTCCTGCTTTCTGCGAGGGTAGCAGGCCGGCGCGGGGGGCTACGCGGCGCAAGAATAGCACGTTTGATCGACAGGGACAAACAGGTTTTTCGGGTACAGGTTCAGCGCCCCGCCCCGCCGCCCGCCCGAACCGGCCAGGGCGTCAGCGTCGGCGGCAGGTGCTCGCACATCGCGTCCGGCGCGCCGAGCTTGCGCCGCGAGAGGTACCACAGCGCTTCCGCCCAGGGCGCGGCCGGCGGCGTGGCCATCCGCGTGATCACCGTATCCGCCGGCACCGCGTTCTGGCCGAAGGTCAGCGTGCTGCTGCCGAAGGTCCAGATCACCGGCTCGGCCGCTCCCCGCTCGACGACCGGCAGCGAGTAGTAGGCGCCGGCGGCCACGAGCTCTTCTTCCGTTGACTGCTCCCGCGTGAGCCCGCAGAGCTGCCCGGACGCGCCGCCATCGACGATCACCGCGCCCGCCGCCTCGACCGTCGCGTGCACCAGCGCCGACTCGCGCAGGTCCGGCCCCGGGTGGCAGTTCGTGCGGATGCGGAACATGCGGTTGCAGCGCACGAGCTCCCGGCGCTCGGCCGCGTCGGTCGCGTCCGGCGTCGGCGACGGCCGCGCCTGGGCGATTCGCGTGGCCCGCCGAGCGGCAGCCCGCCTGGAACGCTGGTCGGCATCCGCCCTGGCATTGCGCGGCACCGGGCAGCTTTGTACGACGGAGATATACTGATTTCCCGCCATCAGGTAGATGCGTGAGGTCATCGGGTCGAGCGTCATCAAAGAGGCATCGTGGCCAATCCACCGGTCCATGACATGGCGCATCAGCGAGAGGTCGAGGATGGACAGCGTGCCGGAGGGGCTGCCGTTCCCCGTGTAGGCCAGCATGGCATCCGGGTCGACGGCGATGCTGCCCGGGGTCTCCTTGATCCCGATCTCGTCGACCACGGTGTAGGCGGTCGGGCTGCCCGGCGTCATGTCGATCACCGCGACGCTCAGCTCCCGTGGCCGCGTCACGAAGGCCCGGCCGATCCGCGGCGCGAGGGCAAGGGTGTTCGACCCGCTGCCGACCGGGACCTGGGCCACCTGCCGCCCGTCGCCCGTCCACACCGTCAGCCGCGCGGGGTCGCCCTGGTTCAACACCCAGAGCAAGCCGCTTTGCGCATCGATGGCCAGCATGACCGAGGGCGTGTCGCAGCAGCCCTGCCCGATCGTTCCCAGGAAGGCCTCGGTCACGGTGTCGAAGACCGCGATGTCGAGGTTGTCGCTGCGCAGGACGTACAGCCGCAGGCGCTCGGGATCCACCACCGGATGGCCCAGCGCGTTAACCAGGTCCGGCACCGGGATGTCATGATAGTCGTGAGTGTCGCCGTCGATCACCCGCACCCGCTGGGCGAAGCCCTGCGACATGTAGATCTTGTTGGCACGCTCGTCCACTGCAAGGTTTCCGCCCACGTAACCGAAGGTCGGCACGCGCGCCAGCGGTGGCGCGTAGAGGGGGGCGTCACCGAGCTGCGCCGTGTCGTAGACCGCGATCTCCAGCGCGTCGTTGACCGAGACGTAGAGCAGGCCGGTGGCCGGATTGATGATCGGATAGCCGGCGTTGCTGCTCTGAATCGCCAGCGTGTCGATCGGCCGGACGATGCAGATGCAGTCGCGGGCGATGCACAGCGCCATCGCCGAGCTGAAGGCCAGGATGGCCAGGATCAGCACGAGCAGGGCCTTCCCCCCCGATCGCATCAAGCTCTGAATCATAGTGCGCGGATGATATCACGCCTGGCGATCGTTGGCGACTTTGCCGACAAAGTGGTCGGCAACTACCGTCGGGGGCCGAGGATGCCCCGGCGTTCGCCCCACCTGGTTCGCGACATTCCTGCTATCATGCGAGCCGATCCGACCTGCCCATGTCCCCCACACCCGCATCACCTCTAATCACCGATTCACCCAAAGGAGCTGACACTATGTACGGAACCGTTGCCAAGATGACCCTGAAGCCCGGCGCCGAGGCCGAGATGATGGCGCTGATGGACGAGATCGACGCCGAGATGGATGCGCCCGGCTACGTCGGCGAGTACGTCTATCGCATGGACAACGAGCCCGACGTGTACTACATGGCGGTGCTGTTCACGGACCGCGAGAGCTATCACGCCAACGCCCAGGACCCCAAGATGAACGAGCGCTACCTGCGCTACCGCGCCTTCCTCGCCGCCGATCCCGAGTGGCATGACGGCGAGGTGATCTGGCCGCGCTGAGCGCACCCTACGACGCCGTCGTCATCGGCGGCGGCATCAACGGCCTGGCGACGGCCTTCCATCTGCATACCCGCGGCTGTAGGCGACTCGCTATCGTCGAGCGCTTCGCCATCGGCCATGCCCGCGGCGGCTCCCACGGCGCCTCGCGCATCATCCGCGGCACCTACGCGGACCCGCTGTGGGTGGCGCTGGCGCGACAGGCGCGCGCCGAGGCCTGGCCGATGATCGAAGCCGCCTTGGATCGCCGCTTGATCCACCCCCGGCCGACCTTCTTCTTCGGCCCGGCGGACGGGGCGATCGCGGATTACGCGGCTGCCGTCGCGCGCGCCGGGGCGGAGGCGAGCGGCGGTATCCCGACGCGTGCAGGCGCCGAAGGGAAGGTCGGCATCGCGCCCGACGCGAGATCCGGCATCGTCAGCCTGACTCCCGGCGCGGCCCGCCGCATCTGCCCCAGCCTGCGCTGCGGCGACGACGACCTGGTTTTGCAAGACCTCGGCGGCGGCTTCATCGCCGCCGCCGAGACCGTCGCCGGGCTGGCCGGGTGGCTCAGGACCGCCGGCGCGGAGCTGTACGAGCACACCCGTGTGGAGGCCATCATCCCCGGCGCCGATCCGCTGGCGGTGGCGACTGACCGGGGGACGCTCCTCGCCGAGCGCCTGGTCGTCGCCGCGGGGGCGTGGACCGGGCGGCTATTGCCGTGGCTGGCGCCGCGGATGACCGTCCTGCGGCAGACGGTCGGCTACTTCCGCACGGCGGGCGACGCGGGCGGGCTGCCGGTCTGGGCACGGATCGGCCGGCCCGGCGAGCCTTTCGTCTACGGCCTGCCGGCCTTCGGGCACCCCGGCCTCAAGGCCGCGATTCATCGGACCACGGGCGCGCCGGACGATCCCGACGACGATCCGCCCGGCCGGTCCGAACCCGGCGCGGGGCAGACGGAGATCGACATGCTCCACCGCCTGGTCTCGCGCTACTGCGTGGCGGCTCTCGGCGTCGACCACGTGGAGACCTGCCTCTACGCGATGCTGCCGGACGATGCCTTCCTGCTCGACCTGCACCCCGAGGACCCGCGGATCGTGATCGCCCTCTGCTGCTCGGGCCATGCCTTCAAGCTCGGGCCGCTGACCGGGCGCATCGCGGCCGACCTGGCGCTGGACGGGCGGAGCGACGTCGCCGCGTATGCGCTGCACCGCGCGCGATTTGGCGTGGGCTGACTTCGGCCGGGGCAGCTGAAACGTTGAGGTTCCCCCTCGGCATGTGACATAGGCTGATATCGCCAGCGTCGCGGAGCAGAGGCACTCAAGGTCGCGCCGGCGCGACGCCGATCCGCTCCGGTCTGCTCCATTCCACCGCCTCGTCTTGCGCCTCGCCCGGCTCCGGTGTGCCGCGGGATAGCAGTCGCGCGCTGCGCATGACCTCGCCGCTGGACGGGTTGCGCCAGATCACCACGGCCCACTCTTCCGACGGCGGCTTCGGCGGGCCGCGCAGCTCGCACACGGGGCAGCGGTTCCAAACGTCGACCAGCGCCGCGTACACGCGGCCGTCGATCGCGCCGGGGGCTGGCGGTTCGAATTGGTAGCGCGCCCTCGCCTCCGAGACGTTCAGCCAGTCCGCCGCCCTGACCTGTGCCGCGTCAGCCATCTTGGAGGACGATCTGAACCAGAACGTGGCCCAGCTCCCGGCCGTCTCATCGTCCAGCGGCCACGCGACGATTTCCCGCTCGAACGCGCGCCCGCGGGGCAGCCAGCCGACACACCAGGCGGGTGCGGCCGGTCCGTGGGCGATGGCGGGCGCACCGCCGTCAAGCGGGTAGGCGAGGGCCGCGGCCGAGGGCGCGTCCCCGCCGCGGAATACCAGCAGATAGGTGCTGTCGGGCGAGAAGAGCATGAACCGGGGCTCGGTGCCGGCCTTGGAGATCGTCGTCACCGCACCGCCTCCCCAGGCACCGACCTCACGAGCGCGGACGGTGTAGCTCTCGTCGGCCTTCCCGCGAACGCCGCCCGGGTGCTCCCACCAAGCCAGCCACGCCGCATCGGCGGACCACACCAAGCCCGACACTCGGTCGCCCGGTTCGGCCTTGGCCACGTCGCGCACCCTGCCGGTGCGGATGTCGAGCAGCCGCACGGTCGCGCTTGAAGCTCCGGAGCGCGGGCCATGTTCGGCGACGAAGGCAAGCGATCGCCCGTCCGGCGAAGGCGCTTCGAGCGCGCCGCGCCGGCCGACGCGGGTCGTGGCCACGGCACGGCCGCCGGCGAGATCGACCACCCGCAGCACATCCTCGCTCATCCCCGGATCGCCGAGCACGGCGAGGACCGCGCGCCGGCTGGACGGATCCCAGGCCACCAGCTCGCTGCGGTTGACGCCGTCCGCGGCTTCGTTGTCGTAGCGCCAAACCGCGTCGTCTCCGGGCGGGCGAAGCACGTAGTAGTCGCCTGGGGCGCGATCGAGCCGGGCCAGGCGCAGCTCCACCGCCGCCGTGCGGCCGACCGGGCGGCCGACCGACCGGGCCGGGCGGTCGGGAGGTCCCGCAGGTCCGGCGCCGGGACCCCTGGGTGACACCTCCGGCGCTGCTTCCTCGACCTGATACAGGATCGCCCGCCCGTCGGGGGACCAGACGAAAGCGGTCGGGAAGCGGCCGTCCTTCGCCTTGATCACGCGCGCCGGCGGCGTCCAGGTTTCGAGCTCGCGCAGGTCCAAGTCGAAGTGGTAGCGCGCCACGTCGCCGTCGTCGAGGTCGATGTCCGCGACGGCGACGGCATCGCCGCTCGGCGACATCCGCGCGAGGAAGTCCTTGTGCCGCGGCTCCCGGCCGGCGTAGGCGCCGCCCAGCGGGAAGCGCGCGCCGCTGGCGACGTCGGTGAGCATGATGCGCAGATCCGGCCCATCCTCGACACAGACCAGCCAGCCTTCAGGACGCGTGGGGTTGGCGTGCAACCATCCCGGCACGGACCCGAAACCCGCGGCGAGCTTCGCCAGCGCACCGTCCTGCTCACCACGCAGGAGAACGGCCAGCACGAGCACGACCAGGCAGCCGGCGGCGGCCAGCACCCAGCGCCCGACGGCGCGGCGTGGCCGCGGGCGGGCCAGCGCCTCGGGCCGCGACCAGCGCGCCATCGCCTCGCCGGTCGCGCTCGGCCATGCCTGCGCGGCGAGCAGATCGCGGGCGCGCCGGTCGCGCTCCTCGCCGGGCTCGCCGGCCTGCCCTGCATCCATTCGTATGAAACGCTCATCGATCCTAGGCATCGTCATAACCCTGTTCTCGCGCGACCTGAATAAAGCGATCGCGCGCCCGTTGCCAGCGCTTCTCGGCGGCGCGCGCGGAGATGCCGAGGGAGGTGGCCGCCTCGCGGTGGGAGAGGCCGAGGTAGCCGAAGAGGAGCAGCACTTCGCGGTCCGACGCCGCCAGGCGACCGAGGACGTCGGCGAGGAAGCGCTTCAGATCGTGCATCTCCTCCCGGTCCGGCACGTCCGGCGCGACCCGGTGCGCGGTGCCGGGGGCCAGCCACTGCCAGCGGCGCCGGCGATGATGCGCCCGCGCCGCGTTCGTCGCGATCGCGAACAGCCAGCCGCGCGCATGATCGGGATCGCGAACGTCGCCTAGCCGCCGATAGGCCTGGGCGAGCACGTCCTGCGTCAGGTCCTCCGCCGTCGCGCGCTCCGCCGTCAAGCCGACGAGGTACTGGAACACCGCCGGCGCGAGGGGCGCGATCATGGCATGATAGAGGTCCGCGCGGCTTGCTACCCCGAGCACGTCCGAGCGCGCGGCGGGCGGCGCCGTCTCCAGCGCGTCGTCGGCGCTCACCACTCGCCATCCTCGATCCGCCCGGTCTGCTTGCGCATGTGCTTAACGATGCACGCGGCGGGGGAGATTGGACAGGCCGAGTGACAGGCGCGCTTTCGCGTCCACCAGGATAATTTGCGATGTTTCAAATTAATTGCTAGGATTTGATTTGAAGATTCACGAATTGCCTCGCCCCCCGGCTCCCCGTGGGGCCGAGAGGACATCCAACTTTGGGGAGGTACCCGATGGACGGCTACGATTCCGAAGCCTTGCGGCAATTGGCCGCGCGCTTCGACGCGCAGAGCGGCGGGTTTACGCGCGAGGCCGAGCACAAGCTGGCGCTGGCCCGGGCGATGGGCGACGAGGAGGCGGTGGTGCGCGAGCATATCAAGATCCAGGTGATGCGCGTGGCGCGCACGATGTTCGCGGGCAGCTTCCGCGAGGCGACCGGCCGTTCCGGCCTGGAGCTGCCGTGATGAGCGGCCCGACCAAGGCCGCGCACGAGCTCGAGGCGCGCGCGGCGCTGTTCAAGGCCCTCGGGCATCCGACCCGGCTCCTCCTCGTCAACCTGATCGACGCCGCGCCGCGGCATACCGAGGAGCTCGCGGAGATCCTGGCGCTGACGCCGGGGACGGTGTCGCACCATCTCGGCCTCCTGTCGCAGGCCGGGCTGATCCGCGCGGAGCGCGAGCAGTACTACCAGGTCTACCGGCTGGCGGGCGAGCCGCTGGGGCGGCGGCTGGGTGAGCTTATCCGCCTGTCGCAACCGGGCCTGGGTGTCACGATCACCGAGGACGCCTGGCGCGCGCGGGTGATCGACACCTTCTTCGTGCGCGGCCGCCTCACCCACATCCCGGCCCAGCGCAAGAAGCGCCGCGTGGTGCTGGAACGCCTGGTGGAGGACTTCGAGCCGGAACGCGACTACCTCGAACCCGAAGTCAACCGCATCCTGGTCGAGTACCACGACGACGTCGCCACGCTGCGCCGCGAGATGCTGGCCGAGAAGCTGATGACCCGCAGCGGCGGGCGCTATCGGCGGGTGACCTGACGGGCCGCATCAACCGGCAGCGGGCATGAGCCTCACGCCCGCGCTTCCACGATGTCCCCGATGAGCTGCTCTTCGCGCCGCGTGAACAGGTCCGCCGCCACGCGCAGCAGCACCGCGTAGATCGCCGCGGCGAACAGGGCGGAGCCTACGAACACCAACGGCAACCCGATCGGCAGGAACACCAACGCGAGGACCGCCGCCACGAACATCGGCGCGGAAAAGAGCGGCAGGCCGAAGAAGAGCAGGAAAGTCGCCAGCACCGAGCCCAGCTCGGGCGACTGCCGGCCGCGTTCGAGGTCGACGTAGTAGGGGAAGCGGATGCTGGCGATGTGCGCCAGGCCGTTGCCGACGAGCTGGGTCAGCGCCGCCGTGGGCAGCGCCATCGCCAGGGGCAGCGGGCTGCCGGTCGACAGCGACGCGGCGCCGCCGAGGATCAAGCTGAAGAAAATCGCCAGGCCCAGATATATCAACCCGTGGCTGAGCAGGACCAGCTTCCGCGGCGCGGGCGTGCGCAGGAGCGTTCCCAGGCCGCGGTGGTCCAGCAGCGCGAGGCCGTTGAGCGCGAAGGACGAGGTGACCAGGGCGCTCATCGCGCCGGTCCCCAGCCCGATGGCCCAGGCCGGCGCCGGGATGTTGCGCGTGGTGAAGTAGCCGATCACGCCGAACATCACCGGCAGGAAGGCCATCCGCGTCACCATCGGGTTGCGGCGCAGGTCCAGCCAGTCCTTGCGCAGGAGCGCGCGCAGGGCGATGCTGTCGGCCGCCGATAGCCCGGGAATGCGCCGCGCGTCGGCCAGCCGCGTGTCGGCCTCGGCCCGCGGCGGCGCGAGACGGATCAGGTCGCCGAAGTAGAGCTTCTTCTGCAGGTAGAGGTGCGCCGCCAGGCCGCCCGCCGTCAGCGCGACCAGCGCCAGGCACAGGACGAGCCACAGCGCCGGGCGCCCCGTCATCGCGGCCTCGACCGCGGTGGCGAACCAGCCGGAGGGCAGCCAGCGCACCCAGGTCGCGCGCTGCATCGGGTCGATGAAGGGCCGCACGTCGCTGCGGCCGATGCTGGAGAGACCGATCTGGCTGAGGTAGAAGCCGACCGCCAGGAAGACCAGGACGGCGGAGAGCGCACCGCGCAGCCGGCGGTCCTCGGCGGTCAGGTCGAACAAGTCGATCACCACGGTCTTGACCGCGACCAGCACGCCGAAGAACAGCACCGCCGCGACGGTGACGAGCACCACGGACAGCGGACCGCGGGCGGCGCCGATCAGGACCGCGGCGAGGAAGGGCAGCGTGAGCAGGGTGAGGAAGCTCGCGATCCCCGCCATCAATCCCCCGGCGACCAGGGCACGGAAGCCGATCGGGTGGACGAAGAGGCGTGGCAGGTTCGCGCTCTCGAAGAGCTGCTGGTTGGTCACCGGCGAGGCCGCCCACAGCAGCAGGATCAAGGTGAAGCCGGCGGCGACCAGCGCCGTGCCCTGGTGCGGCGGCAGGATGCGCAGCGCGATGGTCAGCCCGACCGCGGCGAAGGCGACGTAGGGCAGGGAGAGCAGCGCCAGGAAGGCGATGCCGATCAGCCGCCCCCAGGTGCCGCGGTGGCGCTGGCGCAGCGCGTTGACCAGCAAGCGGCGCTGCAACCACAGGATCGTCCGCAGCTCGGCGGCCATGCTCAGGCCTCGCCCGGCAGGTCCCGATATCGGCCGAGGATGCCGTCGAGCTTCATCCCTCGCCCAGCCAGTCCAGGTCGTCGCCCGCCGCCGGCGCCGCGCCGACCAGGGTCAGGAAGACGTCCTCCAGCGTCGCGTCGCCGCTCGCCGCGGCCCGTTCGCGCAGGGCGGCCAGGCTGCCCTGCGCCACCCAGCGGCCGCGGTCGATGATCGCGACCTCGTCGCACAGCTTTTCGACCAGCTCCATGATGTGGGTCGAGAAGAACACCGTCACGCCGCGCTGGTCGACCAGGCGGCGCAGCATGTCCTTGATCACCCGCGCCGAGATCGCGTCGACGCCCTCGAAAGGCTCGTCGAGGAAAAGGATCTCGGGATTGGGCAGCAGCGCGCCGGCCAGGGCCAGCTTCTTCTTCATGCCGCCGGAATAGTCGATCGTCAGCGTGCTCGCCTTCTCGGCCAGGTCCAGGTGCGCCAGCAGGCGCTCGCGGCGGCGGCCGATCGTCGCCGCGTCCAGCCCGTGCAGCCGGCCGATCAATTCGAGCTGCTCGTTGCCGGTCAGCCGCTCGTAGAGCCCCAGCGCCTCGGGCACCACTCCTATGCGGCGCTTGACCTCCAGCGGCGCGGCGGTGACGTCGAAGCCGGCGACGAAGGCGCTGCCGGCGGTCGGCCGCAGGAGGCCGGTCAGCATCTTCAGCGTCGTCGTCTTGCCCGCCCCGTTCGGCCCGAGGAAGCCGAACATCACCCCGGCCGGCACGCACAGGTCGAGCCCGTCGACCGC
>CAZCJG010000002.1:0-12100 GCA_964498575.1 uncultured Anaerolineales bacterium | reverse complement strand
TCAGTCGCCCGCGACGCCCCGCACCAGCCGGGGCAGGAACAGCGCCGGTGGGCGCCCGTCCCCGCCGCCGAGCTTGCGCACTATCGCCATCCCGCCCTCACTCAGCGCGAGCAACAGGCTCTCGCCCGCCGGCGCTACCGCTACGGTACGGCTCGGCAGCCGGTCGATCACCTCGACGACCCGCGGCGCGTCCGGATCACCCGCGTCGATGACGACGATGCCGCGCCATCCCTGACCGCCGGCGATGTAGAGCCGGTCTCCATCGACCGTGATCCGGGCGAAGTAGGCGGGCTGATCGAGCGCCACGCTCCCGCGAGCTTGCGGCGCGGCCGGGTCCGCCAGGTCGAAGATCCGAAGGTGGCTGTCCACCACATACAGGCGATCGCCGCCCGCCGCCACGTCGATCGGCGCGGCCGGCAGGGGCACGAAGCCCGTCTCGCGCCGCCCGCCGCCGCTCGGGATCTCCAGAACGCGGATGCCGGGCGGCACGCTGCTGCCGGCGTTCGGGCGCTCCGCGACGTAGAGATGATCCCCGGCGAGCGCCAGGCCGGAAGGCGGCGCGGGCAGCTCGAATCGGCTCAGCCGGCGGGGAGTGCTGGGGTCGGAGACATCCACCCCATCCACGAAGCCAACGCCAGATCTATTGCTCCAAGGAACCGCGGCAAGCCAAGCCTCGTCGTCACGCTGAACCAGCGCCGCGCCGACGCCCTCGTAAACGTAGTCGCCGAGCCAGCGCGGGCTGGCCGGGTCCGAGACGTCCGCGACTTTGAGGACGTCGTGGGCTAGCACGTAGGCCAGGCCCGGCGCGACGGCGACGCGCCCGGCGGTGTCACCGATGTCCACACGGCCCAATTCGCGCGGCGCGGTCGGGACCGTCAAGTCAAACGTGCTCAGGAAGCGGCCGTCCGGGCTCTGCGTGCCCGCGTTGGACTGCCCGATGATGGCGGCGGCGAGGTGCCCTTGGACGGCCGCGTCGTGGACCTCGGCCAGGATCGGCAGCGCGGCCCGCTCGGCCGGGGCGCCGGGATCCGCCACGTCGATCACGCGCAGGCCGCCGTGCTGGCTCAGCGCGTAGAGCCGGTCGCCGGCCAGCGCGAGGTCGCGCACCCGGCTGGCCGACAGCCGGAGCCGCCCGAGCTGCCGCGGCGCGGCCAGGTCCCGCAGGTCGACCGTGCTGAAGCCGCAGCAGGGACCCCAGGCATCGGACCAGGCAACGTGCAGCCGCCCCCGATCGGCCACCATGTCGGCGATGAACCCGCTGATCTCGTCCAACTCCAACCGCATGTCGGTGGGATCGCCCACGTCCACTACCCTGAACGCGCTGGTGTCGAAGACGGCGCTGTAACCTTCCAGGTACGCGCGATCATCGTCGAGAGCGATCTGATAGCCCTGGATCGGCGCGTCTCCGATCACGGCCGGGTGCGCGGGATCGTGGACGTCGATCGCGTGCAAGCCGTTGCCCACGACGAAGGCGGTGGTCCCGCTGAGCGCCATGTCGCTGGCCAGCCCGAGGCCCTCGATCCGCGCGATCTCCCGCGGCGCGTCGGGATCGCCGAGATCGACCACGTGCAACCGGCCCGCTTGGGCCAGCACGAACGCCGTCCGGCCGGCGCCGGCAATCGCGGCCAGTGTGTCGGTCAGCACGAAGCGGCCGCGCAGGACGGGGCGGTCGGGATCTTCGAGATCGATCACCTGGACCGCGTTGCCCACGCTGGCCAGCGCCAGCCCCTCGGCCAGGGCGACCTGGTAGACCAAGCCGTCCATCGGCGCGCTGGTCGCGACGACCCGCGGCGCGTCCGGCGCCGAGATGTCCACCACCGCCAGCCGCGGCCCATGCCCGAAGTAGGCGCGGTGGCCGGCGACGGCCAGGCCGGAGGCGCGCCCGCCTAGCTGGGCGAGGATGCGGGGGGCGGCCCACACAACGGATTGACAAGCGGATACACGGATTGAGCGGATTGGACAGATTAGACCCGAGAGGTGGAGGGTCGAAGCTGCCAGCAGGATGGCGATCAGGATGGCGACGGCGAGGTGGCGCGACATCAGCGGAGTGCTCCTTGTGTTGGCTGTGTCATGGGAGTGAAACCTTTAACCCCCGAGTCGGGCAACCCTGACATGGCGAGCGGGAGACGTGTCGGTCGGCTTGCCGCGCCCCCGCGTCTTTCACCGATTCCACCCGATCGCGTTACAATGGCGATGCTCCACCGACCAAGGCAGCCCGGCTGCCGCGCCGGTCGCCGAGCCAACGCGAGCCAACGCGAGCCATCCCATGTCCACCGATCCCATGTCGACCGATCCAGTGCCTGCCCCACCGATCCCTGCCGACGATCCCCTGCAGGGCCTGCTCGGCGCGACCGCGGTAAACCTGAGCGAGCAGGCGCGCCGGGGCAAGCTGCGCGAGACCTATGGCCGGGACGACGAGGTCGTGGCGCTGCTCGACCGGCTGGCGCGCGGTGCCAAGGCCAGCCCGCTGGTCGTCGGGCCGCCGCGGGTGGGCAAGACCGCCGTGATCCACGCCGCGGTGGCGCGCATGGCGCGCGGCGAATGCCCGGAGGCGCTGGCGGGCGTCACGGTCTACGCGCTCTCGCCCGCACAGCTCGTGCTGGATTTCGGCAATGATTGGGCGACCCAGGTCCAGAGCTTCCTGCGCGATGCCGCCGCGCGGCCGGATGTGCTGCTGTACTGGCGCGACCTGCCCGGCCCGAGCGGCGCCCAGTCGAAGAAGGACAAGGAGGACGGCGACTTCCTGCCCCTGCTCGTCGAGCACTTGCAGGGCGGGGAGCTGCGCTGCCTGGCCGAGCTGCGCGACAACGCGCTGCGCCGGATCGCCGCCGGGAATCCCGAGATCGACGAGGTGTTCACCACCCTGCGCGTCGACGAGCCGCCGGCCGACAGGATCGCCGCCATCGTCTCGCAGGCAGCCGGCGACCTCGAGATCGAGCACGGGGTGCCGATCGAGCCGGCGGCGCGCGAGGCCGCGATCAGCCTGGCCGGCCGCTTCAACGTCGCCCAGGCCTTCCCCGGCAAGGCGATCGAGCTGATCGAAGAGGCGGCGATTCAGGCAGCCTTGCGCGGCGCGGGCGAGGCGGCGGTGACCGCGCCCTTGGTCGCGTCGCATTTCTCCGCGCGCACCGGCCTGTCGCGCCAGATCACCGACGAGAGCCTGGCCTTCGACGAGGCCGAGGTGCGCCGCAGCCTGGCCGAGCACGTCATCGGCCAGGAGCAGGCGATCGAGAGCCTGGTGCAGACGCTGTGCCTGCTCAAGGCGCGGCTCAACGACCCGCACCGGCCGCTGGGCGTCTTCCTCTTCCTCGGCCCGACCGGCGTCGGCAAGACCGAGCTGTCCAAGGCGCTGGGGGAGTGGCTGTTCGGCGACGCCAGCCGCCTGGTGCGCTTCAATATGGCGGACTATTCGGGCAACTGGGACTACGTCAAGCTGTTCGGCGACAGCGATCCCGACGAGGACCTGGCGACCCGCCGCGGCCAGCTCACGGTGCGCCTGGCGGAGGAGCCCTTCGCCGTCCTGTTGCTCGACGAGTTCGAGAAGGCCAACGGGAACATCTTCCTGCGCTTCATGCAGCTCTTCGACGAGGGCCTGCTGCACAACGGCGATGGCGAGATGGTCAACCTGCGCAACTGCATTATCATCGCCACGTCGAACTTCGGCGCGAACCCCAAGCACATCGGCTTCATCCCGCAATCCAGCGACGAGGACGCCCAGACCGAGATCGAGCGCGACCTCGAGCGCGCGCTGGAGCGGGCCTTCACGCCGGAGTTTATCAACCGGCTGGACAGCGTGTGCTTCTTCAAGCCGCTGGGCAAGCTCGCGCTGCACCGCATCGCGCGCCGCGACGTCGACCTGCTGTTCAAGCGGGAGGGCATCGCGCGGCGCGGGCTGGAGATCGAGATGGACGAGGAGGTGATCGAGCACGTCGTCGAGCGCGGCTACAGCCCGAAGTTCGGCGCGCGGCACCTCAAGCGGCAGATCGAGCGCGCGATCGCCTATCCGCTGGCGCGCGCCATCCTCGGCCAGCCGACCCGCCCGAGCGACCTGGTGCGCGTCTTCGTCCGGCGCGGCCGGGTGCAGGCGGCGCTGGTGCCCGACGAGGCGGACCGCGCGCCGCGCCCGGACGAGGCGGTGGTCATCGCCGAAGACCCGCGGCGCCGCTTCACCCTGGCCGAGCTGCGCGCCGCCCTGCCCGGGGTCCAGGCGCGGGTGGCGCGCATCGCGGCCTTCCACACGCTCGAGGCGGTGCGGGCCGAGGCGCAGGACCGCATGGCGGCGATGAGCGACCCGGCGTTTTGGGACGATCCCCAGCGCGCCGAGGCCGACCTCGCCGCGCTGGGCGCCCTGACGCGGGTGGTCGACCTCTGCGACGGGCTGGCGCGGGCGGCGGCGGACATGGCGGCGGCGCTGGCGCTGGTCGACGAGAGGGGCGAGCGATCGATGATCGGCGAGGCGGCGCGCCAGTACCGTTACCTGCTGGCCGAGCTGCCGCCGGCCGAGCTGGACCTGCTGCTCACCGAGCCCTGGGACCGGCAGGACGCCTTCCTGCTGCTCCACGCCGTGCCGGGCGACGGTCCGGGCGCCGCCGCCTGGGCCGAAAGCCTGTTCGGCGCCTACCTGGCCTGGGCCGGGCGGCGCGGCTTCGAGGTTGCCGTCATCGACGAGACGCGCGCGCCTTCGGGCGACCTGGTCTCCGCCGGCGCGGCGATCCGCGGCCACGGCGCCTATGGCCTGCTGCGGGGCGAGGCCGGCGCCCACCGCTGGCTCCAGCACCGCCCGGACGGCGGCCGCGAGGTCGCCCACGCGCGAGTCGAGGTGGCGCCGGATCCCCAGCCGGGCGCCGCCGCGACGGCCGGCGACGAGGTCCAGGTGCAGTCCCGCCCGACCAGCGGCCGGGGCAAGCACCTCGGCAAGCTGCGCAGCCAGGCGACGGCGACACACCTGCCTTCGGAGACCAGCCTGACCATCACCAGCGACCAACCCGCCGACGCCAGCCGCGCGCTGGCCGGGCGGCTGGTCGCCCTCCTGGCCGCCGCCCGCGCCCGGCGGCGCGCCGATCCCGCGCCGGCGCCGGACGCCGAGGCGCTATGGGGAGCGGTGATCCGCACCTATTGCACCTACAAGAACCCCTACGTCCGCGACATGCGCACCGGCGTGTCCGACACCAACGTGCGCCGGGTGCTGGAGGGCCACCTGGATCCGTTCATCGAGGCCAGCCTGCGGGCGAGCGCCGGCACCGCGGAGGCGTAGGGGCGGCCCATTGGCATCAAGCGAACGATAGAAACAGGCTCCAGGGAGCCAGTGCGCGCGACGATCTTTGTTCCGTTAGGGGATCCGCAGCATACCGCCGGAGTCACTCGCCCCGGGCCAGCGAAGGCAGGTACACCCGCGCGCGGGTCGGCTCCACCGTGCTGCTGGGCACGGGTGTGTTGATCGGCGCCCGTGTGCTGGTCGGCTCGGGGGTGCGGGTCGGCACCGGCGTGCGGGTCGGCTCGGGGACGCGGCCGTCGCAGGCGTTGGCCTGGCCGGGGGTCGGCGGGCCGCAGAGCGCCCAGTCCGTGGCGCCATCGGTGCGCCGGCCGAAGCTCTGGTCGGTCGCCAGGGTCGGAAAGTCGACCCGGTCCAGGATCGCCTGGCGGCTGGTGATCACCACCGACTCGCCCTGGCGGTCCAGCTTGAACGGGGCGTGCAGCGGTCCCTGGTCCAGGTCGCCGTCGCACCAGACCAGCACGTGCTCGCCCGGCGCCAGCGTCCGCTCCGGCAGGGCGAAGGCCCAGGGGTCCTGCGGATCGTCCGACAGGTAGAGCCCGCCCAGCGCGAGCGGCGCCGCGCCGCGGTTGTAGATCTCGACCCAGTCCTCGAACTCGCCGGCTTCGTCGGCCAGGGTGGCGGCGTTGTCGGCCTGCAGCTCGTTGAGGACGAGGTCGCCGGACGGGGCCACCGGCAGGTCGACGCCCGCGATATCGAAGGCGAAGGGCGCGGTCCAGTTGGCCTCGGGGAAGAAGGCGGCCTGGCCGCCGGCGAGGCCGGCGCGGAGGGCGTAGGTCACGTGCCGGCCGGCGCGCTGGGCCGGGATGACCGCCGACCAGGTGCCGCCTTCCTCGGCCATCGGCAGCACCTCCTCGAAGCCGCCCGACACCCGGTAGCGCAGCTCCACGGCCAGCAGCCCGGCCGCCTCGGCGCCCGCGAAGCCGGCGTAGACGGTGGTCGCGGCGCCGGCGGCTGGGGCTTCGGGGGAGAGCGAGCGCGACGCCAGACGCAGGTCCGGCAGTTGCATGTCCTCGCGGGCGAGCAGGTAGGCGCGGCGGTCGCGGACCATCGCGAGCAGGCCGGGCGGGCTGAAGCCGCGCCCGCCGGGCCGGCCGCCACCGCCGCCCGAGGACGTGACCGGCTCGCGCAGGTTGGCCAGGAACTGATCGAAGGTGAAGCTGCCCGAGACGTTGCCGTTGGCCGCTACCTCGGCCTGCACCGCGTCGCGGATCAGGTCCTGGTAGCTCTGGCCGATCTCGGCCACCGATTCCTCGACGAAGACGCGGTGCAGCAGGGTGCGGTAGTGGGCCAGGTAGTCCGCGCGGAGCTCGGGCACGCCGAGCAGGCGTCGGATCAGCGGCCGGCTGGCCGCGGTGGCCTGGGCGAAGGGATCGACCTGGGCCGCGTTTACCCCGGCGCCGGGCTGGCCGCCGCCCGGACGGCCGCCGTTGCCCGCCTCGCGATAGCCGAAGGTCCCGAACGCCAGCCCCAGGTCCCAGACGATGACGCTGAAGCGCGGGTCGCGGTCGCCGGCGAACAGGTAGTAGTTCTTGCCGACGTAGTAGCTGTCGTAATGCGCCAGGATGCTGGTGCCGGCCAGGTGCCACAGCGCGCTGTCGACGTTCATGCGCCGGCGGATGCCCGCGGCGAAGTCGGCGTCGGACAGGCCGCCGGCGCTCGTCGGGGCGTCCAGGGCGCGCGTCAGCTCGCGCACCGCTTCGTAGCCCGCGTCGGAGTCCGCGTTCTTGCCCTTGACCTCGTAGCCCTGCTTGTAGGGCGCCAGGTCCTCGCCCTTCCAGTTCAGGGTCGACGACTCGAAGGCGATCGCCACCGGCGAGTCGCCGCGCACGATCAGGCCGTCGTCGTCGAACCAGTGTTCGGACCACTCGCCGTTGATCTGCTCGACCATGGTGTAGAGGCCGACGTACTGGCCGTTGATCGTCACCTTGGTGAAGACGAAGCGCGAGATCGGCATGTAGTTCGCGAGCAGGCGCAGGCCCACGGCGTCGCGGAGCTGAGAGGCGTCGTTGAAGTTGTTGTTGAGGTTTAGCACGTCGAAGCCCCACAGATCCTGCCCCGGCTCGAAGGCGTCGAGGGTGATGTTGAGCGGCTTCTTCGGGCCGCTGATGCCCAGCGAGGAGTTGCCCTTGCAGCGGATGCCCACCCGCTCCAGGCGCGTGCCGTCGACCTCCAGCGTGGCCGGCACGTCCTTGCTCACGCCGCCCCCGCCCGGCTGGCCGCCGCCGGGGCCGCCGCGGCAGCCGTTGGCCTGGAGCAGGGCCAGCCAGTCGTCGTCCTCGAAGGTGATCCGCATATCGCGCACCACGGCGTCGTCGTAGAGCTTCGGCACGGTCTCATCCTGCGCCGCATCGTCTTGCGTGACATCGTGCTGCGCGACTCTGTCCTGCGCCGCATCCTGCCGCGCCACCGCGGGGTGATCCCCCGCCGCCGGCGTCTCCGCCCGAGTCGGGCTCGGCGAAGCGGCGACCCGGATCGTCAATGCCAGGGCCAGCGCGAGGGCGGCCAAGGCGATGGATTTCGTAACGCGGTTGGGCATGTCGGGATCCTTCCTGGGTAGCTCGGCACGGCGTGGCCGCAAGGCATGGTAACGACGTTAACGATTGATAATACGCAATCCAGGCTCAAAATGCTTGCGCTGGGCGCCGCCCGGGAGCAGGGGGCGCCGGCCCCGTCCGCGCATCGGTGGCGTGGACACGCCGGCGCGAGCTCGGGCTCGCCGTGGATTTCGGCAAGATTTAACCCGGCTGTGCTTCCCCCGTGACCGACATCGGGTACAATCACCGCACAAGGTCGATTCCCCGGTCCGGAAAGGAGATCCGTCGTGAACCGCCGCCCAGCCCTCGCCATCGCCGCAGGCCTCGCCGCCTTCGCCCTCCTGCCGCTCGCCCTCGCCCGCCCGCTGGCCGCCGACAGCGCCGGCGACACGCCCCAGCAAAACCGCAGCGCGCCGAAGAGCGCCTGCGGGGTGCAGGCGATCACGACCACGCTGCGGCCGGAGACGCCGCGGATCTGCGACAGCCCGTCGGTCAGCGTGACGATGGCGATCACCTGCCCGCCGGTGCTGCCGGTGCACCTGGTGATCGCCATCGACCGCTCGAAGTCGATCGCCGACCCGGCGGTCAGCCAGATCCTCAAGGAGATCCAGAAATCCGCCCGCGAGGTGATCGACGCGATCGACTTCGAGGCGCACCCCGACAACAAGATCGGCGTGCTGTCGCACGGCTGCCGGGTGACGGTCGAGACCGAGCTGACCGCGCAGAAGAGCCGGGCGCTCGGCGCGATCAACGGTATCAAGTTCGACAGCGGCGACCTGGGCGAGGACCCGGCCGAGGCGGTCGACGCGGCGATGAAGATGCTCGAGGACGACCGCGGCAACGGCTCGCCGATCGAGATCATCCTGCTCTACGGCGACGGCTGCGACGCGAGCGTGGCCGGCTGCCCCTCGGCCTCCAAGCGCGCGGCGGCGCAGGCGGACTCGCGCGGCATGGCGGTGATGCTGATGTGCTACACCGACTCCACCCGCCAGACCTGCTCCACGTCCTACCGCCAGATGGCCAGCCAGACCAACTTCTACTTCGAGAACGAGAGCCAGATCCCGACGCGCGTCAAGGGCGTCGCCGACCAGGGCAAGCAGCTCAAGGTGACCAGCCTCGCCTTTCTGGAAAAGCTCGCGCCCGGCTTCGGCTTCGTCGCCGGCTCGGGCAGCCCGCCGCCGCAGGTCAGCGGGCAGGACCTGACCTTCAACTTCAAGGACCTTGCGCCCCGCCAGCTCATCACCGCCAGCTACCGCGTCCAGCCCAAGGCCGAGGGCGCCCAGCCCTTGCGCGGCGTGAGCACGATCAACCTGATCGACAGCCTCAACCGTGCCGCCGATCCCAAAGCCGTTCCACCGAAAGGCGTGACCGTCGCCCCTTGCGTCGTCGAGACGCCCACGCCCACCACGCCGCCGACCGCCACGCCCACGCCGACCCGCGAGCCGAGCCCGACGCCGCGGGCCTCGGGCACGCCGGCCGCGACCCCGACGCCGGCCGACTCGGCCACGCCCACCCGGACGCGCACGCCGACGCGCACGCCGCCCCCCACCGCCACGGCGACGCCGGAGACCGCCCTGGCCTACCTGCCGCTCGTCATGCGCCAGGTCTGCAAGCCGGCCGAGGTACACACCGACGTCGTCCTGATCATCGACGCCAGCAGCAGCATGCGCGAACCGAGCGGGGCCTCGACCAAGATCGACGCGGCCAAGCAGGCGGCGCTGACCTTCGTCGACAACTTGAAGCTGGGCCAGGACCAGGCCGCGGTGGTCTCGTTCAACGCCCAGGCCAGGCTCGAGATCACGTTGACCGCCGACCGAGCCACCCTGCAAGCGGCGATCAACGGCATCGCCACCGCGCTCGGCACCCGCATCGACCTGGCGCTGGAGACCGCCGGCGCCGAGCTGGCCAGCGGGCGCCCGATTCCAGGCAACAACCGCGCGGTGATCCTCCTCACCGATGGCCGGCCCGACGCCGGCACCGCCGATCGCGCGCTGTCCGCCGCGGCGGCGCTCAAGAGCACCGGCACGGCGGTCTACACCATCGGCCTCGGCGCGGACGTCGATGCCAACCTGCTCCGCCAGATCGCCAGCAGCCCGTCGATGTACGTCCAAGCGCCGACGGCGGACGAGCTGGCCGGCATCTACGCGGACATCGCGGGTATGCTACCCTGCCCGGGCGGGGTGTTCTGGTACGGGGGAGCTCCTTAGGCGGTGTCCAGCCGCTCCCCGCACACCGCGCGCACCCCGCAGCCCGCGCAGCGCGCCGCCTGGTCGTGGCTGCGGTGAACGTCGCGGGCGTGGGTGTCGGCGTCCATCGCGGCGAGGGTCACGAGCACCTGGGCGCGCGCGTCGTCGTCATAAGGGACCTCCCAGGTGCGGTCGGCGTAGCGCAGCAGGCCGTGCGGCGGGCGCCGGCCGAGCACGTCTTCGACCAGCAGGCAGTAGGCGGCGAGCTGGAGCAGGTCGCCGGCGTAAGGCTCGGGTGCGCGCCGGCCGGGCTTGGCCTCGACCGGGATCAGGTGGCCGCCCTCGTCGAGGATGAAGTCCGGCCGCCCAGCGAGGCGGTAGCGGTGCGAGACCAGGGCGCGTTCGAGCGGCCGGCCCGCGCTGGCGTCGTCGTAGCGGACGCGCGCCCGCGGCAAGCCGGTGGCGCGCTGGGCGGACCGAGCACCCCACCAGAGGACGAAGGCCAGGGCGAGCAGCGCCACGCCGAGGAACGTCACCATGCGCGGAATCCATGTACGACCCTGCCGATCGCCAGCAACATCCTGGTGATTCCAAGCATCACCACCCCCCGGCGATGCCGAGCACGATCAGGATGAGCGCGATCAGGCCGACCAGCAATGCCAGCCGGTGCAGGCGCGCGCCGCGGTGGACCGCCCGCCCGAGCACCGCGTGGTCCGCCGTGCCGCGCGCACGCGCTTCGGTGTTCGCCGAGACCTCGCCCCGAACCTGCTCCAACCACCAGGCCCGGCGGCAGAACAGGTAGCCGCCGATCTCGCTGGCGCGGCGGTAGCGGGGGGAGGATGGTCGATGCGGGTCTTGCATGGCGAGTAACTGCTCAGCCGCCCGCATGGGCCGGCGAATAGAATTCGCGCCTACCATCACAAAGCCGGCCTTCGCCGGCTATTCACGTGAGAGTTCGGCGTCCAGCCCGCGCAGGCGGGCTTCGTAATGGTAGCACCCAATTCCATTCGCCAGGCTGCGCTCGCGATCGCTGGTCACCCCTGCCCGAAGGACTATAATGCACGCAAGCCGCAGGCTTGCCGTCCCCATAGACCCCCCGCAGGAGACTCGCATGGCCTATCCCGAGATCGAACGGTTGGTCGAGACCTTCGACGCGGAAGCCGAGGATCTCCAGACC
Source organism: uncultured Anaerolineales bacterium (assembly GCA_964498575.1). Lineage (GTDB taxonomy): Bacteria > Chloroflexota > Anaerolineae > Epilineales > Epilineaceae > CAZCJG01. The sequence goes on along the minus strand of CAZCJG010000002.1, from coordinate 928 downwards.
CTCCAGCGCCACCGCGTCCACAGCATCCTCCTGGTCGCCAGCCTGTACGATTCCTACACCCTGTCGGAGGGCAAGCACCTCTCCGAGCTGATCTTCGGCGCCTACCATCACCTGTCGCTGTCGACCCCGCCGCGCATCACCCGGGTCTCGAGCCGCGCGGCGGCGTTGCGGCTGCTCGAAGTGCAGCGCTTCGACCTGGTGATCACGATGGCTCAGGTGGCGGACATGACGCCGACCGCCTTCGGGCGGACGGTCAAGGCGATCCAGCCCGGCCTGCCGGTGTTCCTGATGGCCTACAACGAGCGCGAGCTGGGCGTGCACGACCGCGGCTGGATCGCCCCCGACGGCATCGACCGCGCCTTCATCTGGCGCGGTGACGTGCGGCTGCTGCTGTCGATCATCATGCTGGTCGAGGACGCCCAGAACGTCGCCCACGACAGCCGGGTCGGCGGGGTGCGCACGCTGATCCTGGTCGAGGACAGCGTGCCGTTCTATTCCTCCTACCTTCCGCTGCTCTTCGCCGAGATCATCCGCCAGACCGAGGCCCTGATCGCCGACAGCGTCAACATCGGCCAGCGCCTGCTGCGGCTCCGCTTGCGGCCCAAGATCCTGCTCGCGACGACCTTCGAGGAGGCCGAGGCGCTCTACGACAAGCTGCAGGGGACCGTCCTGGCGGTGATCTGCGACGTCAGCTTCCCGTGCGGCGGCGTGGAGGACCCCGAGGCCGGTCTGGTCCTGTTGCGGCGCTTCCAGGCGCGCGATCCCGACCTGCCGCTGATGCTGCAGTCGACCGAGGCGGAGTACGCGGCCGAAGCGGCGAAGCTGCGCGCCGCCTTCCTGCACAAGCGCGCGCGGACCCTGCTGCACGACATCCAGACCTTCATGCTGGAGAGCCTTGGCTTCGGCGACTTCGTCTTCCGCCGCGGGC
>CAZCJG010000001.1:33097-41520 GCA_964498575.1 uncultured Anaerolineales bacterium | reverse complement strand
GCTAGCCGAGCGGCATGCGGGCGTCCACGTCATCCACCGCCCCGGCACGCTCGGCCTCGGCACGGCCTACCGGGCGGGCTTCGCGCGCGCGCTCGAGCTCGGCGCGGAGCGGGTGCTGACGATGGACGCGGACTTCTCGCATCGCCCCAGCTACCTGCCCGCGCTCGTGGGGGCGTCCCAGACCGGCGATCTGGTGATCGGGAGCCGCTACGTTCCGGGCGGGGGCATCCTCAACTGGGGCGTCCACCGCCGGGCGCTGAGCTGGGGCGCCAATCGCATCGCGCGCGGCGCGCTGGGCCTCGCGGCGCGCGATTGCACCAGCGGCTTCCGCTGCTACCACGCCGACCTGCTGGGCGCCATCGACCTGGACCAGGTCCGTTCCAGCGACTACGGCTTCTTGATCGAGCTGCTCTACCTCTGCCAGAACGCGCGGGCGGCGGTCGTCGAGGTGCCAATCGTGTTCGAGGATCGCCGCGCCGGCGCGTCGAAGATCTCGCGGACCGAGATCCATCGCGCCCTGGCGACGGTCACCCGCCTCGCCGGCGCACGGCTGCGGCGGCGGGTGGGGATCGGCGACCCGCGGCGCGCGGCGGATCACCCGGTGGCGTGATGGCCGTAGCTTGACGACCGATGGCATGACGGCGCTCGCACGCGTGGATGACCACCCTGCTTGAGACACCGCCAGCGGAGCAAGCGGGAAGCCGGTCGCCTCGTGGTCCCAGCCCGACCTGGCGCCGCGCCGGGCTGTGCCTGCTGCCGCTGCTGCTGATCGGCTACCCCTGGCTCCAACCCGAGTCCTATCCCTGGCTGGCGGCCGCGATCGCCGGCGTCGCGCTGCTCGCCTGCCTGGCGTTGGCGCTCGGCGAGCGGCCCGGCGATCGCGGCGACCTCGCGTTGGCGCTGGGGCTCGGACTCCTCGCGCTGGCGACCTACCTCCGCACGCTGTCGCCGACCACGGACTTCGCCGACAGCGAGGAGTTCCAGTTCGTGGCCTACCGGCTGTACTTCGCCCATCCGCCGGGCTACCCGGTCTACACCCTGCTCGGCAAGCTCGCCACCCTGCTGCCGGTGGGCGACGTCGCCTACCGCATGAACCTGTTCTCGGCCTGTGCCGCCGCCGCCGCGGTGGCCATGGTCTGCCTGATCGCGGCCCGCCTCAGCCGGTGCCGCCCCGCCGCGCTGATCGGCGCCCTGACGTTCGCCTTCGCCCCCGCGTTCTGGTCCCAGGCGGTGATCACCGAAGTGTACGCCCTGAATGCCCTGATCGTCGGCTGCGTCCTCTATGCGCTGCTCCGCTGGACCGACGCCGCGCCGCCGGGCCAGCCGCGCGATCCCTTTTGGCTCGCGGTCAGCGTTTTCGCCTTCGCCTTGGGGGCGCTGCACCACTTGACCATCATCTTCGTCGCCCCGGTGCTGGCCGGCGCGGTGCTGGTCAACGCGCCGCGCACCCTGGTCGATCCGCGCCAGCTCGCCCGGCTGGCGGCGTCTTGCGTGCTCGGGCTGCTGCCGGTGCTCTACTTCTTCTGGCGCTGGCCGGCGGTCAACGGCACATCGGCCAGCCCGGTCGAGGTGTTCAAGTTCGCCACCGCGCGCGGCTACAACAGCTTGTACGATCCCGGCTGGCCGGTTCGCGACCTTTCGCGCTGGCTGGTATACCGCTACGAGCTGTCGTCCCAGTTCAGCGTGCTCGCGCTGGCCCTGGTGCTGGTCGGCCTGATCTGGCTGGCGCGGCGGCGGACCCAGTGGGCGGTCTGGCTGGCGCTGATCTACCTGTTCTACACCGGCTTCCGGCTGGGCTACAACGCCTGGGACGGCTGGGTGATCCTGATGCCGGCGCACATGGCGCTTGGCATCAGCCTCGCGGCCGGGCTGACGGGATTGGCCGAGCTCGTGCTGCGCGGAAGGGGCGAACGTCGCCTGGACGCCCGCAGCGCCCTGTTCTGGTCGCTCGCGACGCTGCTGGCGATGACCCAGCTCTGGCGCGGCGGACCCGCGGCCGACCGGAGCCGGGGTTGGGCGGATTACGCGGCGAACCGCCGGGTGCTGGATCTCGCCTTGCCGGAAGGCGCGACGATCGTGGTCTCACCGCGGCTGGGCTCGGCCTTGCTCTATGGGCAACTGATCGAGGGCGCCCGCCCCGACGTCCACGTCCTCTACGCCGACTGGCCTTCCGGCGGGCGAGCGCTGCGCGATCCCGAAACCGTCGCTGGTCCGCTATACCTCCTTGGCCTGACGCCGGAGGAGGGCGGCGACTACTCGTATCGGTCGCTGGGTCCGCTGATCGAGGTCGGCCGCGATCCGCGCCGCGATCCCGGGCCGATCGCGCATCCGGTCGGGCTCCCCAGGCTCGACCCGGACGCGCCGATCGAGCTATTGGGCTACGACCTCGATCCGCCGGCCGGCGCCATGCCGCGCCCCGGCGACGCGCTAGGCATCACCTTGCACTGGCGCGCCGCGCCGGCCGGAGCGGCGGATGACCGGATCATCCGGTTGCGGTTGGCACAGCAGGGCCGGCCGCTGCCCGGCGCCATTGCCGAGCCGCCTGTCGCCGGCGCCTATCCGATCTCACTCTGGCGCGCTGGCGAGGTGGTGGCGGACTACCATCGCCTGCCGATCGACATCACCGCGCTGCCGGGCTCCTACGATCTGGAGATTGCGCTCGCGGGCACCGATTCCACGGACCCGGGCGCCGGACCGGCCTGGCGACGGATCGGCACCGTCGAGATCGGCGCGGCCGGCCCGGAGCTCGCCGCGTCCGCCGCGACGCCGGTCGACGTCGCGTGGGCGGACCGCGTGCGCCTGGTCGGCTACGACGCGCCGCGAGCGGTGCGGCCGGGCGATCCGATCGAGGTGGTGCTCTTCTGGCGCCGCGACGGGCCCGCGCCGGCGACGCCGTGGGAGGTGCACATCGATGGAGGGGACGCCGGACGCGTCGACTTCCCCCTGCCCGCGCCGGAGCTGTGGCCCGAAGAGAAGACAATCGCCACGCGCCACGCGTTCCGGGTGCCGCCCGAGGCCGGCGCGGGTCAGATCGACTTCCGGCTGGGGATCACCGCGGCGGGCCATGCGCTGCCGCGGCGATCCGCCAAGGCGCTCTGGGCGTCCAAGGCGGACTACCGACTGGCGCCGATCGAGCTGCGGACCGCGCTCGCGGGGGTCGATGCTCCGCAAACCTTCGGCGATGGGATTCGGCTGGTGGGCTTCGGGACGGATCGGCTCGCGCGGCCCGGCGAGCGGCTCGCCGTGCGGCTGGGCTGGGAAGCCTACGCCCGGCCGAGCGGACGGTACCGGGCCTCGGTGCAGCTTCTGGACGCCGAGGGCGTCAGCCGCGCCGGCAACGACCGCGAGATCCTCTTCGGCACCCGCCCGACCTCGAGCTGGCGGCAAGGCGAGCGCTTCGATGACGTCGTGCCCCTGACGATCCCCGCGAACGCTCCGCCCGGCGGCTACCATCTGCAAGTGCTGCTGTACGACCAGGAAACCCGCGAGCGCCTGCCGGTCCTGGACGGCCGCGGCACCCCGGCGGATGATCGGCTGCTGTTCGGCCTCGCGGTGCAGCCCGAGGTGCCGCCGGCCGTCGCCGTGCCGGTCGAGGCTGACTTCGGGGATGAGCTCGGGCTGCGAGGCTATACGCTCGATCCCGGCACCCGCGTCCAGCCGGGCGATCCGCTCACGCTGACCCTGCGCCTGACCGCGTTGCGCCCGCCGTCGCGGGACTACACGTTGTTCGCCCATTTGCTCAAGGGCGATACCCTGGTCGCGCAGTGGGATGGCCAGCCCCTGGGCGGCGCGTTCCCCACCCGCCTCTGGCCGCCCGGCGAGGCGCTGGACCTGCCGGTCGGCCTGGCGGTCCCGGCCGACCTGCCACCCGGCGCCTATCGCCTGGCGCTGGGGTGGTACAATCTGGCGACGGGCCAGCGGCTGCCCGTGCGCGAAGCCGGCGGCCAGGCTGCCGGCGACCCCTATCTCATCGACCTGACCATACCGCCATGACCAGCATCCGACTCACGATGACCAAGCTCCTGCGCGCCCTATGACCGACCCCGAGCGACTGCAAGCCGGGTTCGCCGCGCGCGCGCCGTGGATCACCCGGTTCGAGATCGGCGGCCGGGTCTACGGCGGCGACTACGACGCCGGCCACGACGATCGCCTGAAGTGCTTCTTCCGCCGCTTCCCGCGTGCGCGCCGCGTGCTGGAGCTCGGTTGCCTGGAGGGCGGGCATACCTTCCCGCTGGCGGAGCGGGCGCGGGAAGTGGTGGCGATCGACGTGCAGGCGAGCAATCTGGACAAGTGCCGCTGGCTCGGGGCGGAGCTCGGCGCGCGCAACGTCCGTTGGGTGCAGGCGGATCTGGAGACCGACGAGATCGCCGAGCTCGGCCGCTTCGACGCGACCTACTGCTCGGGCCTGCTCTACCACTTGCAGGAGCCGTGGAACCTGCTCAGGCGGGTGGCGCCGCAAACCCGGGCGATCTTCGTGTGGACCCACACCGCCCCGCCCGACCGATCGTTGTTCGAACGCGGCGGTTACCTGGGTGCCGAGATCGGCGAGCCGGACTACGACCATCCGCTCAAGGGCATGCGCCCGACCTCGTTCTGGCCGACCCAGGCCGAGCTGCTGCGGATGCTCCAGGACTGCGGCTTCCCGCGCATCGAGATCTTGGACGACGACCTGGGCACGGATGCCGGCCCCGCCATCCTCCTGATCGCCTACACGCCTGGTTGGCTGGAGCGCATCGCCGCCCGCATCCGGCGCCGGGGAACCGCTTGATCGATTTCAGCGACGCCTGACAGCACCCTTGGAACCCTATCCACCGCGAGATGGATTGGTGGCGGTCGGCGCGCCGGGGGCGGTCGGGGGACGAGTCGTGCCCGGTGCGGTCGGAGCTTGCGCCGGCGGATTGGCAGTGCCTGGCTCGTCCGTGGCCTCGGCCGTCGGCCCGGCCCCCTCAGCCGTCGGCGCGACGCCTTCAGCCGTCTCCGTCGGTTCCGGCCGGGAGGCTCGCCCGGCCTCGTCGCGCGCCTCGTCGTGGGTGGCGCGATCGACGATCGCGCGGAGCTCGGCAGCCGTAGGGTAGCTGTCCGGCAGCGTAACCGTGCCGTTGCGCTGGGCTTCGTCCAGCGGATCGAGGAAGCCCGACAAGGTCTTCGGGCAGGTGGAATCGCGCGGGCAGTCGTTGCCGATGTAGTTCGCGAGCAGGTTGACCTGTTCGACGCATTTGCGACCCTCGTCGCAGGACTTCTTGAGCAGCTCCAGCGCGACGCGGTCGGAGTCGGCGTAGCGCCCGAGCGCCGCGTTGAGATCGGCCGGCGGACCGGCCGACGCGGTACCGCCGGTGTCGCCCGGTCCCGCTGCGGAGGACTGGACTTCCGGCTGGCCACCGCCCGGTGCTGTCGAACCGGGGATGGCGGCCGCCGTCTGGGGCGGCGCACCGCCCGGAGCCTGCGAATCCGCGGCGCCGTGGTCATGTTGCGCGGCCGGCGCGCCAGGCGTGCCCGCGGCGCCACCGGCGGGGTCGGCGGTCGGCTCGGATGAGCACGCGGCAAGGCTGAACAGCCCGATGACGGCCGTCCATGCGACAATCGAATGGGTCAACGACATGCGTCTACTCCTTAAATCTGGGCCAAGTCGAACAATTTGAGTTTGGCAGGCGGCGGCGGTCCGGTCAAGCCACAGCCGTGCCGGCCATCCGCCGCCCGGCTCCGTCTCGCCATCGCGTTAGCCGGCCGCCCACCGGGCGTCGGTTGGGCGTGGGGTGGGGTGGATATAATGAATATCGTGGAGCGCTGACCTTCGAGTGACCGGGTCTCGAAGGCCCAGCGCGCCCGATAGACGTTGTCACTAGACATCCTTGAAAGTCGTGAGGCAACCACCAACTCATGCGCATCCCCACACGTTCCTCGATCACCCCGCCGGGTCCGCGCAGCCGCCTGCCCAGCGGCGTGCTGCTGCGCTTCCGCCATGATCGGCTCGGCTTCATGCTGCACACCGCCCGCCGCTACGGCGATATCGCGCACTTCAAGCTGATGGGCTGGCCGGTGTATCTGCTCAGCCACCCGGACATGATTCAGGCGGTGCTGGAGGTCGATGCGGGTGCCTTCGTCAAGGGACGCGGGCTGGGGCGGGCGCGGCGGTTGCTCGGGCAAGGGCTCTTGACCAGCGAGGGCCTGTTCCACCAGCGCCAGCGCCGACTGGTATTGCCGGCCTTTCACCGCGAGCGCATGGCCGCTTACGGCAAGGTGATGGTCGACCACGCCTCGGCCTTGCAAGCGCGCTGGCTGGACGGCGAGACCCGCGACATCGCCGCCGACATGCAGCACCTCACGCGCTCGATCGTCGCCAAGACTCTGTTCGACTTCGAGGTCACGTCGCAGACCCAGGCCATCGACGCCGCGCTGGCGACCCTGATCGGCTCCTTCGGCTCGCTGGCGTTCTTCCTGCCGGAGTGGGTGCTCGATCGCGGCTTGTGGCCCTCGGCGCACCGCCAGGAGTCGGCGCGCGCGGAGCTGGACGCCTTGATCTACCGCATGATCGAGGAACGCCGGGCCGGCGGCCGCGACCACGGCGACCTGCTCTCGATGCTGCTGGTCGCGGTGGACGAGGACGGCGACGGCCAGGGCATGACCGACCGCCAGGTGCGCGACGAGGTGATGACCTTGTTCCTCGCCGGGCACGAGACCACCGCCAACGCGCTGGCCTGGACCTGGTTCCTGCTTTCCGAACATCCCGAGGCCGCCGCGCGCCTGCACGACGAGCTGGACCGCGTGCTGGGCGGTCGCGATCCCGAGGTGGCGGACCTGCCCGAGCTGCGCTACACCCGCCGCGTGCTGACCGAGGCGATGCGGCTCTACCCGCCGGCCTGGATCGTCGGGCGGCGCGCGGTGCAGGACGTCGTGGTCGGTGGCTACGGTATCCCGCGCGGTGCGGGCGTGCTGGTCAGCGAATGGGTGGTGCACCACGATCCGCGCTGGTACCCCGATCCCTTCCGCTTCGACCCCGATCGCTGGTTGCCCGACAGCCACGCCCCGCGCCCGAAGTACGCCTACTTCCCCTTCGGCGGCGGCCCGCGGCGCTGCATCGGCGAGGCTTTCGCGTGGATGGAGGGCACGCTGATCCTCGCCACCATCGCCCGGCGCTGGCACCTGCGCCTGGTGCCGGGCCATCCCGTGCAGCCCGATCCCTTGATCACCCTGCGCCCGCGCAACGGCGTGCGGGTGATTCTGGAACGCCGCGCCGCTCCCCAACCGGCCCACCCGGCGCGGGTCAGCACCGTCCCCGTCCTGGCCTAGCGGGTGGCGTTCGCTCCGCGGATCGATCCCGAGGTCCAGGCCGCCCTGGCGGCCGGCGGCCCGGTGGTCGCGCTCGAGTCCGCCCTGATCACCCACGGCCTGCCACGCCCGCTGAACGCCGAGGTCGCCCGCGAGATCCAGGCGGCGGTCCGCGCCGAGGGCGCCCTGCCCGCGACGGTCGCGGTGCTGGACGGCGAGCCGCGTGTGGGCCTGACGCCCGCCGATCTCGACCGCCTCGCCGAGGACCCCGCCGCGCGCAAGTGCGCCACGCGCGACCTGCCGCCGGCGCTCGCGGCCGGCGGCGCCGGCGGCACGACGGTCTCGGCGACGGCCCGGATCGCGCACGCCGCCGGCATCGCGGTCTTCGCCACCGGCGGTATCGGCGGCGTGCACCGCGGCGGCGGGTTCGACGTCTCGGCCGACCTGGCCGAGCTCGGCCGGACGCCGATCACGGTGGTCTGCAGCGGTGCCAAGTCGCTGCTCGACCTGCCCGCGACCCTCGAAGTGCTGGAAACGCGAGGCGTCACCGTGCTCGGCTTCGGGACGGATCGTTTCCCGGCCTTCTATGTCGCCGACAGCGGGCTGCCGGTGGCGGCGCGGGTCGCGGATCCCGCGGATGTCGCGCGCGTGGCCCAGGCACGGGACCGGCTGGGCCTGCCGGGCGCGATCCTGGCGACCGTCCCCCTGCCTGCCGCGGACGCTCTGGATTCCGGCGAGGTCGATGCGCTCACGCGGCAAGCAACGTCTGAAGCGGCCGCGGCGGGCATCACCGGCCCGGCCGTCACGCCATGGGTGCTGGCGCGGATGGCGGAACTCTCCGGCGGGCGGACGCTGGCGGCGAATCGGGCGCTGCTGGTGAACAACGCACGGGTGGCGGCGCGGATTGCGATCGCCCTCGGTGCGCCCTATACTTGGGACGCCTGACTCGGAGCGCCGGGATCCTATCGCCCGAGCAGTTCGGAGGAGTGCCGGAGCGGCCAAACGGCGCCGTCTTGAAAACGGATGGGCAGCAATGCCACGGGGGTTCGAATCCCTCCTCCTCCGCTCAATCCGCGGGTCCGTTCCCCATCCATTGCGCGGTCACCCGCTCGTACAGCCGCTCGATCCGCCCCGCGATCGACGCCCAACTGTAGCCC
>CAZCJG010000001.1:0-32997 GCA_964498575.1 uncultured Anaerolineales bacterium | reverse complement strand
CACCCGCTCGTACAGCCGCTCGATCCGCCCCGCGATCGACGCCCAACTGTAGCCCTCCGCGGTGGCGACGCCGTGCTCGCCGAGCTCCCGGCGCAGGGCGGGGTTGTCGAAGAGCGGGCGCAGGGCGGCGGCCATCGCGTCGGGGTCGCCCTCGGGGACGAGGTAGCCGGTGCGGCCGTGGCGGACGAGGGTGGAGAGGCCGCCGACCCGCGTCGCGATGACCGGCGCGCCGCAGGCCATCGCTTCGAGCGCGACCATTCCGAAGCTCTCGTAGCGCGAGGGGACGACGACGACCTGGGCGGCGCTGTAGTAATAGGGCAGGATGTCCTGGGACTGCGGGCCGAGGAAGGTGACGAAGTCCGCGATGCCGAAGTCGCGCCGCAAGCGGTCGATGCGCGCCATCTCGGCCGTCATCTGGGCCGGGTCGTCGGTCTTGTCGCCGCCGACGATGCACAGGCAACTGTTCTCGCGCAGGTGCGGCTCGGCGGCGAGGATCTGGGCGATGGCGTGGACCAGCATGTCCAGGCCCTTGACCGGGTCCGGCCGGCCGACGAAGAGGATCATGCGGTGGCCGGGGCGCTCGCCCAGGCGGGCCAGAGCGTCGGCCATCGGGATCGGGTGGAAGAGGTCCAGGTCCACGCCGGGCGGGATCACCTCGATACGGGCGGGATCGGCGCCGTAGAGCTCGACCATGTGCTGGCGGTCGATCGGCGTGGCGGCGACGAGGGCGTCGGCGAAGCGCATGATCTCGGCTTCGATCGTGCGGCGCGGGGCGATCTCCGGCGCCGCGCCGTCGCCTTGGGCCCGGTCCTTCATCGCGCCCAGGGTGTGGAACATGTGGATGATCGGCGCAGGCCGGCGGCGCGCCAGCTCGCGCGCCACCCAGCCGCTCATCCAGTAGTGGCTGTGGTAGAGGTCGTAGCGGATGCCCTGGGAGGCGATGAAGGCGTTGACGCCGGCGACGAAGTCCGGCGCGGCGCGCCAGGCCTCGGCCTTGGGCAGGGGCGACTCGCGGCCGGCGGTGACGTGGATCACGCGGACGTTCGGGCCGAGGTCGGTGTCGGGGATGTGGGGGATCAGGCTGGACTGCGAGCGGGTGAAGCAGTCCACGAGGTAGCCGCGCCGGCCGAGCTGGCGCATCAGCTCGCGCACGTAGACGTTCATCCCGCCGGTCTCCTTGCCGCCCGGCGCCGCCAGCGGGCAAGTGTGTACGGCGAGCATGCAGATGCGGCGCGGACGTGCCGCGCCCGGATCGATCGGCTGACCCGCCATGCCCCCCTCCATGTGCCGAGAATCATAACGCGCGACGCGGAACCTGCCAAGGCGCCGGGCGCCCTCCGATGTCCGAGCCGCGACCGTCAGAGAGCGGTTCTCCCGGTGCCGCGGCAGGCAGCGAGTGCCCCGCCACTCTCCTTGCCGGATTGCCCCCTACCCGGGCGCTTCCTATAATTACCGCCGGAGGAACGCGAAACTTGGCTCAACTACGGCGCATCGTGACGGTCGAAGACGACAACCCCGTGCTGCGCAAATCCGCCCGGCCGATCCGCCGGGTGGACCGGCAGACCCGGCGCCTGATGGACGACATGATCGAGACGATGCGCCAGGCCTCGGGCGTGGGGCTGGCCGCGCCGCAGATCGGGCTGGACATCCAGGTCTTCGTCGCGGAGATCCCGCTGGACCTCGACGATCCCGACGGCGAGACCCGCGTGCATGCCTTGGCCGATCCCGAGGTCCTGTGGGTGTCCGCCGAGCTCGAGGAGGGCCGCGAGGCCTGCCTGTCGATCCCCGACCTGTTCGGCGACGTGCCGCGCCACGTCTCGATCCGCCTGCGCGCGCTGGACCGCTACAGCCAGCCGATCGAGCTGACCCTCACCGACTTCGAGGCGCGCGTCTTCCAGCACGAGATCGACCACCTCAACGGCGTGCTCTTCGTCGACCGCGTGACCGGCGTGGACAAGCTGTACTTCCTGGAAGAAGACGAAGACGGCGAGCTCGTGCGCGTGCCCTACGCGGTAGACGCAGGTTGATCGCCCCGAAAAACCCGCCTCACCGACCCAGCTCCCACGCCACATGCGCCAGCTCCGGCGCGATCAGCTGCTCCCAGGCGAGCCGGACCGCCTTGGGCGAGCCGGGCGTCGAGAAGATGACCACGCCGCGGTAGACCCCCGCCGTCGCCCGCGACAGCATCGCCGCAGCGCCGACCTGCTCCCAGCTTAGCATCCGGAACAGCTCGCCGAAGCCCGGCAGGGTCTTCTCCAGCTTTGCCGAGAGCGCGTCATACGTCGTGTCGCGCCGCGAGATGCCGGTGCCGCCGTTGAACAGGATCACCCGCGCCTCGCCCCCGGCGAGCTCGTCGAGCACCGCGGTCACCCGGTCCGGCTCGTCCGGGATCAGCCGGTAGTCGACCAGGCGATGACCCGCCGCCGCAATCGCCTCCCGCAGGAACCGCCCGTTGACATCGGTCTCCGCCGTCCGGCTGTCGCTGACCGTGACGACGGCGATCGGCACGGGATCACCCGAAGCGGCCAAGGTGTGGTGATCCGCGTGACTCCCAGTCTCTAACGGCTCGAGGTCTACAGTCATGGCATGGTCCTCCTCCAACCTGCGCGTGAATCCCCTCTCCCATGCCGTCTGGGGGAGGGGCAGGGGAGGGGGCCGATGTGCGCAAGGGCCCTACTCCTCCCCGCCCTCCGGCAACCCCAACCGGACGCTGTCCTCCGGGAACGGCGTCTTCTCGCCGAGGATCGGGATCGGTCGCGCCGCCGGCTCCCACTTCAGGCCGAAGCGCGGCACGGCGGCCAGGATGTGCCGCACCGCCTCCTCGGGTGAGTCGGTGATCAGGAAGCGGTCCAGGTCGCCCGGTGAGATCGTCCCCTGGTGCGACATCGTGTCGCGCAGGTAGTCCAGGAGCGGCTGCCAGAACTCGCGGCCCATGATCACCACCGGGAAGTTCTCGATGATCCCGGTCTGGATCAGGGTCGCGGTCTCGAAGATCTCGTCCAGCGTGCCGAAGCCGCCCGGCATGACGACGAAGCCGTAGGAGTACTTGACCAGCATCACCTTGCGCACGAACAGGTACTTGAAGTTCAGCCAGGTGTCGACATAAGGGTTGACGTGCTGTTCCTGGGGCAGCACGATGTTCGAGCCGATCGACATCCCGCCGGCGTCCTTGGCGCCGCGGTTGGCGGCCTCCATGATGCCCGGCCCGCCGCCGGTCATCACGGTGAAGCCCGCCTGGGCCAGGCAGGCGCCGAGGGAACGCGCGAGGCCGTAGTAGCGGTGATCCTCCGGGAAGCGCGCGGAGCCGAACACGGTGACGCAAGGGCCGACGAAGTGCAGCGTCCGGAAGCCCCGGATGAACTCCCAGGCGATGCGCGCCACCTCGATAAGCTCGGGGACGCGCGGCCGGGGCCCCTTGAGGAAGCGCCCCTCGAACGGCGCGGCGGGCGGGACGAGGTGGTCGGGCGGGGGGGCGTGGTCGGGCGCGGTGACATGGTCAGGCGAGTGGACCTGATCCGGTGCGGTGACATGGCCAGGCGCGGTGACGTGTTCGGGTGGATCGTCCATCCGATCAATGCTCGCGATCGCGACCGCCGATGTCAAATTCAGGGCGCTTCGGTATAATCCTGGCAGGTGTCGGCTCGAAGATCGATCCAGAACAGTGGGGAGAGAACCATGACCTTTGCGCGCCGGGTGCAAGCGGTGGGCGATTCGGCGACCTTGGCGATGAGCGCGCGCGCCAAGGCGATGCGGCAGGCGGGCATCGACGTGGTCAACCTGACCGCCGGCGAGCCGGACTTCCCGACCCCGCCGGCGGTGGTGCAGGCGGCCGCGGCCTACCTGGCGGCGGGCCAGATCAAGTACACCGCCACCGCCGGCATGCCGGAGCTGCGCGACGCGGTCGCGGCGCGCTCGGCGGCCCTGTACGGCGCACCCACCGCGCGCGACGAGACGCTGATCTCCTGCGGCGGCAAGCACGCGCTGTACCTCACCTTCCAGGCCCTGCTCGACGAGGGCGACGAGGTGCTGATCGCCAGTCCCTACTGGGTATCCTACCCGGAGATGGTCAAGCTCGCCGGCGGCTGCCCGGTGTGCGTCCCGACCCGCGTGGAGGACGGCTTCAGCGTGGACCTCGACGCGGTCCGGTCACGGCTGACCGGCCGGACGCGGGCGATCATCCTGAACTCGCCCGCCAACCCCACCGGCGCGCGCCTGCCGCACGCCAACATCCATGCCCTGGTCGAGCTGGCCCTCGAGCATGGCCTGTGGATCCTCTCCGATGAGATCTACGCCGAGCTGTGCTACAGCGGCGAGCCTTACCTCAGCCCGATGATGCTCGGCCCCGAGGTGCGCGCCCGCACGGTCATGTCGCAGAGCTTTTCCAAGACCTATTCGATGACCGGCTGGCGCATCGGCTACGTCATCGCCCCGGCCGACCTGGTCCGCGTGATGAACCGCGTGCAGGACCACGAGACCTCCAACGCCAACACCCTGTCCCAGGTCGCCGCGCTGGCCGCGCTGACTGGCGACCAGGCGATCGTCGCCGAGCGGCGCGAGCGCTTCGACGCCCGCCGCCGGTTGATGTTCGACGGCATCCGCGCCTTGCCGGGCTGGATCTGCGCCGAGCCGCAGGGTGCGTTCTACGTCTTCCCCAAAGTCGACAGCCTATACGGCCGCCGCTCGCCGGGGGGGACGCGGATCGAGGGATCGATGGAGCTGTCCAACGTGCTGCTCGACGAGGTCCAGGTCGCCACCGTGCCCGGGGTGGCCTTCGGCGACGACCGGCACATCCGGCTGTCGTACGCCACCTCGCGCGAGGTCATCCGCGAGGGCCTGCGGCGGATCGCGGGCTTCGTCGAGGCCATGGCATGAGCGGCAACCACCACCATCCCGACCGCGACCCGGATACTGCTCAGCATCGGGATGCCGATGGGTCTCGTGATCCCGACGGGCATCGGGATTCCCCGCGCGGCTACATCATTCCGATCGGCGGGGCCGAGGAGAAGATCCGCGACCGGGCGATCCTGCGCCGCTTCGCCGAGCTCTGCGGCGGACGCTCGGCGCGGATCGCGATCATCCCCACCGCCTCGCTGCTGCGCGAGACCGGCCGCAAGTACGAGCGGATCTTCCGCGACCTGGGCGTCCAGTGGGCGCGCGTGCTGCCCTTCGAGCGGCGCGAGGACTGCCGGCGGGCGGACTGGCTGGCGGCGCTGGGCGAGGCCGGCGGGATCTTCCTGACCGGCGGCAACCAGCTCAAGCTGTCCACGACGATCGGCGGCACGCCGGTGGCGGACCTGATCCGCGCGCGCAGCCGGGCCGGCGCGCACGTCGCCGGCACCTCGGCCGGCGCGGCAATCCTGTCGGAGCACATGATCGCGTTCGGCGACGAGGGGCCGACGCCGCGCGCAAGCATCGTCACCCTGGCGCCCGGCCTGGGGCTGACGGGGCGGACGATCATCGACCAGCACTTCCGCCAGCGCGATCGGCTCGGTCGGCTCTTGACCGCGCTGGCCTACTATCCGGAGCCGGTCGGGATCGGGCTGGACGAGGACACCGCCGCCTTCATCGGGCCCGACGACACGCTGGAGGTCGTCGGCAGCGGCGCGATCACGGTGGTCGATCCCTCGGACGTGTTGTTCTCGTCGATGGACTCGGCCAAGCGCCAGGATCCGGTGTGCATCCTCAACATCCGCCTGCACGTCCTGGTCGACGGCGCCGGCTACGACCTCGTCGCCCGCCAGGCGCGCGAGCCGGGCGGGGTGGTGATGGTGGGATAACTCGAGGAACCATGCGCACGAACTTTGATCTCGATCCCGATGCCCTGCTGGCGGTCAGGGAGGTGGCCCGGCAGCGGGGCATGACGATGGGCAAAGTGCTGTCCGACCTGGCGCGCCAAGCTCTGACGCGACAGGCTGATGCGACGACAATTCACGGGTTGCCGCAGTTCCCAATCCAGCCCGGCGCAGGCGTCGTGACGTTGGATCTCATCAACCGTTTGCGAGATGAGATGCCGTGATGTCCTGATCCGCAATGCCAGCCTATCACTCCCACAGCTTTCGCCATGCTCTGAATCGCGCCCCTGCGCTCGCCGGAGTGCTCGTATTGGCCGCGGCTTGCTCCGCTCCGACCACGTCCGTTCCTAGCCAACTGCGCGGTCCTGACTCCTACCACGCCACTCCCCTGTCCAGCGCGTCCGCTGGGTCCACTCGGCCCACTGAGTCCACCGAACCTGCTCCCGCCACCGCGATCTCCTCCGCCAGCTACTCTCCCTCGGCTTGCTCGCCCGAGCCCGCCGACATTCCGGCCGGCGTGATCCCCGAAGGCGCGGCGATCGGCTGGACCGACTGCGGCGGCTTATGGGCGGTGGGTGCGGATGGACGGCCAGTGCTGGTCTCCGATCGGTCGGGCGCGTCGGCGCCACCCTACTTGAGTCAATTCTCGCCGTCGGCGCCACCGTCTTGGCCATCGGCGCCGCGCTTCTCGCCCGACCGGCGGCGGGTCGCGTTCCAGGTGCGTTCGGAGGGTCCCGATCGCGAGCCCGCGCCGGTCTACGTCGCCGCGCTGGATGGCGCGGAACCTCGGTTGGTGATCGACGTCGAGACGCTGACGCGCCAGCTCCCGAAGTCCGAGCACATGCCCGAGGGATCATGGACCGAAGTGTGGTTCTACGATTGGCTGCCCGACGGCTCGGGCCTTGCCTTCACGACCGAGGAAGAATTCCGGTCCGACGATTCCGACAATGGGGTTCCCGACTGGAACTATGCCTATCGCGACGACCTGTGGTCCGTGCCGCTGGAAGGAGGCGAGCCGCGCCAACTGCTTCCACCGCGCCAGGGCGGCCACTTCGCGTTCTCGCCCGATGGCCAGCACGTCGTGATCACGCGCCTTGAGGACCAGCCGCCGCCACTGCATGCGACGATTGCCGTTGCGCGCGCCGACGGCAGCGACGTTCGCGTCCTGTTCGAGCACCCGCCGATGGCCAGCGAGTCGGACTGGCGCCCCTACCAACTACCCCGCTGGGCGCCGGACAGCCGGTCGCTGCTCGTCGTGTCACCGGCACCCTCGAAGTACCCTGGCGATGACCTCGCCTACTTCGACGGCCCCGCCCGCCTCCTGCGGCTGAACCTTGACGGCGGCACCGCGACCATCGCGGAAGCCGGCCCCGGCTCCTTGCCCTGGACGAACGACTACAACGCGTGGTGGTCGCCGGACGGGCGCCGGGTCGCCTTCCTCCAACCAGCCCAGGTACCGCCCACACCGAGCCGGGCCGCCTACCCGGCCAGCGCGCCGGCATCGGCTCCCTCCGCCGCGCCCGACCTCGTCCTCGCCGGCCTGGATAGCACGCGCAGCGTCTTTTCCGCCGCTGCGCCGCCCGAGCTCAACAACTTCGCCTGGTCGCCCGATGGCGAGCGCTTCAGTTTTCCCTTCTGGGATCGGACGCCGGAAGGCGGCATCCGGCCCGGCGGCACGCGCCTCGGTAGTCCGGCACTCGCCCCGCGGGAACCGGCCGGCAGCGCGGACTGGCGCGAAACCGCCTGGCTGACCGGCGATCGCCTGGTTGTGGCGACGGGTGATGGTCTGGCGATCTACCGCATCGACGAGAACCTGGAAGCCGTCGATCCCGTGCCCATCATGACCGGCGCACAGCCCGCGAATCTTGTGGTTGCCCCGCCGCCCGCCGATACACCGCCATCGTCCTCCGCGCCGTCTCCTCCCAGGTGAAGGCCGCCGCCCGCGCCCGCCCCAGCGCGCCCAGCTCCGCCGCGAGCGCCTCGTCCGCCAGGATCTCCGCCAGCGCGCGTGCCCAGTCCGCGACATCGTCTGGATCGACCAGCCTGCCGGTGTCGCCGACGACCTCGGGCAGGCTGGTCACGCCCGCGGCGACGACCGGCGTGCCGCAGGCCATCGCCTCCAGCGGCGGCAGGCCGAAGCCCTCGTAGCGCGAGGGAAAGGCGAAGAGCGCCGCTCCGCTGTAGAGCGCGGGCAGGTCGGCCTCGGCAACCGGCCCGATAAAGCGCGTCCGTGCGGCGGCGGGCAGCGCGTCGGCCTGCGCGCGGACCTCCGGATAGCGCGGGTCCCAGGCGCCGGCGATCACTAGCTCGGCGCTCGCGGCGAGGTCCGGATGCTCGGCGGCGACCCGTCCCCAGGCCTCGATCAGCGTGCCGAGGTTCTTGTGCGGCTTGTTGATGCCGAGGTAGAGCGCGTAGCGCGAAGGTAGGCCCAGCCGCGCGCGGATCTCCGCGACCACCGCGGCTTCCACCGGGCGAAAGCGCGCGTCCGCCGCCAGGGGCGTCACGGTCACCTTGTCCGGCGGGATGCCCGCGACCGCCACCAAGTCTCGTTTGGACGCTTCGGACAGAGTCAACACCTCCCGCGCGCCGCGCAGCGCCAGCCGCACCGCGAGGTCCAGCGCCCGACGCCGCGGTCCCGGCACGGCGCCGGGCACGCGCGCGCCGATCAGGTCGAAGAGCGTGAGGACGGTCGGCACACCGGGCCGGTAGGCGCCGACCCAGTAGGTCGCGTGCAACACGTCCGCCCGCGCGGCGGCCAGCGCTCTCGGCAGGCGCCACTGGGCGGACAGGCTGAAGACCGGGGCGTCGATGGGGACCAGGTGGACGTTGGGGTGCGCGGCGAGGGTCGTCAGCTCATAGCGGAGATTCGTAACGGAAGCTCGGGGAAGCTGCTCCGGCGTACACAGCAGGGCGAAGCGGTCGTCCGGCGCGATCCGCGCCAAGGCGTCGACCAGGTGGTAGACATAACGCCCGATACCGGGGAAGTGATCCGTGATGACGCGGCCGTCTATCGCGACGTGCATCGGTCTATGTTGTGGGATGCCCAGGACCGTCCCCAACCGGGTTCTGCCCGATCGCGCCCATCGCATTTGTCCACAGCGGACCGCCGAAGCGCGCCGGGAGAGCGCCGACGGCGTTCAGCGCGGCCATCGCCCCGTATTTCCAGGCCTGGCGATAACGCAGCGTCCCCGCGAAGAACACCGACCGCGGCTCGAACCCGGCGCGCGCCAGGACGGATCGCGCGGATTCGGGATCGAAGTGCGAGATGTGCTGGTAGGGGATGAGGTAGGGCCCGCCGTCCGGCCGCAGCAGCTTCTGCACGCGCGCTTTCGGGATCTGGAACCGGGCGTTGCCGGTGTGGAAGAACAGCAGCCCGCCCGGCCGCAGCACCGCGCGGCAGGCGGCGAGGACCGCGACCGGGTCGTCGACGTGCTCGATCACGTCCCACAGCGTCACCGCGTCGAAGTCCGGCCCGAGCGCCGCCTGGCCGCCATCCACCAGGTCGCGCAGGTCGCCGGTATGGACCGTGAAGCCGCGGGCGCGCGCCTCGTCCGACAATCCGGGGTGGAGATCGACGCCGATCGCCCGATAGCCGTGCTCGGCCGCGAAGGCCAGGAAGTCCCCCCGCGCGCAGCCCAGGTCCAGGATCCGCCCGCCCTCCGGCAGCCCCGCCCGCCGCAGCGCCGCCAGGCCGCGGGTATAGATCGGCGCGTTGGCCACCGCCGCGTCCCGCCGCGCCGCGCCGCCGGTGAGGTTGCTGAAAACGGTCCCGCTGCCCCGCGGCGTCACGTAGACGAAGCCGCACCGGCCGCAGCGCACGACCTGGAAGTCGTAGACCGCGCCCTGGCGGCGGACGCGATCGACCAGCAGCGGGCGCGGTGCGTCGGCGCCGCAGAGGGCGCAGGGCACGGGAGTCCAGAGGATGGGAGGAGTGGATGTCGACGGTGGATTCATGGGTCGGCTTGGGATTATAGTTCACCCCACCCCCTCACCGGCCTTGCTCCGCTCGCTCGATCCCTCAAGAACTGCAACGTAGGGCCGTATCTTGAGTCGTACTTACTCCGTTAAACTGAACAGCGCATCGACACCGCGCCCTACCGCACGACAGGATCCCCCGCATGCCCCTCCATCCACCCCCCGCCACCGATCCCGCGGACCACCCGCCCCCGCAGCCCGACCCGGCCGCCCTGCGCGCACACCTCGCCGCGACCGCCGGGGATCGGTGGCGGGCGAGCTTGTTCATGCGGCGCCTGGCCGCGCTCCGCGAGCACCTGGGTGAGCTCCGCGCCCGGCTGGCGGCGCTCCCGCGCCGGCTGCGGCGCGCCTGGGCTCGGCGCTGGGCCTGGGCGCTGCCGGCGGCGGCGCTGCTCCTGGCGCTCGCGGCCGGGCAGGCGCAGGCGGCGGCGATTACGGTGGACCGCACGGGGAGCGGCTGCACGCTCGACGATGCCATCACCGCGGCCAATACCGACATGGCGACGGGGAGCTGCCCGGCGGGCAGCGGGCCGGACACGATCAACTTCCAGAATGCCAACACGACCTACTCGCTGGACACGAACTACGGCGCGGCGCTGCCGGACGTCACCACGGTGGTCACGATTCAGGGCAACGGCACCACTACCCTGGACGCGGAAGGCGCGTTCGGGGTCCTGCGCGTCACGGGCGGTGGGAGCCTCGCGCTCTCGAACGCGACGATCACCGGGGGGTCTACGGCCGCGAATGGCGGCGGCATCTTCGTCGATTCCAGCACGCTGAGCCTGACCAGCACGACCATCAGCGGCAACACGGCCTACTTCCGGGGCGGCGGCATCCACGCCGCTGGCAGCACGGTGAACGGGACCAGCGTGACGATCAGCGGCAACTCGGCGAGCACCGGCGGCGGCCTCTACGCCGTGGGCGCCGTCGTGAGCCTGACCAGCGCGACGATCTCTGGCAACACGGCGGACACCGGCCGCGGCGGCGGCATCTACATCTCGGTCGGCACCTTGGGCCTGACCAGCGCCACGATCAGCGGCAACTCGGCGGCCGGCAACGGTGGCGGCATCTCCGCCATCAGCGGCGCCAGCGTGACCCTGGCCAGCGCCACGGTCAGCGGCAACACGTCGGGCATCATCGGCGGCGGCATTTTTACTGGGAGCGGCAGGCTGGACCTGACCAACACCACGATCAGCGGCAACTCGGCGGCCGGCAGCGGCGGCGGCATCTTCGCCGCGTTCGGCACGGTGAGCCTGACCAACGGCACAATCAGCGGCAACACCGCAGCCAACAACGGCGGGGGCATCTACGTCTCCACCGGCGTGGTGAGCCTGACCCATGCGACGGTCACCGGCAACAGCGCGAGCATCGGCGGGGGCGTGCGCGCCTTCAGCAGCTACTACGTCGGCTACAGCACCGTGACCTTCCAAAACAGCATCGTCGCCGGCCAGGCGGCGGGCACGGACTGCTCCGGCGGCAACTTCGTCTCTGGGGGCTATAACATCGAGAGCACCACGAGCTGCGGGTTCACCGGGACCGGTGACCAGGACGGCGTCGGCGCCGGGGCGCTCATGCTCGGACCGCTCGCCTCCAATCCACCGGGGACGACCCAGACCCACGCCCTGGGCTCGGGCAGCGCCGCGCAGGACCAGATCCCGCCCGGCCAGAACGGCTGCGGGACGACCTACACGTCCGACCAGCGTGGGGTCACACGGCCCCAGTTCACCAACTGCGACGTCGGCGCCTACGAGCTCGAACCGGCCACGCCCACACCGCCAGCCACGCTCACCCCCCTGCCCACCCAGACACCGGTAGCAACACCCACCGCCATTGCCCCCACCGCCGCCGAGATCACCCACTTCGCCGCCGTGGCCGATCCCACCGGCCGCGTCCGCGTTACCTGGGAGACCGCCAGCGAAGTCGATTCCGCGGGCTTCCGGGTGCAGCGCGCGAGCGGGGATGGTCCGTGGATCGCCGTCGGCGGCTTGGTGCCGGCGCGCGGCGGGGCCACGGGCGGGGCGCGCTACGCGGTGGCGGACGCGCCGGGCGTGGGCGCCTTCGCGTACCGGCTCGAGGTCGTGGACGCGGTGGCTGCGGGTGCGCCGCGGATCCATGGGCCGGTGGAGGCGATCGTGCGGGCGATCCGGGCCTTCCTGCCGTGGGGGCGGGGCTAGCGGGATCGGCACCCCGAAGCGTCCGGGCCATCCCGCGGGAGCCGTGCCGCTACGACCTCAACGGACGCGGTCAGATCCCGTCGCGGCGAGTTGGGATCGAACCACGCCGTCGTACACCCCCACCACCGCCCGCGCATGCTCCGCCGGGTCGAACCGTTCCGCCGCCCGCGCCCGTCCCGCCGCGCCCATGCGCGATCGCAATTCCGCGTCATCCAGCAGACGGTCGACCGCCCCAGCCAGCGCCCCGACATCGCCCGCGGGCACCAGCAGGCCGGTCTCGCCGCCGGCGACGATCTCCGGTACGCCGCCGTCGCGAAAGGCGACGACCGGCAGGCCGGCGAGCTGAGCCTCGGCGACCACCCGGCCGAAAGGCTCGGCCTCGGCGGTGTGCGCGACCACCGCCAGGTGCGGCCAGATGTCCGCCAGGTCGCCGCGATGGCCGGTGAAGGTCATCCGGTCGGATAGGCCCAGCACCGCCGCCCGCGCTTCGAGCCGCTCGGCCAGGTCCAAATCGTCCCGATCCTCGCCGAACAGCCGTCCGCCAATCACCACAAAACCCGCTTGGGGATGCCGCACCCGCGCCGCCGCTTCGAGGAAGGCGTCGTGCCCTTTCCACTCCCGCATCCGCCCCACCGAGGCGACGAGCAGCCCGTCCTCCGGCAGCCCGAGCTCGGCCCGGGTACGTGCCTGGGCTGGTAGGACCGCGACAGGGTTGTAGATCACGCACGCTCGCCCTGCGCAGGGCAGCGCCCGCCGCACCGCCTCGGAGATCGCGATCACCGCCGCCGCCTGCCCGCACAGCGCCCGCGTCGTCCGGTCCGACGCCAGGATGTCGCGCACATGCCAGACCAGCGGCCGCCCTGTCAGCCGCGCCGCCGGTGCCGCGTAGACCGCCGCGCGCAGCACGTTGGCGTGGACGATGTCTACTTGCTCGCGGCGGATCAGCGCCGCCAGCGCCAGCACGCCGCGCGCCAGGCGGAGGATCGCCGTGGCATGGCCCTTGAGCTGGCGCAGCGGCAGGGTGTGAACCGTCACCCCCGACGCTCGCGCCGCCTCCGCCAGTGGACCAGGCACGGCCGCCAGCACCGGGCGCACCCGCCCGCGGTCCAAGGCGCTAAGGAGCCCCAACAAGCTGTGCTCGGCGCCGCCGAGCGCTGGGGCGTGGTCGACGAAGAGGACGGTCAGGGGAGGGGGGTGGGGGCTGGTGGACATCGTGGACTGAGTGGACCGGGTTGACCGGGCGGACTTGGGGTGCCCCCCTCAGACCCGCCCCAACGCCGCGTCCAGCACCCCGAACACGTCCAGCGTCCGGGTGGCTGTCTCCTTTGGCGGGTGGGCACCCTGGTGGAGCAGGACGGCGTGCTGACTGGGCACGTCCGGGTGGTAGCCGTGCATCGCCGCTGGGATGTTGCGGGCGAAGGTGCTGGGCTTGAAGCACATGCCTTCGTCCAGCACCGCGATGAAGTCGCCGAAGGCCGGGTTGGTCAGCCCGTAGGCCACGCGCTCGTCGTGCGAGACCAGGTGCGCGACCGGGGAGGACTGGATGTGCTCGGCGATCGCCGGCCCGAGCAGCGGATCGTACACCCACACCCGAAGGAGCGTGCTGTCGGTGAAGTAGAGGTAGCGGCCCGGGCCTGGCGGACCGGCGTCCGCCTCGATGTCGAAGACCACGCCAGCGCGGACGTCGGCCATGCCGTGGTCGCTGACGACGAAGACGTCGCCTTCAGGCTGCCGGCGCAAGAATCGATCGGCCAGGTCGTCGACCCAGGTGTCGACCTTGGCCAGGTGCTCGGCCCAGCGCCGGCCGCTGCGGCGATCGCCGTGCCCGATGCCGTCGAGGTCCGGCAAGGGCAGGTAGATCTGCTCCGACCCGGCGTCGATCACCGCGGCGGCTCGCCGGACCAGCTCGGCATCGCGCATCCCCTTGTCCAACCCACGCGCGTCGATGCTGACCAGGCGGGAGTAGCGGCTGAAGAGCGAGGGCTTGGGGAACCGGGCGTCCGTCACCTTCTCGCCGTGGATCGCGAAGTCGCCCAGCCTCGCTAGCGGCAGGTTGGGCATGATCCGATCGGGCCGGTAGCCGCGCGTCAGCACGGTTTGCAGGCCCCGGTTGAGCACGTAGGGCCGGCACAGGCGGTCGAGGAGCGGCAACATCCGCCGATACGCCCGGCCCGGCGCGCGCGCGGGATCGACCGTCCACTCGCCGAAGAAGCCGACCGCGTCCGGCGTCAGGCCGGCGAACAGCTCGGCGTGCAGGTTGATCGAGTAGCCGAAGCCCGGCTTCAGGCGCGCTTGCCACAGCCAGCGCGACAGGCGGGGCAGCATCGCCAGGTCGTCGAAGGGCAGCGCATCGACGAAGACGATCAGGGTTGCCATCGGCCGATCCCCATCCTATGCCCCGTCCTGTGTCCCATCATGTCCCTCATCATGCCCCCCGCCATGCCCCGGGCGCCCCTCCTCCCAGCCGATGGTCCGCACGATGCGCGCCCAGGCCGCCGGGTCGCCCAGGCGGACCGTGCGCCAAAAGGCCCGGCCGGCGAGCGCCCGGACCGCCATCCAGCGCGCGGCGAAGGGCGTATCCGCGGCACAGGCGAGTAGATGGGGGGCCGGCGCGCAGGCCACGGGGGCGAGCCTCTCCACCGCGTGGTCCAGCGCGGCCTGCGCGCCGGCCTCGTCCCCGGCCTGGCGGAGGACCAGCGCACCGTGGAGTGAGACCAGCCCGGCGCTGAGCCCGGCCTTGCGCGACCCGCCCGCCCAACGCGCGGCGGCGCTGATCCCAGAGCTGTACGCAATCCGTACAATTTGGCGCAGCATCGCCAAGCCTTCGCCCGGTGTGACCGGGCGCTCGTTGAAGAGGCCGCGTGGCTTCCCCGAAGTCCCCCCGGTTTCCAGCCACTCCTGCGCCGTGCAAATCAGCATCAGCGCATCGCGGTAGGCCGAGATCGCATCCGCCGCCGGAGCGGCGAGCGCGCGTTCGGCCAGGCAGTGCTCCAGGTAGGCGCCGGAGTCTTGCCGGAGCGCCGCATCGATGGCGGTCCGGAAGGGCAGCTCGGGGTGGTCGGCCCAGTGGTGGACGCGGGCCGCGTAGCTGGGCAGGAGGACCCCGACCTCCGGGAGCAGGACGGTGGTCACGTCCAGCGGGTTGCGGTGGAGCACCACGCCCAGCGTGCGCGCGGCAAGCGGGTCCAGCGGATCGCCGCGCACGAAGGCCGCCGGCAGCGCCTCGGCAATGGCCCAGAGACGCTTCATCAGGATCTCGTGGGTGTTGCGCCGGTCCAGGTTCGCCAGGCCGACCCGGCGGATCTCGCGGCGCAGGTCCGGACCGTGCACGGTGCGGCCCGTGGCGGCGAGCTCGTAGGTGAAGATAAAGGGCGGCAGCGTGCCCAGGCGCCGCCGCTCGCGGAAGAGGACGTCCACGTGGAACAGCGGGCTGGCATGGCCGAAGCCCGCCGCGATCCGCTCGACATCCGCGTACACATCCCGGCGGATGCGCGCCGGCAGCCGCCCCGCGGTGACCGCCATGAACTCAAGGTCGCTAAAGAGCTCGACGCGGCCGTCGACCCGCGCCTTGGCCAGCTCGCCCCGCGCTGCGCTGCCGAGCAGGATGACCGCCTCCACGCCCGGCGCGGCCGCCAGCCGCTCGACCAGCGGCGCGATGCCCGGATCGGGCGGCGTCACCTCGAATAGGTCGGGCTCGGGCGCGAGACCGCCGGCTACGCCGGGATCAACCAGCTTCAGCATGGCTCGATTGTAGCACGCGGGCGGCCCGGCCGCGGTGGCACGGGATGTGCTAAGGGGACAGCGGCTTGACAATCATATAACCATCACAGTTGCCCTCAGGGTTCAGATCATGGTGGGGGAATCATTCGTGATCATCCATGAATGGATCGTTGAACGGATCGTTGTAGGGCCTCATGCGGCGCCGCGCGGCCGATCGGTGGCGGGCGCCGAACGCGGGCAAACCTTGAACCCTGATGAGATGAAAGGACGTGCAACTGTGAACTTCCGCCCTGTGATCCTGATCGCGGCCCTCGTCATGCTTGGCGGGGGCCTGGTATGGGTCCTCAGCAACTTTTGGCAGCCGACGCCGGTCGTCCTGCGCGTGCCGGTGGCTGTCGCCGCCAGCCAGATCGAACCGTACACGATCATCACCCAGGCGATGATCAAGGCGGGCGAGCCGATGGAAGCCGGCGCGGCTTACGACCGCGGCGCCTACCCGATCGAGTCGGTCGTCGGCCTGATGTCGACCGACCAGATCCGGCCCGGCGCGCTCTTGACCGGCGTCAACGCCAAGCCGGTCGACGAGGTGCGCTTCGTCGAGGACTTCGGTCTGGAGGTGGTGACCTTCGCGGCGGGCGTCGACCGCACGGTCGGCGGTCAGCTCCGGCCGGGGCATGTGATCAACCTGTACGGCTACGGGCAGGATCGCGAGACCCGCCAGCCCTTCACCACGCTGATCGAGCCGCGCCTGTGGGTGGTGCGGGTCTCCGCCGGGGGCCAGCCGGTCAGCTCGGCTACGGCCAGGCCGGACCTGGAGACCGGGGAGTATCGCGAAGACGGGGGTGACCGGACGGTGCCGAGCAGCTTGATCACCGTCGCGGTGCCCCCGAACCAGGCCTACCACATCATCGACGCGCTCGGCGCCCAGGGTCTCAGCGCCTGGGCATCGCTGGCGGCCAACCAGACCGTGGACCTGCGCGCGATGGCGACGGCCGTGCCGCTCCGCGCGCCGACGCCGGGGCCGGACTGGCCGGCGACACTGGAGTCACTGGGGCCGGTACTGATGCCGACGGCCAAGATCGCCGAAACCGGCTACGGCGGCATGGCCCGCTAGAATTCTCCCTGACCTCGGTGGGGCGGCAGTCGCCGGACTGCCGCCCCGCCGAGGTCACCCCGCGTCGATCCTGTCGCGCCCGGTGACTCAGGCGCCCTCCTTTTCCTCTGAATACCACGCCACGATCGCAATGTCGCGTAACCACAGGCCGGGCTGGCACGTCCTGAACCCTGGATTGTGATGGCCGGCATTGTTCAATGGTTGGTGTGACCCTGCTTGACCGGCTTGACATATGGTTGCCTCGGACCGCCGGCCGTGCCCCCCAGGGCCGCGTCACCAGGCTTACCACCTCAGCGCCCGCCGAGAATGGGCTTGGTGTGGGAACAGGAATAGTTGACGCGCGCGCGATTTTGGCCTATGTTAAGCTCGGCCTAACCTTATGCACGAAACGAGCGCACATTGCCACGGAAACAGATGATGCTGAAACTGATCTCGACACTTTCGATGTTTGCCCTGTTGAGCACGCTCCTGGTCGGGTGTGCAAGTGACTATGTGGTCTTCGAGGCCGTTTCGGCCTCCGAGAATCCGGCGCCCGCTGCCGACCCTGCTGTAGACGCTGGCGCTGACGAGGCGGATGGGGCGGCGGACGTCGCGGAGGCGGCCGGATCGGCGGCCGAGGCGAACGCTCCCGCTGCGGAGGCGGCCACGGCCGCTGAAGTTGAAGACGGACCGAACGCCGCGGCTTCGGCGGCCGCGGACCCGGCCCCCAACTCGTCCGATAGGGTCGCGCCGGGCGCGGGGGTCGGCGGCGCCGATGCCGGCCTGGCGCACGCGGCCTGGTCCCCGGGCCGGGATGACACCCAGCCCGCCGCCGACGGCGCGGCCGAGCCGGCCGCGGCGCCGGCACCGCAGGCCGATCCGCTGGCGCTGCGGCTCGCCAATGCCGGCGGTCCTGTCAGCATCGATATCCCGGCCATCGGCGTCAGCGCCCCGATCGAGCACGTCGGGCAAACGCCCGAGGGGGCGATGGATGCACCGGCGGGCTGGATGAGCGTCGGCTGGTACCAGCAGGGCTACCTGCCGGGCCTGCCGGGCAACGCGGTGGTGGCCGGGCACCTGGACAACAATGCCGGCGGCCCGGCGGTGTTCTGGGATCTCGGCCAGCTCACGGTCGGCGACGAGGTGACCGTGGGCTACGCCAATGGCGACCGCTACACCTTCATCGTCGAGGATTGGAAGGTCTACGACCACAATGCCACCGGGCCGATCATCGACTCGATCTTCGGCAAGTCGCAGACCGCCGACCTCAACCTCGTCACCTGCGACGGGGTCTGGGATCACGGTGCCGCGACCTATGCCAAGCGCCTGGTCGTCTTCACCACGCTCGAGCCCGAGAAGACGGTGCTGGCCGGCGAGGGCGGGTTCATCGAATAGGATGCGGGCGGGCTGACGCACGCCATCGAACCAACGATGTCTGAGGGGCGGCCCCAAGGGGTCGCCCCTGCTTGTTCGCTCCGGCCGTCACTCTTCGACGTTAAGCTTGCGGTCGACCGAGACCGGACCCGGGCCGATGAGCGCGAGCCCGAGCATGCCGACCATGATCGCGAGCTCGAGCTCGAAGCTGCCTTCGCCGGTGATCGCGCCGAAACCCTTGGCCATGATGATCGCGACGAGCACGACGATCGCGCTCAGGAGTGCCCAGAAGCGCGTTCCCAGGCCGAGGATGATGCAGATGCCGCCGATCAGCTCGACCACGATGACGACCCAGGCCATGAGCTGCGGGGCGGGGATGCCGAGGCTCCCGAAGAAACCGGCGACACCGGCGGGATTCTGAACTTTCTGCCAGCCGTGTGCCGCCATGATCAGGCCGAGGCCCAGCCGTATGATCAAGGTGCCATAGGGCGCAAGGGGGTGGAGGAAGGGGAGCGAAAGTGCCTTCATGGGTTGAGGTCTCCTTCTGAACGTTTCACGTGTGGTTGTCGTCACCTAGCGTCGGGGCCGAAGCCGCCGGATGTCAACGATGGTACCCGATTTTCCTCGTCCGTCAACCACGTGTTTTCGGGCCGATCGCGCGGGCTGAACGCGCGGCGTGCCCGGGCGGCCGCTCGCCTGGACGATTGGGGACCGGCCTTGACCCGCTGGCCGGCCGCGCCCATACTTCCGCCCGATGATCCCGCCGGAGCTTGCCGAGACCATGGCGGCGCCCGTCGCGACGGAGCGGGTGGACCGCGCCACGGTCGCGCCGCTGGGCGTCCATACGCTCGGCGGCTTCCGGGCCTGGCGCGACGGGCACGAGATCGACGCGGCGGCCTGGGGGCGCGACAAGGCGGTGCAGCTCTTCCAATTTCTCGTCACCCAGCGCCGGCGGCGGCTGGACAAGCTGCAGATCATCGACCAGCTCTGGCCGGAGGCCGATCCCGAGACCGGAGATCGCGATTTCAAGGTGGCGCTGAACGCGGTGCTGCGGGCGCTGGAGCCGCAGCGCCCACCGCGCGCCGAGCCGCGCTTCGTCCGCCGCTTCGGGCAGACCTACGGGCTGGACATGGCCGAGCTGTGGATCGACGCGGCCGAGCTGGAGGCGCGCGTCGAAGCCGCCAATCGAGCGCTGCCCGACGATGCGGACACGGCGATCGCGCAGCTCCGCGCCGCGGCGGCGCTGTACGCGGGCGACTTCCTGCCCGAGCGGCGCTACGAGGATTGGGCGAGCTTCGAGACCGAGCGCCTGCAGACGCTTGCGCTGGGCGCGATGACGCGGCTGGCCGACCTCCTGATCGACCGCAACCCGCTGGAAAGCCTGCACCTGACCCAGCGCGTGCTGGCGATCGACCCGGTGTGGGAGGACGCCTGGCGCATCCACATGCGGGCCCACCTCGCCCAGGGCAACCGCGCGCTGGCCCTACGCGCCTGGCAGCGCTGCGTCGATGTGATGGAACGTGAGATCGGGCTCGCGCCGCTGCCGGCGACGCGTGCGATCCATGACGCGATCCTCGCGGCGGACGGGCAGCCCGTGGATGCGCGCGGCGGCCGGGTTCAGGCATGAGGAGAGCTGGCATGAGGAGAGGAAGATGACCACGACGACTACGGACCGCCGATCGGACGATCCGGCCACGCGGGCGCAGCCGGACATCGCCTCGTTCGTGCTGCGCTTTTCGCAGGATGTGTGGCGCGAGGCCGATGGCGAGCCGCATGTGCGCTGGCGTGGTCACATCCGCCACGTCCAGAGCGACGCCGAGACGCGCTTCACCGACTTCGCCGACGCGCTGGCGTTCATCCAGAGCCGGCTGGCCCAGCTCACGCT
The DNA here is from genome assembly GCA_964498575.1 of uncultured Anaerolineales bacterium. Classification (GTDB taxonomy): domain Bacteria; phylum Chloroflexota; class Anaerolineae; order Epilineales; family Epilineaceae; genus CAZCJG01. The sequence goes on along the minus strand of CAZCJG010000001.1, from coordinate 12,984 downwards.
AGACTCGGTCGCCGGCGACAGCGCCGAGCACCAGGCCCAGGCGATGTCCGACAGCCTGCGTCTGTGGGAGCGCTTCACCGCCGACTACACCGACCTGGTGGTCCGGTCGATGCAGCAGTCGCTGCGCCAGACCCAGGCCTACCAGCGCCAGGTCGGCGAGAGCTTGACCCGCTCGCTGACGCTGTGGAGTCCCCTGCTGGCGGCAGGCTTCCCGACTGCCGCGGCGCCCTCGGCGGGGCATCCCGCCGCCTCCCCGCCGCCCGCTCCGACGATCGCTCCGCCGGACTCGCCGGCGACCGCCCCGACAGCCTCGCTGGCGGAATCCGCGCCGGCGACGGATCCCGCACTCCTGGAGGTTATCGCCGCCCTCGTGGCCCAGGTTGCGGACCTCGCGCGCCAGGTCGAGCGCCTGGAGTCCGCGATTCGGCCGGACCACGAGGGCGGCGTGGCCGGGGGAGAGAGGCCGCGGTAGCGCCGAGGGCGGGCGCCGTGCTCACCGCTCACCCTCTCCCAGCCTGGTGTTCGACGCGCACAGCGGGAGGTAGATCGCCGGGACCTTGGCGGTAGGGCTCGGAGTCACGCTCGGCGTGGCGGTACGCGTTGCGCTCGGCCGGACTGACGGCGTCGGGGTCGACCCGATGGGCGGCGTCACACTCGACCCGGCGGGCGGTGTCGGGGTGGGCTGGGCGGGGAGGCCCAGGTAGCGCGCGAGCATGTCGCGGTCGGCGGCGTCGATGACCCCGTCGAAGTTGAGGTCCAGCCGCGGATTCCAGCGCGGGTCGCCCGGCTTCGCGCCGCTGGCGGCATCGATCAGGGCGAGATCGGCGCCGTCGACCCGCCCGTCGCCGTTGACGTCGAAGGCGAGCCGGCCGGCGAAGGCGCCATGCGTGGCGAAGCGATCGACATGCATGTCGTCCACGATCAGCGCGAGCGGCTGTCGGCTGGTCACGACGATGCTGCCGATCCAATCGGGGCCGACACAGTCCGACACGTCGAAGGGCCAGATCTCGCCGGGTGCCAGCCAGGTCAACGTGCAGTTGCTTACCACCTCCGACCCGTGCGCCCGGAAGCCCAGGGCAGCGCCGGTCGTCGCGCTGCCGACGTTCTGGGTGTAGATGACGCTCCAGACGCCGTCGCGATCGCCGAAGGCCTCGGGGATGGCGTAGGCGTAGGTCCCGTCGACCGGGTCGCTGCCGCCCTGGGCCAGGATCGTGTCGCGGTGCGGGATGGCCGAGTAATCGTCCTGCTCCTCGACGCCGGGAACGACCAAGCTCGGACACATTCGCTTGAGCCGCGCGGTCAGCGGCGCGCCGTAGGCGCGGGCCAGGGGAATGCCGGCGAAGCTGCCGCCGTTGCGGAAGGCGTGCTCGAAGAGGCGCTGCACGTCGCAGTCGCCGATGGCGGTGCTCCGGAGGGCGTCGCACACGCGGTCGCCCGCGGTTTGGGTCGAGCCGGGATCGATGCCCAGCTCGGCCAGGGTGCGGCCGCTGAGGCTGTACAACGTCGCCGACGCTAAGTCCATGTAGATCGGGATCGACCAGGCGGCGCCGGGGGCGATCAGCCCCGAGCATTCAATCTCGAGTGGACCCCGGCAGTTGGGCGGGGCGAAGCCGAATTCGTCCCAGGCGACGAGGATGGCCTGGCTCGGCTCGGTGCCCGGGTTGGCGACCTCGAGCTGGCTGTTGCAGACCATGTCCTGTCCCTGAATGTTCACCACCGGCAGATGCAGCTCGGCCACGTCCGAGCCTCGGGGCACCGGCAGCGGCACGGGCGGTGGCGCCGGCGGCAAGACCCCGCCCGGGCAGAGCGCACCCAGGCCGGCCGGAGCTTTCGCGGCCCGCGCGGTCCGCCCGCTCGCCGGAGTCCGCCCGCTCGCCGGAGTCCGCCCGCTCGCCGGAGTCCGCGCGATCGCCGGAGTCCGCGCGATCGCCGCGGCCCGCCCACCCGCTGCGGCCGGCAGGGATCTCCCCGACAGGACGCCCCGCGGCAGCGCTCGGGCGGTCACTACCGCCAGCTCGTCCCCAGGAACGTCCTCGCCCAGTGGGCTGTCCCTTCGGATGAGGTTCAGGCCGGCCAACCCCACCACCGCTCTCGCTTGCGCGCCAGCCCCGTCCCGATGCGTCCAGGCGGTGGCGCTGACGATCCCCGCGCCCACGAAGCCGCGCGACACGGGCAGGATGGCCGGCTTGAGGTCAAGGTAGTCCGTCTCGGCGGGGCCCAACGACCCGCATTGCAGGCCGACCAGGGCGTTCTGGTCGAAGGCCAGCACCACGTAGTCGGTACGGCCCGGCGCTGCGACGGCATTGGAGAGGATCAGGTCGCTGGTCAAGGTGGTGCTCCAGGGATCGTTCCAGAGCGGGAATGCCAGGACGGCGGCACCGTCGGAGCCGCCGCTCGGCGGCCAGGCACTCACCTGCGACTCGGGCAGGAGCGTGAGCGCGTGGGTCTGGCTGAGCTCGCCCAGCGCCCGGTCGGTCTGGACAATCTCGGCCACCGCGCCGATCCGCGTCGCGCCGCTCGGCGCCACCGGCAGGCTCTCCACCCGGATGCTCCCGACGGCCGGGACCGTCCGCGCCGGCCCGCCCGCGAAGCTGCGGCGGAAGACAACCTGACCCTGGGCGCAGATCGGCATATCCTCGGCGGCGAGCGGGGATCCGGCGGCGTCCAGCAGCGTGATTCGCGCACGCGCCGGCGCGGCGATCGAGAGGTTCTGGACGAAGACTTGCAGCTCCGAATCGGCCTCGGCGCTGTCGAGGAAGAGCAGGGGCGCGAAGAGGGTCGGCCCCTGGGCGTCGACGACCGGCTCGAGATATCCGCCGGTGGCCGCCGGGATCGCCGCATAGCTCGACCGGCCGTCGTTGCCGACGGTCTCGGCCACGATCGCCATGGGCTCGTAGCTGCCCGTTGCCCACAGCACACCCGTTTTGGCGTTGGACTGGCAAGCCGAAGGCTCGATGACCAGACTCTGCCCCGGCCCCACGGACCACCCGCCGCAGAGCCTCGGCGCGCCGCAGGCGCCTGTGTCTTGAAGGTAAAGGCTGAAGCTGGTGCAGCTCGTGCCCATGCCTTGGACATAGACCTTGGTGTTGACGCCGTCGTCGTTGCGGTGCACCGGCCCGATCGCGTAGTCGAAACGCACGCCGGTTCCGGGCGCGTAGCCGCGAGGCGGGGGCAGGGCCGCGTAGCCGCTGGCGACCAGGAGGCCGAGGTGGCGGTCGCCGGGACAGTAGCGGAGCGTCGTGACGCCGAGGCGGGTGCCTCTCGCGCGGTCCAGCGGCACGCCCGCCCAGACGCCACCTTCACGGTAGGCGATGGCGAAGCGCCGGAAGGCATCCGGGCCGGCCTTGAGATCGCTGGCCAGGCGCTGGCACAGGAAGTCGGCCGCCACGTCGTCGAAGCCGGGGTTCAGGCCCAGCTCGGACAGGGTGCGCAGGTTGAAGCTGTAGATCACGCCGCCGAAGCTGCCGGTCGGGATTTGGGCCATCCCGAAGATCCAGGCGTCGCCGGGGCGCAGCAGCCCGCCGCACTCGACACCCCGGACGTTCGATGCCGCCGGCCCGCACTGAGGTCCCTCGCCCAAGGTGATCAGGATCGGTTTGGCAAAGTCGGTCCCGATGTTTTGCGCCTGGATCGAGCTGAGGCAGATGTCCTGGCGGCCCTCGAAGTTCAGGACCGGCAGCCAGCTCTCGCTCCCGGCCGCGTCGCCGCCGACGGCGCCCTGGTCGACCACGGATGGGGCCGTGCCGCCCCCGGCCGAGCTCGCCGCCGCGCCCGGGGCGCGCCCGAACACCCAGCCCAGGACCAGGCCGAAGCCCAGGCCGAGACAAAGCAGTCCCAGGACGAAGCCGCGGCCCGGCGGGTCGGCGAAGGAGGAGCGCCCCAACGGGTGGGCGCGGGCGATTGGTGGCTTGGGGATAGACATGGCAAACTCCTCGGGTCGCGGCGGACCGTCGCGCAAGGCGCGGTAATGGTCGCGCAAGGGTTGTGCATCGTTGTGCATCGTTGTGCATGATCTCGTTCGTGCGAGGTTGCAGATGAACGGGGTCCAATCGACAGGCTGCAGATGAGTTCGATTCCGTCGCAAGCAGGAGACACGCTGGGTGCCGGGCCGGGTTGCATCTCGCCCGAAATGGAACCCGGCCCCGCCAAAGCGTGTCTATTGCTCTTCGGATGCCATGGCCGAGGAGCTGCTGGAGTGGGTAGGGATGCGGATGAGCGCCGCTTGGGCTGAGCCGGCCAGGCGACCTGCCGCCGCGACGGACGAGGTCGATGACGGCGACCGTGCCCTGGTGCGGGCGATGGCCCGCGGCGAGACCGCCGCGCTCGAGCGCCTGTATGCCCGGCATGGCCCCGGGCTCCTGGCCTTCCTGGTCGGCCGCCTGCGCGATCGGCCGCTGGCCGAGGAGGTGCTGCAGGACGTGATGCTGGCCGCCTGGCGCGCCGCGGCGGGCTTCCGGGGCGAGAGCGGCGTGCGCACGTGGCTGCTGGTGATCGCCCGCAACCGCGCGATCAACGCGCGCCGCCGGGCGCGGGTAGCGACGGTCGATCTGGACACGGGCCTGGCGGTCGAGGCGCGCAAGGTCGCCCGCGAACGCCGGCTGGATGAGCGCCTGGACCTGCGGGAGGCGCTCGCGACCTTGCCGGAGGATCAGCGGCTGACCCTCGAGCTCGTCTTCTTCCACGGCCTGGCGGTGGCGGAAGCGGCCGAGGTCCTCGATGTCGCGCCCGGCACCGTCAAGAGCCGCCTCCACCGCGCGCGCCGCGCCCTGCGCGACCTGCTCGATACTCCGGACGATTCAAGGGGAGATGCCGATGCCCGCGTATGACCACGTCCGCGAGCACCTGATCGCATACACCGCCGACCAGTTGAGCGATGCCGAGCGCCAGCGTGTCGCGCGCAACCTCGCCGCTTGTCCGGACTGCACAGCCGAGCTGCGCGACTGGCAGGCGCTGGCCGGCGCGGTCCGCGACGACACCGTGGTCCGCGCCGCCCCCCTGCCCTCTCTGGCGCCGGTCCTGGCCCGCATCGCCCAGGATCCCACGCCGTCCTCGACGCGCTCGGCATCGACCCAGCACGAGATCGGGGATGCGCCCCAGTCGGAGCTATCGGCGGCCGGTCCGGGACAGTCCGATGGGCGCGACCAGCGCCGCGGGCGGGTCGGCCTGATCCTCCTGTTATTCCTCCTCGCCCTCCTCGCCTGGTCGAACCTCGACCGCGGGGCGGCCATCGACACCGTGCCCGTCGCGGCCATCCCGGCGGCGGCGCCTACCGTCGTGACGAGACAGGGTTCGCCCGGCATGCTGGATCGACGGCCGGGCGTGGATGGCGCGAACGGCCGCGCCGGGGTCCCTGCGCGGGAGGTCACAGGGGCCCGGATCGCCCGGCTGGTCGGCCCGGAGCCGGAAGTGGGCGGCGATTCGCGCGGCGGGCCGGCGAGGGCGCGGCTGGAACCGCTCCCGGCGTCCTCACCCTTCCCTCCGACCCGCGGCGCGACAAGCGTGCCCGTGTTCATCGTGATTCCCCTGCCATCCGAGACCCCGCCTCGGATCACGGCGCCACCGCCGGACGACACGCCGAAGCGGGTGACGGATGACCCGCCGCCGGACGACACGGCGGCACCGCCCCCGGTCGACACGCCGACACCGCCGGGCGGCATGCCGACGCCGACGGCCGGCCCAGGCGGTGGTGGCGGGCCGGCGCAAGGCATCGCGGGTCAGGTGCTCGGGCCGGACGGCGCCGGGCGGGCGGAGATCCCGATCCGCGCGCGGCGGCCGGGCGCGGCGCATGGGGACTTCGTCGAGCGCCTGAGCGCGCCCGACGGCGGCTTCGCGCTGGAGCTGGGTGAGGGCGTCTGGATTCTCAGCGCCGAATCGCCCGACCATCCGCTCGCCTGGTCGCGCGGCCCCGGCGCGGGCGCGAGCCCGGACCCGCGCGCCGCCGTCGCCATTGAGGTGTTGACCGGCCGCTGGACCCCGGGCGCGGACTTCCGACTCGAGGCCAGGCCGGCGGAACGGGTACTGGGCCAGGTGCAGGGCGCGGCGGATCGGCCGGTCGCGGGGGCGCTGGTGATCGCCGAAGCCCTGGAGGGCGGCGACACGCCTGCCGGGGCCGTGCTGGCGGACGACGAGGGCAACTATGCCCTGCACCTGGCACCGGGCCGCTATCGACTCGGCGCCTCCCGCGCCTGGTTCAGGCCGCCCGAGCTGTGGTGGCCCGCCCAGGCCGATCCCTCCGCCGCCGAGCCGGTCACGATCGGCGCAGGCGGGCCGGAGACGCGCGTCGACTTCCGCTTGCCTTGACCCGGCGGCGCAAGGCCGTCGACCGGGCGACACGCGCCGGGCACTCGGTCCCGCGGCGCCCTCAAGCCCCGCTGCAGCGGATCGCTTCGGCGATGGCCTCCAGCGCCGCCCGCAGCGCCGCGGGATCGAGCGCCTGGTACGCATCGCCGGGCCGGGACGCGATGCCCCGCAGCGTGCGCAGGTCCAGCTCCGCGCCGATGCCGACGCTGAAGAGCTGGAAGCCGGCCGCCTTGGCGGTCTCCGCCTGGGCCAGCACCTGATCGGGCGAGACCGGGTAGGGCCGGCCGTCGGTGACGAGGACGAGCACGGCGGCCCGGCCCGGATCGGCGCCGGCGCCCAGGCGCAAGGCCGCCTCGATCCCCCGGTCGATCCGGGTCTCGGCCGCCACCGGCACCGCATCGAGTGCCGCCTGCAATGCCGCGCGGTCTCCGGTCAGGCCTTGCCTCACCACCGCCTCGCGGTTGAAGGTGACGACCGCCGCCCGATCGCCCCCGCCCAGCCACAGCGCGCCCCAGAGCGTACCCACCGCCGCCACGACGGCATCGAGCTTGGTGCCCGGCCCGAAGCGCTCGTGCATGCTGGTCGAGGCGTCGAGCACCAGCACCAGATCGGTCGGCCGCCGCTCGCCGCAGCGCTCGATCGCCGGCAGGAAGGCGCGGAGGGGACGTGCCGCCGCTGGGTCGGTGGCGGTCGGGGAAGCGGTGGGGACCGGGCTCGGTGGACCTCCCGGCGTCGGCGTGCCGACGGCGGGTCCGGCCGGGGTCGCGGTGGCGGGCGGCGGAGATGGGCTGGGTGTCGAGGACTGGCCGGGTGCTGGAGACGGGCTGGGCACCAGTGGGAGCACACGGAGCGGGGCGGGCGCGAGCGGCAGGCGGCGCCGGACACCGTGCCCGTCGGCGTAGGCGGCGGCGCCGGCGGCGCCGACGGGCAGGTCGCCGATCGCATGGGGGCGGATGGTGTAGGTGAGGGTCAGCCCTTCGGCCGGCAGCAGCACCCGGCCCCAGCGCAGGCCGCCGGGGATGCCGAGCACGGCAGGCTGGGCACCATCGCCGGCGATGGCGTATCCGGCGCCGGCCAGCTCGTCGATCACCAGATCGCCGGGCGGGGGCCGCCGTGTCAATTGGTCCAGCCGGCGCCGCAGCGGTTCCGAGTCCGACGCCGCGCGCACTTCCAGCGCCGCGCCGCCGGCCAGCTCGGCCAGGAGGCGCATGTCGGCCCGCGGTCCCAGGCCGGCGGCCATGAGGATGACGCCGCGGGCACGGGCGAGCAGGGCGGGGCCGCGGGGATCCTCGGTGTCCTGGCTGCGGGCGCCATCCGTGAGCAGGAGGATGACCGGCAGCGCGCGGCCCCGCCCCGGCTCCGTGAGCGCGATCTCGTGCAGCAGGGCGTCGGCACGGCGGAGGGCGGGCGCCGGATTGGTGCCGCCGTTGGCTTCGATCGGAGTCAGGGCTGCGATCAGGCGGGAGCGCTGGGCGGTCCAGTAGACCGGGACCGTGGTCTGCAGATCGAAGGTGACCAGGGCCAGCCGCGCATCCGCGCCCAGGCTTTCGACGAAGTCGCGCGCCAGCCGCTTGGCCGCGTCGAGCGGCGCTCCCTGCATCGACGCGGAACGGTCGACCACCAGCACCAGGTTCACCGCCGCGTCGCCGCCGGGCGGGCATACGGTCCCCAGCCGCAGCCGGACCTCCACCGCTTCGCCGATGCGGGCCGTGCCGGGTCGAACCGTCCGCTCCCCCGCGATCCGACAGGCCGGCGACTCCGGCGACGGGGGGCTTCCCGATTGGGCAGGCCCGGCGCGCGCGCTCGGTTCCAGACGGTGCACCTCGTTGCGCCCGGGATCGGCCAGGAAGAGGCGTCCGCCGGGGTCCCAGGCGAGGTCGGCGGCGTGGACGGCGGATCCGTCCTGGGTTTCGGGCAGGACGAGATCCGCGAGCATGCCCTCGTCGCCGGCCAGGATCGCCAGCCGGTCGTCCTCGCGCACGAGGGCCAGGCCGGGCAGGCCCGGTGCCAGCCAGCCGGCGTCCAGACGGCGCGCCGCGCCGCGCGGGCCGGTGGCCCAGCGCATCGCATCGTCCACGAAGCCCGGACCGAAGGGCGGGGCGAACGCCGCCACGGTCCCGGCCAGCCGGTCGCCGGTGAAGAGCCGGCCATCGGTCCCCAGCGCCAGGTCGATCGGCCATAGCCCGCCCGGCGGCCGCCGCTCCAGGGTGCCGAGCGGCCGGCCATCCTCGGCCGCGAAGGCGGCGATCCGCCCCGGCGCCGGCCAGGGCTCGGCGACGAGCACCCGCTCGCCCGCCACCACCAGGCCCGTGGCCCAGGGGCAGCCGCAGTCCACGCGCCACACCGTGCCGCCGGCCGCGTCCTGCCGCAGCAGCGCCCCGCCGGTGCCGAGGAGGTAGCGCGCGCCGCCGGGCCCCAGCGCCAGCTCGGCCGCGTCGGGCGGGGCGAGCGCCTTGAACACCGGGCCGGATTCGTCGAGGGCCAGGACCTGTCCCTCGCGGCCGTCGAGCAGCGCCAGGCTCCCGTCCGGGGCGGCGGCCAGGCGCAAGGGGCCGTCCACGCGCAAGGGTGCGCAGCGCGAGACGCCGCCGCCCGACCGGGCCCGCCCGCCGCGCAGGATCGGCCCGACGCGGCCGAGATCCGCGTAGCGGTGGATCGCGAACGCCCCGCCCGCGTCCGCGGCGGCCAGGGCGAGCCCGGATTCCCGCACATCCAGCGTGAAGGGCCAGGCGAGGTTGGGCAGCGTCACGGATCCGAGAGCGGCCGTGCCGAGCGCATCCATGAGCCGTCCATCGGCGCCGTAGCGCAGGATGATCGGGCGATCGTCCGGGGCGATACGGACATCGGCTTGCACGAGCAGCCAGATGCGACCGTCGTCGCCCACGCCGACAGCGCGGGCGCGGTGAGGGCTGGGGGCGATCCGGCCGGCCGGTGTCCCGTCCGGGGCGACCAGGTCGACCGCGCCGCCGCCGGCGAGCACCGCGATGACGGCGCGGCCCACCGCCAGGGCGCCGGCCTGGCCGGTCATACGCCCGACCGGTGCGAAGCGCCGCGGCGCCGCGTCGCCCGGCCCGAGACGCCGCAACCAGCCGCCCACGGCGTCCAGCAGGACGAGGTCGCCCGACACGGGGTCGATCGCCACATCGCTGGCTTCCACCGAGCGCCGATCCAGGCTGTGGCCGTCCAAGGTGCGCGATTCAAGCACCCCGGCTCCCGGCGCCTGGGCCGGCTGGTGCAGCATTCCGATCCCCGGCGCTGCGGCTGCCTCGTGCAACGCCCACAGCACATAGACCGGCCCTTCGCCCGCGCCGAGGGCCAAAGCGATCGGCGTAGCGGCACAGGGACGGGTGCCGGGCTGGCCGTCGAAGGTCCATTTCCCGGCCAACCGGCCCTCCGGATCGAAGGCGAGCACCGCGTTGTTGGCGGCGTCGGCGACCAGCAGGCGCCCGTCGGGCAGGAGCGCCAGATCCAGCGGCTCGAAGTCGGGGGTGTGCGGCAAGGGGCGTGGGGGCAGCGGCCAGGACGCCACGACGGCGTAGCCGCGGGCCGGGAGCGCGGCGCGGGCCGGCTGGCCCTGGGCGGTTGCCGGCGGCGCTGGCCTGGACCACACGGCGGCTCCGGCGGCGCGCGGGTGTGGCGCGCCCGGCGCGAGGACCAGGTCGAGGACGCCGAGAGCGGCGGCCGCGCCCAAGGCGATGGCGCGCGTCATGGGTGCGCGCGCACCGCGCGGGATCAGGTGGGAAGGTGGCGGGACCATGCTATCAGGAAAGACACCCGGCGGCGGGCGGGGGTTCCGCGGCGCCCGTAACTCCACTGTAACTCCTGCTCGCTACACTTGGCCCATCAACCCTACCAAGGAGAACCAACGATGAACGAAACCCAGCCGATGTACCAGACGATGAACGAGAGCTTCCGGACCGGTTTGAAGCAGTGGCAGGACGCGCTGCAGGCCTGGAACGGCTTCGTGGTCGAGGCGACCCAGCACCAGCTCGACAGCGCCTTCGCGCTGCGCGAGCACAATGGCAAGCTGTGGGCCGAGGCCAACCGGCGCGCGGGCGAGATCGCCGGGCGCGAGCACAAGCTCGTGATCGAGAGCGCCCAGCTCTGGCAGACTCAGCTCAAGGCCAACGCGGACCTGGCGACCCAGCTCACCCGCTCGATGGCCGAGGCGACGCGCGCCTTCGCCAGCGAGACCGGCCGCGCGATGCAGGCGCAGGCCCAGGTCGCCCAGGAGCAGATGAACGATATCATGCAGCAGGCCACCGAAGTCGTCCAGGCGGCGGCCGAGACCCCGGCCAACGGCACCCGCACGCGGGCCAAGGCCTAGTTGGTGGGATTGAGAAGAGGGCACGGTTCGCCGTGCCCTCTCTTGTTTGTGTATACTGTGAAGGTCGTCTCACGCGAAGGCGCGAAGGGCGCGAACTGATTCGATCCGAAGGCGGCGGGGGAGGCCCGGATGGTGGATTGGACCCAGCAGACCAATGACATGACCCGCGCCTGGCTCGATGCCCAGGCGCAGATTCTCGACGGCTGGTCGAAGGCGGTGGCCGGGCACCCGCCGGCCAGCACTGCCTGGCAGTCGACGCTGGATGCCTGGAAGTCCGCGATCGACGGAGCCCTGGATGCCCAGGCGGCCTGGGCCGCGCGCTGGGCGGAGGCCGCGCCGACCACCGGCGCGGCGGCGGATGTCGAGACCTGGGCGGCCCAGGGCAAGGCGGTGGTAGAGGCCTGGATCGCCTCGCAGCGGCAGCTCTGGGCAAGCTGGTTCGAGGCGATGCGCGGCCTGGATCCGGGCGGCAGCGGTGCCTGGGGCGCGGCGGACCGCGACATGCTCGGCGCCTGGCAGGCGACCGCCCGCCAACTGGCGGAGATGCAGCAGGCGTGGCTGAGGCAATGGACGACAACAGCCAAGTGAACAACAACAGCCCAGTGAATCCCTGGCAGGCCCAGACCGAGTCGATGGTCAACCTGTGGGGCGAAGCCGGCCGCAACATGTGGCAGGCGTGGGCCGATATGGCGCAGGCAGCCGCTACCGCCGGCACCGCCCAGACCGCGAGCGCCGGGATGGCGGCCGCGTCGGGACCCGCCTCAGCCGCTGGATCGTCCCCGGCTGGCGCGCCGCCCGGTACGCCGTTCCCCAACCCGGGTCCCGGACCTGCCGGGCGCGGTGCCGCCGGGCAGACGGCTTCGACCGATCCCATGCTCTTGCTCGCCGAGCAGTGGCGCCGCCTCGCCGAGCAGGCGATGGGGGCGTGGACGGCAGGCAGCGAGCCGGTGGTCAAGGACGTCGCGTCCGGCCTGCTGGCCACGCACGACCTGGTGTTCCGCTACACGCGCTTGATGACCGAGGCCTGGCAGACGCTCTCGGCCCAGGTCGCGGCCGGGCAGGACTGGCAGGCGGCGATCGACGGCTACCGCGAGCAGGTCAAGCGTGGCTGGACGGTCGATCCCACCGCTTACGCCGCCATCGCCGGCGACACCGCCGAGCTGTGGCGGCTGTATCTGGAGACCGTGGGGCGCCTGGTCGGTCCCTGGGCGCAGTCGCTGCGCCAGGCGCCGGGGCACATCTCCTCGGCGATCTCCGGCGACGGCTCGGCCTTCGCCGGGCTGTCGCGCCTCTACTGGGACGCCTGGGAGCACACCGGCGGCCGGCTGCTCGAAAGCCCGAGCCTGGGCATGACGCGCGAGTTCGAGGAGGAGCTGCTGGGCGGCTTCGACGCCTGGATCGACTACCGCCGCGCCGTCGCGGAATACCAGTTGATCGTCGGCGAGGCCTGGGCCGATGCCTCGGCCGCGGTGTTCGAGGCGCTCAAGGCGCGCGCCGAGGCCGGCAAGCCGATCTCGTCGCTGCGCGAGCTCACCACGCTGTGGACGACCGTCACCGACGCCTCGATGGAGGAAGCCTTCCGCTCGGAACCCTACGCCGCGGCCCAGGGCAGGATGCTCAACGCCGCGATGCGCTACCGCCAGGCCGAGCGCGCCGTGGTCGAAACCTTCCTCAAGACGACCGACATCGCCTCGCGCAGCGAGCTCGACGAGGCCTTCCGCGAGATCTACCGCCTGCGCGGCGAGCTGCGCGCGCTGCGCGGCGAGATGGCGGCGCTCAAGGCCGCCAAGCGCCCCAGCCGCCGGCGAAGCGATCGTCAGACGCCCGGAGAACAGACGCCCGGAGGTCCCGCATGATATCCCCCGTGCTTGCCATCAGCCCGGAGACCTTCGTGCGCGAGCTGGCCGAGATGAGCCGGCGCACGGTCGCGGGCATCGAGGCGCTGTCGCGGATCGACGCCGACGACATCCAGGTCGGCTTCTCGCCGCGCGAGGCGGTCTACCGCGAGGACAAGCTGACGCTGTACCGCTACACGCCGGTAGTCGAGACGCCGCGGCCGGTGCCGCTGCTGATCAACTACGCCCTGGTCAACCGGCCCTACATGGTCGACCTGGAGAAGGGCCGCTCGCTGGTGCACAACCTATTGCGCCTGGGGCTGGACGTCTACCTGATCGACTGGGGCTACCCCACCCGTGGTGATCGCTGGCTGACGCTGGACGACTACATCAACGGCTACATCGACCGCTGCGTCGACGTGATCCGCGCCCGGAGCGGCCAGCCTTCGATCAACCTGCTGGGGATTTGCCAGGGCGGGACCTTCAGCTTGTGCTACAGCGCGTTGCATCCCGACAAGGTCC